>JBLIMQ010000039.1:0-32801 GCA_047638775.1 Flavobacteriales bacterium
CTTTTCATAATACTTTTTTGGTATTCCCGTAAGCCTCGACCGCGTGCAGCTGTGGCGGCGTTGGGGATGATGATGTATGGGGCATTTCGGTTCTTTGTTGAGTTTTTTCGTGAGCCCGACGCGCATTTAGCCGATAGTCTAGTGTTTGATTGGGTTACTCGTGGACAGATTCTCAGCTCTCCTATGATTGTGGTGGGCTTGCTGGTCTTTATCTTGTCTTATCACTATGCAAAATCAAATAAGGCTGGGCGCTAATATGAAGCCGTATTTAGACTTAATGCGACATGTGCGAGACAGTGGCGTCAAAAAAAGCGATAGAACCGGAACGGGTACTTTAAGTGTTTTTGGGTATCAGATGCGATTTGATCTATCAGAAGGCTTTCCGCTGATTACCACTAAAAAGTGTCATCTCAAGTCGATTATTCACGAACTGCTGTGGTTCTTGAAGGGTGAGTCGAATATTGCTTATCTGCAAGAGCATAATGTGAAAATCTGGAATGCTTGGGCTACGGAAGCTGGGGATCTAGGCCCTGTTTATGGGGTGCAGTGGCGTTCGTGGCCTTGTGCGGACGGTTCAACAATCGATCAAATAGCTGAGTTGATCGAGCAAATTAAGACGAAGCCTGATTCTCGACGACTAATTGTGTCGGCCTGGAACCCCGCATTGCTCCCTGATGAGGGTGTTGCCCCAAATGCGAACGCTGCAGCCGGAAAGATGGCTTTGCCGCCGTGCCACACGCTTTTTCAATTCTATGTTCTCGACGGTAAACTTTCATGTCAGCTGTATCAGCGTAGTGCCGATGTTTTTTTGGGCGTGCCTTTTAACGTTGCTTCCTATGCCTTGTTAACTATGATGGTTGCGCAAGTTACAGGCTTAAAGCCTGGGGATTTTGTGCATAGCTTTGGCGATGCGCATTTGTATTCGAATCACTTGGAGCAAGTGGAGCTTCAGCTGTCTCGCGCACCTAAACCGCTCCCAATAATGAAAATTAACCCAGCGGTATCCGATATATTCTCGTTTGATTATGATGACTTTGAGTTGCTTGATTACAGCGCGCATCCTCATATTTCTGCACCTATAGCGATATAACTATGAAGATGACTTTAGTCGTGGCTATGGCCGAAAATAACGTCATTGGTTGTGAGAATGGACTGCCTTGGCATCTACCTGCTGATTTAAAAAGATTCAAAGCTGTCACAATAGGCTACCCTATAATAATGGGACGTCTCACTTTCGACTCAATTGGTCGTCCTTTACCGGGACGTGAGAGTATTGTTGTTACTCGAAACGTCGACTGGGAGTTTGACGGTGTGAGCGTTGCTCATTCCTTAGACGAAGCAGTGGAGCTTGCTAAAAGCCTATCTGCGGCTAAAGGCTTGGGTGAATATATGGTGGTCGGAGGTGCTAATATATATGAGCAAGCAATCTCGAAGGCGGATCGGCTGTGTGTGACAGAAATACACAAAGCCGTAATTGGTGATGCGTATTTCCCTAGCGTTGATTTAAGTCAATGGCGAGAGCTTTCGCGTGTGTCACATCTTGCGGAAAGTACGAATAAACCCGCATACAGCTTTGTTGAGTATGAGAAAGTGCAGGAATGAATGAAAACTGAGCTTATGTTACCGCTGTGTTACTCGTCACAGAGGTTAGGCTCGAAATGTGTTACTAAAGGTTATCTTTTGTGTGTCAAGTTAGGGCGGTAATTTATATAGATTGAATGTTCTAATTCAGTTTTATTAGAATGGCCGCCACTTAATCCATTACTCGGGACAAACATCCCTTTGTCTCGGATTAATTAATTGAAAAATTAAATCCATTTTTGGATAGTTCTTCTGTCTCAGTACCCAAATTGGGGGGAATATGAACAAACATCAGCGTATTAAAGCTGCGGTTATTACTACTGCAATGTCGGTCGGTGCACTTTTTGGTGGCGCAGCTCAGGCAGATCAAACTCTTGACAAAGTGTTGGCTGTAAGTCAATCAAAAACAGCTGCTGGTCAGCAGTCTCAGCAGCGTGTTGATAAGCTGCAAGAAGAGACCGCGAGCTTGTTGTCTAAGTACAAGAAAGTAAATAAAGACGTTGAAGGTTTGCGTGTTTATAACGCTCAGCTTGAAAAACAAATCGAAAAACAACGTCAGAAGGTAAAAGATCTGGCTGACGCAATCGATAACGTGACAATTCTTCAGCGCCAAGTTCCGCCTTTAGCGGTACGTATGCTTGATTCGCTCGAGCAATTCGTTGACCTGGATGTACCGTTTAAGATTGAAGAACGTCGTGATAATTTAGAAATCGTTCGTGACAACATGGACCGAGCTGATTTTACTATCGCTGAAAAATTCCGTCAGGTACTAGAACGCTACAACGTAGAAGCTGAGTATGGTCGCAAAATCTCTGCGTATACTGGTGTTTTGGAAGTTGGTGGACAAGAGCGCGAAGTTGATATTTTGGCTGTAGGGCGTATCGCTCTGATGTATCAAACTAAAGATCAAAAGCTCTCGGGTGCTTGGGATCAAACTGTTCGTTCATGGGTAGAGATTGATTCGGGCGAATACCGTAAGGCGATTCGTCACGGCATTAAAATAGCTACTAAGCGTGCTAGTAATAACGTTATGGCGTTACCCATCTTAGCTCCGGAGGCAGCGCAATGATCACTATGAAGAAAGTATGGGTAGGGCTTGCTGCTGCAGGTGCTTTAACTTTGTCTGGTATTGCTAGTGCACAAGCTGATAAAGCTTCGTCGCTAGAAGAATTACTTAGCATGGTTAAAAGTGCAAAGATCTCTGAAACTAAAGAGTATCGTGCTCGCGAGACTGCATTCAAGAAGAACAAATCTAGTCAAGGCTCTTTACTTCGCCAGATTGAAAATAGTAAACGTTCTGAAGAAGCACGTTCTGAAGCGCTAGAAGCCAGCCACAAAGCGCTTGATGAAGAAATTCAAAAAATGCGTGCTCTACGTGACGAAAAGCTGGGTTCTTTGAAAGAGCTATTTGGTCATTTAACGTCTACAGCGGGCGATTTACGTTCAAATATTGATTCATCCATTGTTAGTGCTCAGTACCCAGGTCGTACAGAGTTCCTAACGGCGTTAATCGAAAAGATGAATAGCGAAACTAAATTGCCGACTACTGAAGAGTTAGAGAAGCTTTGGTATGAGCTGCAATTTGAAATTGCGGAGTCTGGTAAGGTTGTTAGCTTTACGGCTGAAGTTGCCGATCCACAAGGTAACCGTACTGAGCGTAACGTTGTTCGAGTTGGTAACTACAATTTAGTTTCTGACGGAAAATATCTTGAGTACAACGACAAAGGTGGTTCTTTAAGTGAGCTTGCGCGCCAACCTAAGAAAAACTCTTCTGCTGAATTGCAATCTGCAACTAGCGGTTTCGTGAAAGTTGGAATTGACCCAACAGGTCCAGCTGGCGGTAAATTGTTGAAGTTGTTAGTCGATACGCCAACACTTGAAGATAAGTGGCACGAAGGTGGTGTCGTTGGTTATGTAATTACCGGTGTTGGTGGTGTTGCATTTCTGATCTTCTTATGGCGTTTATTGGTTCTTTCTGGTGTTAGCGGGAAAGTTAATAAGCAACTTAAGGCGAAGTCAGCGAATACAAACAACCCTCTGGGTCGTATGTTGAAAGTTGCAGAAGATAATCCGAATATCGATACGGAATCACTAGAGCTCAAGCTTGAAGAAGCTGCGCTTAAAGAAACTCCTGCTATCGAATCGATGCTACAGACAGTCAAGATCATTTCAATGGTTGCTCCGCTACTCGGTCTTTTGGGTACGGTTACCGGTATGATTACCGTGTTCCAGGCGATTACTATTTATGGTGCTGGTGACCCTAAAGCTATGGCTGGTGGTATATCTGGTGCACTTGTAACAACTGTACTTGGTCTATATGTAGCGATTCCAACAGTTCTTGCGCATACCTTCTTGAATGCTAAAGCTAAACGTATTACGCACATTCTTGAAGAACAATCAGCTGGTATTATCGCTAGTAAATCTGATAGTTAATTATTAGGAGAACATCATGCTGGCATTGTTGGATGCACTAGACGACATCAAAACATTTGTTGATTCTGGTGGACCGATCCTTATTGCGATTGCCGCGATGACGTTTTTAATGTGGACATTGTTATTTGAGCGCCTATGGTTTTTTAGGAGCTCACTTAACAAGACCGTGGCAGGTGTTTTGGACGAGTGGGAAGCTCGTCCAGAACGAAAGTCATGGAATGCACTGCAAATTCGTCGGGCAATGATTTCGAAAGTATCGGAAAATATTAATACCAATCTAGATTTTATCGCTACTATGGTTTCACTTTGTCCTTTACTTGGGCTACTCGGTACCGTAACAGGTATGATTGAAGTATTTGAAATCCTCGCTATAACAGGCGGTAGTGATGCTAAGTCAATGGCATCGGGCGTATCTAAAGCAACAATCCCCACTATGGCGGGAATGGTTGCAGCTCTCTCAGGTGTATTTGGCTCAACTTTAGTAAATCAGATTGCTCAACGAGAAAATCAACTCCTTGAAGACCATTTAACTATGGATCACTAAGGTAGCTGGGCTAGCGCTTAATTACGAGGCAACTCATGAGTAGAAGAAGTTCAAACCAAGATGACGAAGCAGGTGCTATCGATTTGACGCCAATGCTCGACGTGGTATTTATCATGTTGATCTTCTTCATCGTGACGGCAAGCTTCATTAAAGAACCTGGTCTTGATGTTAATCGTCCTGATGCATCAATGATCGATCCGGTTAAAGCCCCCATACTGGTGGCTATTAGCGCGGAAGATAAAATCTGGGTTGATAAAAATGAAGTTGATTCCCGCCAAGTTATGCGTGAGTTGCAGGCTTTGCTTGCAGACACACCAAAAGGCAAGGTGGTTATTCAGGCCGATAAAGAAGCAAGTATCAAGATGGTTATAGAAGTCTCACAGGCAGCTCGCGAAGCGGGTATTGCTGAAATCACCATCTCGGCAAACGCGAAGTAGAGGACTTATGAACATTTCTAGATTCATTTTATCCCTAATTCCAGCGGTAGTCGTTACCTTTGGTCTTTTGACACTGATGCATTTGCTTATTGCAAATGATTTAAAAGAGCCGGAACAAGGAGAAAATTATACGATTCCAGATATTACGATGCCTGATCGTGATGTGACTCAAGAGTTTGATACACGTAAACCTGACAAGCCTGATGAAGCTGATGAGCCCCCACCGGATATTCCGGAGCCTGAGTTCGAAAGCCCAGATATTGATAACTCGGTTGCTATTGCTCCGACGATTAATGTGGAGGTCAACATCGGCGGTATGGGTGACTTTAGTTCAGACGGCGATTATTTGCCTATTGTTAAAGTCACGCCGAAATATCCAAGCTCTGCGTTGTCGCGCGGTACCGAAGGCTATTGTACAGTTAGCTATACGGTAACAATAACGGGCACAACAGAAGATATCGCTATTGTTGATTGCCCTCAAAGCGTTTTCGGCAGGGCATCGGTTAAGGCGGCCGGAAAGTTCAAATACAAGCCGAAAGTCGTCGACGGTAATCCGATCGCAGTTGCGAATGTTAGAAACAAATTCACATTTAAATTAGCTGAGAAGTAGGGGAAGGCATGATTTTATTTAAACAATCAGTTAGTTCTGCTTCTAAAGTGGTTTGTGCCTCTTTGCTTGGGTTTGTACTTGTTACTGCGTCTAGCTCGGTTTTTGCAGCAGAAGCTAAGTTCAAACCCCGGAGTTTACCAGGGATTAGCGAAAAAGTTTTTAAGGCAATGGGTAAGATTACAGAGTTAATCTCGCCTGATACTGATGAAAACCCCGACGCTAAACCAAATCCACCGGCAGCGTTGAAAACAGCAGAAGCTCTTGAAAAGAAATGCATTAAAGATAAATGTAATGGCTATGAGATGGCGCAAGTCTATCGCATGCTGGGTTATGTTGTTTATCAGATGGATCGCCCTGCAGACGCTGTTAAGTACTATAAAAAAGTTGTTGCGCAAAGCCCAAATATACCAGTCGGTATAGAGCTAGAAAACTTGTATTATATTGCCCAGTTGCAATATTCCCTAGACAAGATGTCAGATGCTATTGATATGATTCGGAAGTATAAAAAGCTTTCTGAAGAAACGGGCAAGGAAATAACACCGCAAGTATATGATTTTGAAGCACGTCTTTGCTGGCAGAACGATGACAAAAAATGTGCTTTACGCAATATTACTAAAGCGATTAGTATCGTGGAAGGTCGAGGTTCAATAGCGGATGAGAGCTGGTATGTTCTGCAGCGTTCTGTCCATGATGAAAAGGAAGATTATAAGAAAAGCCTTCCTATTCATGAAAAGCTAATCCGTCATTATCCAAAGAAATCGTATTGGCCTCTACTTGCTAGTTATTACGGTCTATTAGAGCGTGATAAAGATCAGCTTGGCGCAATGGATGCTGCATATATGCAAGGTGCATTGACGCGCGAAAGACAAATTATAAATCTCGCAAAGTTGTATTTGTTTGAAGGTGTTCCTGCAAAATCTGTTCAGTTAATTCAAAAAGGTATGAAAGACAAAGTTATACCTCGGACTGAAGACAACCTAGACTTGTTAGCGACAATGCAAATTCGAGCAAAAGATTTTGCAGATGCCGCAAAGACTTTAGAAGCCGCTGGGAAAAATGCCAAAACAGGAAAGCATCACGCTCGTTTAGTTGGTGTTTATTTTGACTTGGACAAACCTTTAAAGGCAATTAAAGCTGGTGAAACTGCCCTAGAACGCGGAAAGCTAAAAGATTCTCTTGCGGGCGAAATACGCATAAACATGGGCATGGCTTACTCAGAAGTTCGCCAATTCACCAAGTCTATAGAATCTTTTGAAAAAGCGGCTGAGTTCAAGAAGTATGAGCGTACAGGTAAAACCTGGAAACGTTATATAGAGAACGAACGTGCTCGGTACAACGGGCTGAAAGAATCGTTGTCTGCAGTTGGTTTAGATATCGAAAAAGTTTTCAAGAACCAGAAGTAATATAGGGGGCCGAAAGGCCCTTTTTTATTTTGCAAGCCTACCTTATATACAAACGTATAATCCAAAAAGTGATGCTCGATCCTGGGCAGCTTCCTGCGCTTCCCGCTGTGACATTAAAAATCAGAGCCGCACTGAATGATGCCAATTATAGTAATAAGCAACTAGTCAATATCTGTATGGCCGACCCATCGTTTGCAGCTCTAATAATGGCTAATGTATCGAGTTCGATCTACGCGCAAGTATAAACCCTGCAAAAACAATCGAAGCGGCATTATCTCTTTTGGGGCTACCCAAGGTCTCGTCTTTGGCTATGGCCTACTCTGTAAAAAGTTTATTTGTCTTACGTAAGCCGAGTGTGAAGCGTCTTTATGAGCGTATATGGACTCGAGTTATGTTGAAGGCGGGTTGCGCCGCATTTATTGCCGCTAAAACACGCTCGTGCGTACCTGAAGAGGCATTGCTTGCAGCGCTTTTATCTGAGGTAGGTACATTGGCTATCTTGAGTGCATTAGCGGACGGAGATGAAGTGCTGAGCAATTCGACCTTTTTTCAATTGTGCCGAGAGTACTCAAAACCTTTTGGCGCTGTGTTATTGAGCAAATGGGAAATTGATGAGCAGTACATTAGCACATTAAAATACTGCGGCCGCTGGTCCTATGAATCTGGTTTGAGTACTTTATGTTTAGCGGATGTTTTAAGCCTTGCTCTGTTCAGTACGATTCAAAAGCTAAACGTTAATAATAATTTGCCCGATATTAATCACTTGCCAGCTTACCAAAAGTTGCCCAGCCATCTAAACAGCTTAACTGAAGAGACTTCGATGTTAACTATGGTAGAAGAAAACCCCAAAGAGATTGAAAGCTTGGTAGGTGTGTTAAAAGGCTGAGCACGAACAAAGAACTCAAGTGATCATCGTTTGATGTTCACTCGAGTTATTATCAGGCTCTTTTATTGGAGTTCATCTGAGCGTTAGCGTTGTTCAGTTTTACCTAAGTAAATCTAATTTAGCCAAGCCTAATCTAACTGACATAAATCTCGAACCGCACCTTTATCCGCACTAGTGGCGAGCAGAGCATAGGCTTTTAATGCGGCACTAACGCGCCTAGGACGCTCATTAACGGGCTTCCAGCCGATAGTGTCTTGCTTAGCTCGACGTTGTTCCAGCTCGTCTTTACTCAGCACAACGTTGATTGAACGTTCAGGAATGTTAATTTCAATTCTATCGCCATTTTGTACGAGTCCTATCGCGCCGCCGGCCGCCGCTTCTGGAGATGCATGACCTATCGATAGGCCCGAGGTACCACCAGAAAATCGTCCGTCTGTAAGTAGTGCACAGGCCTTGCCTAATCCCTTTGATTTAAGGTACGAAGTTGGGTAGAGCATTTCTTGCATGCCAGGACCACCCTTAGGACCTTCATAGCGAACTATCACAACAGCGCCAGCTTTTACTCGATCCTTTAGAATGGCATCAACAGCGTCCTCTTGAGACTCGCAGATGTGAGCCACGCCATTAAATATAAGGTTCTCATCATCGACACCTGCAGACTTTACGACGCAGCCATCTTCAGCGATATTTCCGAAAAGTACGGCAAGCCCGCCCTCTAAACTGAAAGCATGTTCTAGTGAGCGTATACATCCGTTTTCTCGATCGGCATCAAGTGAGGTCCATCGTGTTGACTGACTAAAGGCCGTTTGCGTAGGTATTCCAGCAGGACCCGCTTTAAAAAACTTTTGAAGCTCTGGGTCGTTATTACGCATGATGTCCCATGTGTCTAACGCTTCTTTCATTGTCTTGCTATGAACGGTTGGTCCGCTAGTATCTAGTAGGCCTGCACGATCTAGTTCACCGAGTATTCCCATGATGCCACCTGCACGGTGTACGTCTTCTACATGATACTTAGGCGTGTTTGGTGCTACCTTACACAGCTGCGGTACTTTGAGGCTAAGAGCATCAATATTTTTTAAGTTGTACTCAATACCCGCTTCTTGCGCGAGCGTGAGAATATGAAGGATGGTATTTGTTGATCCGCCCATTGCGATATCTAGCGTCATTGCGTTAGCGAAAGCCGAGTGATTAGCAATGTTGCGAGGAAGAACGCTATCATCGTCTTGCTCATAGTACTGCTTGGTTATGCCAACAATGAGCTCGCCAGCGCGTTCAAATAACTGTTTGCGGTCGGAGTGTGTTGCGAGTGTTGTACCGTTACCGGGTAAGCTTAGCCCTAAAGCTTCGGTTAGGCAGTTCATAGAGTTAGCTGTAAACATACCAGAGCAAGATCCACAGGTTGGACAGGCACTGCGTTCGTATTCCGCTACTGTTTCATCACTAGCACTATCGTCTGCAGCAATTACCATGGCATCTACTAGATCAAGTGCGTGTTCAGAGAGCTTGGTCTTTCCTGCTTCCATTGGGCCACCCGATACGAATATTACGGGAATGTTAATCCGCATCGCGGCCATTAACATGCCTGGTGTAATTTTGTCGCAATTCGATATACATACCATTGCATCGGCACAGTGGGCATTTACCATGTATTCAACGGAATCGGCGATTAAGTCGCGGCTAGGCAGGCTGTAGAGCATGCCGTCGTGACCCATGGCGATACCATTATCAACCGCGATGGTATTGAATTCTTTGGCAACTCCTCCGGCTTTTTCAATTTCACGCGCAACTAATTGGCCCATATCTTTTAAGTGGACATGGCCGGGAACAAATTGCGTAAAAGAATTTACAACGGCAATGATAGGCTTTTGAAAGTCGCCGTCTTTCATGCCGGTTGCACGGCTACAATGCACGAGCTCCAGCCATGTTGCGACCAGCGGTAGTGGTACGTGAACGGTACTCTGGCATATTGGCTCCAAGGGATTTACGAGTAAAACCGCAAGAATACCAGATCTAAGGTTTAAGGCTAGGCGATATGCTGGCTATATCGAGCTTTTGTGCCAATGAAAATTAGTTTAATCCTCGTTGGCGAGGCTGGGATAGAGCTTCGCGATTTGTTTTTCTAAGAAGGCAAAGCGCTTGTATTGTTTATGCTCCTCGTTTACGTTGCCGATAGACCTAAGGCTACGCTTAATAAGGGCTTCAAATTTCTCGTTGAAGCCGTGGGCTTCTGTTGCCGTGAGTACGGCTTGAATAAGGTTCAAATTAAGGCCAGTGTGCCGTGGATAAGCGGCAAGTGCCTCGTTAAATACCTCAATGGATTTTTCGAAGTTTTTCTCTTCGTATGAATTAATACCGTCTTTTGTAAGCTTAGTGGCAACGACTTTACCGCCCTCACTAATCGGCTCACCGGTAATGCCATCGATGATTTGCATTATCTCATTATTACCTTCATGACGAAGTGCGAGACTTGTGAGTAGCTCACGAGCTTCTTTTTCGTCGTCAGCGGCACGTAGGGTCCGAGCTAGCTCTAGGCTAGTTTCTACGGGCGGAGCCGCCATTTGAGAATATAAATCTTTAGATTTTTTTAATGACGCTTCGGCTTTTTTCTCATTACCTTGCGCTATATGAAGCTGAGTCTCAACCATTTGCGCTTGGACTCCGACTTCCTCTTTGTTTGAGTAACGCTTTCTAGCACGATCTAGGAAGTTATTGGCTTGCTTGACCATCTGTTTGGATTCGGTACTCGTGTCTCCGGTCGTTATTTCGGCTACTTTACGCGCGAAATTAAATGAGTCTTGCTCTGACTCATGTACTGAATTCAATCCCCACTTGATGGATTGTTGGTGGGACTTAAGCGCGGTCTCGTCATCATTATTCTGTTCGGCAAGTTTCGCTAATTTACGATGACGCAGAATAGACTTGGGTGATACGCGTGTAGCATTTTCAGTTGAATGCTGAGCGCTTATAAAGTCCTTCTTTTTTTCATAAAGTTCGGCAAGCATGTCATGGGCTTCAACGTAACGGTCATCCTCTCCGACTATTGATTTAAACATTTCTTCGGCACTTTCGAACTTGTCTTGCGCCAGTAGCGTTTTACCCATGCCTAGCTTGGCCCAAACGACGGGTTGTTTAGCGAGAACAGATGAATAGACAGCTTTCGCTTCTCTTAGCTGCTTTAGCAGAAAATGCAGTTGGCCTTTGATTTTGAGTACGGCAGGTGAGTATTTGCTCCCGTCTTTAATCATCTGGTTACAGTATTCGAGTGCCTTACGATGCTCTCCATCGGATATCGATTTTTTTATATGCAGCAGTGCTTGGTGGCGAATAACAGCTTTGTTGAGCCGGGTGCGTAGCGAGGCTTGCGTGTACGGTTTGGTAATGTAGTCATCTGGTTGGCATTCGAGCGCGCCCAGTACCATTTCACGGCCGGTTTCACCTGTAATCATCACAAAGAGACTGGTCATAAGGAGAACACGTAAAAAGCGCACTTCCTCAAGGATCTGCTGGCCATCTTTACCCGAGCCTAAATTGTAGTCACAAATAACGATATCGTACTTTTTAGTGGTACACAGCTTTACCGCTTCATCGCCGTCGGCGGCCGTATCGACGGCCTTGGCGCCAAAGTTTTTAAGTGTACGAGTGAGTGAGCCACGAATCTCTGGGAAATCATCAATTATCAAGCAGCGTTTGTCGCTAAACATTTTAACGATGTCTATTTGCTTTAAATTTACTTCGTTCTTTTCGTTATATATTAAAGGATTCATGCTCGCCACAGTTGTACGTCCTAGCTAGTGTTTAGCGCGGTAAAGATTCCGCCGTCGCTAGTTAAGTCTAGGCAATAAATGTGAGTGCTGCTTGGAAAGCTAGAGATATGGTCGTGGAAGAGTGAAAATACGTGAATTGGATTGCCATATGGATTGGCATATGGCTAGCCATAAAAGGGCCTAGTACTTCTAATAACAGGCCCAAATTTCGGCTAGACCGGCTCCTGGTTGGGGTTTTTTAAGGATGAATATGGGTGTTTGTCAGGGTTTACGGCTTTGACAAAGATTTTAGATTGACGCTGGTTGTTATACATCATCTGCCTTTCAGCCGGTAACCGTTGCAAGTCGCATTCGTTAAAACCTTGCTCAATAAACCAATGCGCTGTTTGCGTTGTAAGTACAAATAACTCTTTTAACTTTAGTTTTGCGGCTTGTACTTCTAGATGCTTAAGAAGGTTTTGAGCGCGCCCTCCCTTACGATAATCGTTGTGTATAGCAACGCAGGCGACTTCACCCGCTTCTTGCCCTTCGATTGGGTAAAGTGCAGCGCAACCCAAAACAAGATTATCTTTTTCCATAACAGTAAAGTGGTCGATCTCTGTTTCGAGTCTTTCGCGTGATCGTTTTACTAACGTGCCGTCGGATTCTAGTGGGGCTATGAGCTCAAGTACGCCTGCTACGTCATCGATTGTTGCTGTGCGTATGGTTTCGTAATTATCTCGGTAGACCATCGTTCCGGAGCCATCACGGGTATAGAGTTCTTTAAGGATCGCGCCATCCTCGTGTGCCGAAACTATATGCGCACGAGCAACGCCCTTATCACAGGCCTGATGGCAGGCCTGTAGAGAAAAGTAAGTATTTGACTGACGATGGAGTTGTTTTTCGACCAAAAAAGTTGCGCATTTGAGTAAAGTCATTTCACGGTAGTGCGTGCCGTTTGCATCTCGAATTTGGCCGTCGTCATTGTAAGCAATAAGCTTGTCGGCCTGAATGCTAGAGGCAACTTCTACGGCGACTTCTGCAAAGGACAAATTAAACACTTCTCCGGTAAGAGAGTAGCCAAGTGGTGAAATAAGAACGAGGTTATCGTTTTTAAGTGCCTCGTGAATTCCATGTTTGTCAACGGATCGAACCTCGCCGGTTAGTTGATAATCTATACCGTCCCGAACACCTCGTGGGCGTGCGCTAACGAAGTTGCCACTTCGTATTTTTACACGTGAACCGTACATGGGGGAGTTTGGAAGACCGGATGAAAATGCCGCTTCAATTTTCGTGCGTAATGCGCCGACAGCTTTAAGGATTTCTTGTATGTGCTCATGCGGTGTAATCCGGATACCGTTGTGGAATTTGGATGACATCTGGGTGCTATTAAGTTGTGTTTCAACTTGCTGACGAGCGCCATGAACTATCACCAGTTTAACGCCTAGGCTGTTCAATACCGCCAGGTCATTAATCACGCGTGACAATTGGTCGTCGTGACAGAATTCACCTGGCAGCATGATTAATGCCGTTTTACCCTGATGTTTACGAATATAGGGTGATGCTTGACGAAACCAGTTCACACAGCTGATTAATGATTCGGTCACAGGTAATCCTTAAATTTTTCAGTAAATGGTTTAGTAAGTTACCTTGTAGATTACTTGGTAAATTGTTCGGTAATTATTCTAGCTAGGCCGCAGTCGATAAGTCTGATCGCTTGATTTTGCTAACGCTAATTGCGCTAATTCCAGCTGTAATAGCTAATATGTAATAGCTCAGTAGTCCCTAACTCTAACGACCATAACCCAGCCGTCCTTATAATTTAGCGCTACTAAGGGCCGAGGTCAAAGACTAAAAGGTGCTTAAATGCAGCAACTTGTAATTGCGCCCTTAATTATATTAATAGCCGGGTTGATTTGCTCGTGAGCGATATATTCATTAGGTTGATGCGCTTGGTCAATAGAGCCGGGGCCTAGCACGATGGTTTGCATTCCGAGTTGCTGTAAAAAAGGGGCTTCAGTTGCAAACGCGACGCTTTGCGCGTTGGAGCCACTGAGTTTCTCGCATAGTTTTACAATTTCACTATCGGCTTTCTCTTCGTAAGGGGGCACGTCAGGGAAAATCTTTTCAAGCGTTAAGCTGGTATTAAAGGTCTCTGCAATTCGCGAAAGACGCGCGTCTAATTCGGCCTCTAATACATCAATCTTCATGCCCGGTAGAGGGCGTAAGTCGAATTCCAATTCGCAGTGCCCGCAAATCCGGTTGGGGTTGTCGCCGCCATGGATACAGCCAAGGTTAAGAGTCGGGGTCTGAATTTCAAATCCTGGATTGTTATATTTGGCTTGAATTTCCGCTCTAAAGTCGAGAAGCTCGCTAATTACTGCATTCATAGATTCGAGTGCGCTGTGGCCGAGTGTTGGGTTTGACGAGTGCCCAGCCAGTCCTTGAATACGAATCCGGTCCATCGCGATACCTTTGTGCATCCGAATTGGACTAAGACTAGTGGGCTCGCCGATAATGGCGTATCGAGCGCCAAACCCGCCGCGCTCTACTAAGCTTCGGGCGCCATTCATAGAAGACTCTTCGTCAGCGGTGGCGAGCACAATTAAAGGTTCTTTCAAATTGCGTGTATCCAACGCTAGGGCTTCCACAGCGGCCATAATGACGGGAAAAAAACCTTTCATATCACAGCTGCCTAAGCCGTAAAATCGATTATCAGCATCAACGAGGCTTAAAGGGTCCGTATCCCAGCGATTACTGTCAAATGGTACGGTATCAGAATGCCCGGCCAAAACTAAGCCGCCTTCCCCCGTACCCATCGTGGCGATTAAGTTAGCTTTATTTCCGCTATCGCCCAAATGCATTATTTCACATTCAAAACCTAAGCCTTCAAACACGTTCGCTAGGTGTTCAATAACCCCTAGATTACCCATATCAATATCGGCACGAGTCGAGCTAACCGATGGGCAAGCGATAAGGTGCTCAAGCCGTTCTTTAAAAATACGTTCTTGTTTCATGAATTTAGCTCGGTCATAAGGCGTTTTTCAGCCAGCGCCTAAGTCGCGTTAGCCCAGTTGTATTTTGTGTTCTTCTCTAATCGACGGAATGTTAAAAACTCATCGGTAACGTCATTGTAGCTTCAGCCACCGTTATTGCCTTACCTGATATATGAACGCGGTCGCCATTTACCTGTAGGCGGACGTTGCCTCCGCGAGTCGAGCACTGTCGAGCAAAGAATGTGTTTTTTCCCGTTTTTGACGAATATAATGGCGCTAAGTTTGTATATGTTGACCCTGTAACAGGATCCTCATTAATGCCGCTTGCAGGAGCGAAAAAACGGCAAACAAAATCGTAACCATTGCCATTTCCGGGCGCCGTAGCGGAAATTCCTCGGTATGGCAGCTTGGCAAGCTCGGTCATATTGGGTTCGAGTATGGATATCTCGCTCGCGTCACTGTAAACCAATATTAGATCTTCACAGGCGAAGGCTTCGCTCGGGGTGGCGCCCATTGCGTGCACTATGTCGGTAGTCAGTGATATGGGGTTGGGCGCTACGGCTGGGAAGTCGAGACTAATACCGTATTTACAGGCTGCAGCGGTTAGTAAACCACTGCGTGATTGAAAGTTAATAAACGCAGAAGTGACGCCGTGGTGCTCATAGAGTATATGTGCACAGGCTAGGGTGGCATGCCCGCATAACTTAACCTCGGTTGTCGGCGTAAACCAGCGAATCTTGTATGCAAGCCCTTTGGTCACGGCAAAACAGGTTTCCGAAAGGTTCATCTCGGCGGCTATGGCCTGCATGATGTGGTCAGGAAGCCAGCGCTCCAAGATAAAGACAACCGCAGGGTTCCCTTGAAAAGGTAAGTCGGCAAACGCGTCGACCAAATAGTACTTTAATTGCATGCTTCCCCCTAGGGAGCGAAAATGCTGATGATTGGCGGTTGTATGCCCGCCTTTATGCTTGGGCTCGTGTTTGCATCCAAACTTGCCCTTAAACTGGGGTGCAGAACAAGCGAGCCGTAATTATTCAGTGCTAAGCTAATGTAAGGCATGCCCGAACGCGCTTTGTTTTAACGAACCGCAAGCGAATTGCTCAAACCTTAGCGTGTAATTCTAGGGTGTAATTCTAATATGTTATATCAAACTACGCATTATTAGTGCGCAGAAGTGACGCTTAAATTAAATGGACGCTGTTCGTTTGCAAGTAATTGTTCAAATTGATGGCTTTCGCTTTTCGTCGCTTTTAAAACAAGGCTAAAATGGCCCGTAATTAATGATAAGGCAAGCACATGAGACCTGGGCCAAACAAGCAATTGGATCTGCGTACGAGCGTAACGGAGTTAGTGGAAAGCGGAATACTTTCTCAGGCTGACGCTAATTTCATAATAGGGGCCAACCGTACACGTGATCAAGCGGCAATGCACCCATTTAGCTATCTGTCAGGACTTAAGCTTGAAAACCGCTTAGCCGAAGGGCGGCCTTTAGATGAACACGCCTTAGTTGAATGGCTCTCGCTAAACTCCCGTTTACCTGTGTACCATATTGACCCAATGAAAGTCCCTGTTGCAGCCGCATGTGAGTTGATGTCGTATCAATTTGCCAAGCGCCACGGCTTACTGTGTGTTGATGTTACCTCAGAGCAGGTGACAATTGCCGTTACTCAGCCATATGTCGATGAGTGGGAAGTACAGTTAGCTCAGACCGTGCGACAAAGTATTAAATGTGTTGTTGCCTTGCCTAGTGAGATTGAGCGATATCGCGTCGAATTCTATTCTTTAGCCCGAAGCGTAACTGGGGCTGAAGAGGGTGGTGGTAATCGGCCATCAAACGTGACTAACTTTGAACAATTATTAGAGCTTGGCGCGCTTAAAGACCCTGAAGCCAATGATCAGCATATCGTTAATATTGTTGATTGGCTGTTGAATTATGCTTTTGATCAGCGCGCCAGTGATATTCATGTCGAGCCACGACGCGAAGTAACGCGAATGCGATTTCGAATTGATGGTGTACTGCATAATATCTACGAGTTTCCTCCAAGCGTATCCACCGCGATTGTTTCGCGATTTAAAATATTAGGTCGAATGAATGTCGCTGAAAAGCGAAAACCGCAAGACGGGCGTATTAAGGCTAAGCGTCCGGACGGCTCGGAGGCCGAGCTGCGTCTTTCAACCATGCCGACGGCATTTGGCGAAAAACTGGTTATGCGGATATTCGACCCTGAAGTGCTTTTGCGCTCATTCGAAGATCTTGGCTTGGGCGGTGATGACTACGCTCGCTGGAAAACCATGCTAGGAAAACCGCACGGTATTGTTCTTGTTACCGGGCCAACAGGCTCAGGTAAAACAACGACCTTATATTCATCTCTGCGTTCTATGGCTTCTGAAAAAGTGAATATATGCACCATCGAAGATCCAATCGAGATGGTAGAAGAAAGCTTTAACCAGACGCAGGTACAGCACAATATAGATTTGGACTTTGCCGCCGGGGTACGGACACTGCTTAGGCAAGATCCAGATATCATCATGGTGGGCGAAATTCGTGATCTAGAAACCGCGAGAATGGCTGTTCAAGCTGCGCTCACAGGTCACCTGGTGATTTCTACTTTGCATACCAATGATGCTGCAACGGCTATTTCTCGCTTACTCGACTTAGGGGTTCCGTCGTATCTAATTCGCGCAACGGTATTGGGAGTGATGGCACAGCGTTTAGTTCGGACTTTGTGCCCGCATTGTAAAAAGGCTGGCGCCATCACAGATCAAGATTGGGACCAGTTGGTAAAACCTTGGAAAGTAGGCAAGCCTAAACAGGTCTTCGAGGCCGATGGCTGTCTTGAGTGTCGTAATACAGGGTTTTTGGGGCGCCAAGGTATATATGAAATTCTAACTTTAGGCGAATCGGTCCAGGCGCTTATTGATGACCATTGTGACTTAGCAAAAATACGGAAGCAGGCTATGCGTGACGGTATGCGAACACTACGATTATCGGGCGCTCAAAAGATTGCTCAGGGCCATACCACGGTGTCTGAAGTCTTACGTGTGGCCCCGCCCGCCGAGAACTACCAATGACCATAAACAGTGTTTTTTATACTCGACATTATGACCAAAATTCATTAATTCCTAGTTATTTGTCCGTGATAGCGCTATAGATTACGTTGGTTATGGCGCGCCAATGCGTATTTGTGTCAATGCTCCTATTTCCATCTGGTGGAGAGGGGAGGTGAATTTCTAGGAGAATCATCGATGTTGTTTAACCCCTGCACGCTTAAGCGAGGCTTGTTACTCGGTATGTTACTAGACATGTCAAAAGTTTTATTCATAGGCGTAATATCTATAGCACTCATATCGTGTAATAAGGTGGTAAAGGAAGACGAGCCTGCGAGTCCCCAACTTGACACTCGTGATGACGGGACTCAAATACATAGCCGATTCCGGCTGAATTATGCGGGCTACCTACCGCTACAAGATAAAATCGCTGTGTACCTAAGCGACAGTAAAAAAGCGCGTAAGTGGTCGATTAAAAATGCTGAAGGTAAGACCGTTTCCAAAGGTAAATCGAATGATCGCCGCGAAAACGATTTTGCCTCAGGCGATAGCTTCTTCTTAATTGATTTTAGTGGTTTTACCAAAGAGGGTAAAGGTTACACACTAAATATTGATGGTGAAAAATCGGCTCCTTTTGCCATTAGTAACGACCCGTATGGCGCTCTAAAGTACGAGTTCTTTGATTACTTTCAAGATCACCGCCGCACGGGTGATGTATTTAATCGTGCTGCGCATAATTGGACCAACCACTCGGTTGTATTGGATTTTATAGCGGATGCCGGTGATCAAGGTTATTACACTGTTAACGCTTCAGAGGCGCAGTGGGCACTCATTAACTTGCTCGAAACGTATCCTGAAATTAACGAATATTACAGCTCGAACGCTGCAGGCAAAGCCAAAGTTTATGACGAACTAGCGTTCTTTAATGGCCCAATGGATAAAGTTATTTTCCCAGGCCAAAAACTGGCGGTAGCCAAGTTCGCTACCCATTCGAATGACACTTGGGCGGTATGTAATGGCGCGAAAGGCAAAGGCGGAGCGTGCATGTCTCTACCTGAAACCAAGGCAACCTTTTCGGTTGCACGTACGTTGGCCTCCATGTCTCGATTACATGCTAAGTATGGTTCAGTCGCGCTACAAAAAGAACATTACAAGCTTGCCAAGCAAGCCTTAGTTAATGCCGAAACGCATCCTTATGTTTGCCTGAATTGGGACCAGTTTGGTGGCGAAGGCGGCTATTATCCGAATAATGATAATTTAAGTTTGAATCGTAACCCACGCACACATCGTGACCCTTGTGCTTCTGGCCCAGATGCTGACCCCAAAGATAACAATGTTAACGATGATTATTACACGGCCCTGGCCGAGCTTTATATTGCGGCGGATCAATTTGGTTATCGTAGCGATGCACGTATTTTTAAAGCGAAGTTAGAAAAACACCCGCATCATAATCGTGTTGATAAATTCTTTTTTGGGGCGGTTTCTACAGAAGGCACTCTATCGCTTTTAACAAATCGTCCAAAAGGTCTCGATTTAAGGCAAGCTGAAGAAAATGTATTTTCTTACGCGAATAAGGTTCTTGAGTATCAAGCGGTTGGTTATCCGGGAATTACCTTTGATGTGCAGTCAAAGGAGTGGCTATCAGGTGACGGCGATGACGTAGACGCGAATTTTCGTTGGGCTTCAAATCGCATGCAGTTGAATGATGCACGTATTGTTATGGCTGCGGCAACGTTCGCATCTGAACAGGGAAAAGTTAAAGACGCTGCGCGTTACACCAATGGAGTTCTGCGCGTATTGGACCAAATATCAGGTACCAATGCGGTGGCTCTGGCGATGTATACGCCGGGTGATTTTGACGTTATCGAAAAAGCCGTAACGCGAACTCACGATGCTTTAGTGCCTAACACCGTTGCTGGGAAAATGGTCCTAGGGCCAAATAACTGGACCAACTCGAATGATCCGGATATGCCGGCTTACGGCTCTCTACCCGGTATGAAAATGTTTGCTCTGACGGGTACCGGTTGGTCATCACGTGAAATTGCCATTGATGGTAATGCTTCACTCGTTCCGGTAGTCTATTTTGCTACGGAGCTTGCGCCAAAATATTTAGCCGCGGCCAAAGCCAGTGAATAATTTGAGGTTTAAATGCGACCATAAAGGGCGTTAATCTCCCTTTTCTTACACCTTTAAATGGGCGACTGTTGCATTGCACCTAGTGATAGTTGTCTATTTTATCGTTGATCATTTTATAGCTGACCATTATCTTTGATATATGATTTCATGGCTAAGGCTTCATGCTTATAGCTTCCTACTCATAGACCTCAACTTCAACTTCAATTTCAACCTCAACCTCAACCTCAACCCGACCCCCTAACCCCTAACCCCTAACCCCTGTTAGCGTTTAGCCGTAAACACATTGGTAGTTTTACATATTATGAATGATTATCGACTCAGGTAATTTCCGGTATCTGCTTGCTTAATTAGTGCCCACGCACAAATAAAGCGCTACTGCGGCGAAATCTAAACGGCATCTTCGTCCTACTAGGTGGTGATGTTTGTAGTAAGCCAGCGTCAGTATATAGTGCTAAAAATTTACCCAAAGTTGTTTCTTTTAGCCTCGAGGTATTTTGGAATGACTATCATTAGAGATAGTTTTCAATTCCCCGTACACTACCAACCTTTTCTTATACAGCCGTTGAACAAAATTGAGAGTATATGAGGCATAATATTTCTGCGAAAGAACGGCTGCGAGCGCGGTTTATTTTATTTAGCATATTGCTGGTCGCGCTTTTTGGTACTGCGGGAGTGGCTTTGCCTTATCCGGTATTGTCGCCGTATTTTGTTGATGTCGAAAGTACTGGAATTTCGATATTTATGGGGATACACCCGAAAATTTTATTGGGCATTAGCCTAGCCGCGTACCCCTTGGGTACATTGTTCGGCAGCAGTATTATTGGCGCCCTGAGTGATCGCTATGGTCGTAAACAGATTTTATCGTATTCGCTCATCGGTGGCATTGTCGGTTATATTCTTACGGCTTGGGCCTTTCAACAAGGTGGCTTTATTCTATTTATATTTGCCCGCCTGTTAACCGGGTTTTTTGAAGGTAATAGCGCAATTACCCGTGCAGTAGCGGCTGAATTACACCCGGTTATAGATCGAGATAAGAGTCTTTCTCTACTTTATGCAACGATATATGGTGGCTGGTTAATTGGCCCGTTAATGGGTGGGTACCTGGCGCCCTATGGTGTCGACGTAACATTTTTTGCGGCGGCTGTTGCTTTGGTTGTGGCTTGGCTGTTGGTTATGTTTAGTCTGCCCAGTTCCGAGCCTCAGTTTGTTCGCAAGCAAAACCTCTGGACTGAAATACGGTCAAATCATTCATTTACACTACTATTTAACCCCCAATGTAGACGCTTTTTTTTATATTACTTTATCTACGCATTAGGCTTGAATGCTTATTATGAGTTCTATCCTTTATGGATGGTTGAATCACTAGGTTTTGGTAGTGAAAAAATTGCACTTACAACACTGTTAATCACCACCGTTATGATTACTACAAGTGTCTTGGTTGCCTCAAAAATATCGAAAGCAATGGGTGACAAAACAGCACTATTTATAGGGAATGGTTTACTTGGGGGTGTTTTATTGCTGGCTACCCAGTTGAGTTTTCCTTTCGTATTAATTCCAATTGGAATGAGCGGCGCTTTAATCGCTGTTATTAATATAGTATTTCCAGCACTACTGGCTAAGCACTTTGGGCATTTAGGGCAGGGTAAAGTTATGGGGCTACAGGTTAGCGTATTTAATTTATGTATTGTATTGATAGCGCTAATTGGTAGTGTGGTATCTTTAATCAGTGCGGCTTCAACAATCGTTTTGTCGGGGGTATTAATTTTGCTATCGGTGTTTGCATTTGTTGACCCAGAAAAACTGAACCTTGGTGCGAAAACATAGAATACGGCATAGTTAGATCTAGGGCTAGATCTAGGGTTAGATCTAGGGTTTGATTTTATTGGTTTTTATTAACGTCCTAAAGCCCATGAAACGGATGCTCCATATGCAGTAAACGAGCCGAAGTCTAGTGCTGAATCGAAATAGTGCCGGCCATATACGCTTATCATCACGCTTTCAATCTCGAACCTAATGCCTACTTCTGGATATAATGCTGTTGCGAAAAAATCATCTTCGCACGATCCAAAGTTGTCCCTATTGTTACTTCTATCGCAGGAGTTGTTCTTGTCGACTAACTCCCCGCCAAATAATCCAATGCCCATATACGGGCGTAATATATTGTCTGCGAGTGACAGCTGGTTTGGAGCGAAACTTACCATGCCCGAGTAACCTGTAAAAACACCAGTATCGTCCCGAGTGTCGTTATTGTGGCTATTGTTATAGAGCGTTGCAGAAAACTGATAGCCGTATTCATCGCCGATAGATTGGTAAAATAATTCCCCTCCTGACTGATCTTCCTTATCCGATGAAAATGCGCCGAAGCCGATAAAATAGCGTGAATTATCGTAGTAATTATAGGCGTACGTACTTTTGCTAAGACTTAATAAAAATATAAAACTAGCGGCCAATAAATATAGTAATTTGATTGAACTTGGCGATGTGAGTTTCATGTTTTAAAGCCCTGGCGTAAGTGAGAGGTTTAATGAGCGCGCGGATATGTTAAGCGTGCATTAGCTTAACCGTGTAAAGAGTTTAACCGTGTAAAGAGTTTTAGGCTGTAACAGGGCGTTACAAAATATCAATTGGTGCGTCATTAAGCATTAAGCATTAAGCATTAAACATTAAACATTAAACATTAAACATTAAACATTAAACATTAAACATTAAACACCAAACACCAAACACCGAACACCGAACACCGAACACCGAACACCGAACACCAAACACCAAACACCAAACACCAAGCATCAAGCATCAAACAATATGACCATGCATTGGGCTTAAGGTATGTGTCCGCTTAGTTTAAGGCATGTTTGCGGACATAATTAACGGACGATTCATAGGTGTTCGGGAGCGATACGTTCTAAAAATAAACAACAAAAACAATGGTTTAGCTGCTTTATATTGAGTTGGCACGGTGTTAGCTATAGTACTAGTCATAGCATTTACAGCAACTGCACCAGCAATTACAACTTTCTGTTTTATTTAAAGGCTACTTGATAATAACGTGTTGATTTCAAGCACAAAGAAACGAGACATAAACATGGCAATACAAGATACCTCCGAGCAAGACATTGTGTTAGGAGGCGTAAATAGGTCAAAAAAAACGACAGGGGTAGCCGTTTTAGTGGCTTTTTGCGTTGTGATTTTGGCAGTTACAGCCTCGCCACGTATAGCAGCACTACTATCAACCGATAAAGTGATAGCGGCGAGCGCTGTTCGTATTGCGACCGTCGTGCGAGGGGATCTGATTAGAGAGACAAATGCACAGGGACACATAGTCGCGGCAAATAGTCCGACCTTATTTAGTTCCGAACCAGGATATATTGACCTTGAAGTAAAAGCTGGTGAACATGTTAAAAAGGGCGAACTGTTGGCAACGATAGAGAGCCCGCAATTGAATGAGCGGCTAGCGCAGTCACAGTCACTGTATTCACAAATGAAAATTGAAACCGAGCGTAGTGCAATTAAAGCCAAGCAGCTGATGCTAGAGTTAGAGCAACGAGAAGATATGGCTAAGGTCAACCTTAAAGCTATGACGCGAGAAAAGAAACGTGCAGAAATTGCCATCAAACGTCAATTGATTAGTGAACTGGACTTTGAAAAATCAATTGATGATCTTGTGCGTGCAGAACTCGAATATCGTCAAGCGAAAGAGAATAACGCGCTTGAGCGTGAGTCCGCTGACTTTGAAGTCTCTGCTGCTCTGCTTGAACTGGAGAATCAAAATATTGTGGTTCAAGGCTTACTTCGGCGTGTAGTGAATTTATCGATACGTTCACCAGTCGAAGGAATGGTGGGTAGTATCCAAGTCGAACAGCGCCAGGCGTTAGCGGAGAATCAAGCCATTATTACCGTGATTGACTTAAACGCATTTGAGCTCGAGGCGCGAGTGGCTGAAGGTTTTGCTGACGAGTTAGCTCAGGGCATGAAAGCGAAAATACGGGTAAATAACGATTTCTATAGCGGTGTAATTACCGCGATTTCACCGGAGGTGATTAACGGCCAAGTGGTTACTCGTATTAGCTTTGTTGGTGAGGTTCCAGGTAATTTGCGTCAGAACCAGCGTTTAACAGCGCAAATATTATTGCAGAATGTTCCCGATGTATTGATTGTGTCACGTGGACCGTACTTTGATGGTTTCCGTGGTGATGTATTTAAACTAGACGGTGACGTAGCCAAACGTGTTGGCGTGAAGCTAGGCGAAACAAGCTTAAGGCAAGTAGAGATCCGTTCAGGACTTGTTGAAGGCGATAAAATTCTTATCTCTAGCTTAGATGTAGAAGCTAGAGATTCTCAAATACTGATATCGAAGTAAGGTAAACACAGATGTTAAAAATGAATTCAGTTAAAAAGGTTTTCCGTAGTGAAATGGTAGAAACTCATGCACTTCGAGATTTTAATTTAGATGTTAAAGAGGGGGAGTTTATCGCTGTTACAGGGCCTTCAGGGTCAGGTAAAACAACTTTTTTAACGATAGCAGGCCTATTGGAAAGCTTTAACTCGGGAAAATATTTTCTTGATGGGAAAGATGTAAGTACTTTGAACGATTGCGAGCGTTCAAAAATTCGAAATGAAAATATTGGATTTATTTTTCAGGGCTTCAATTTAATTCCTGATTTGAACCTCTATGATAACGTGGATGTTCCGTTGCGTTATAGAGGATTAAAAAAAGCGGAAAGAAAGCGCCGTATTGACGCCGCTCTTGAGCAAGTAGGTTTGTTGGCGCGCGCTAAACACTTCCCAGACCAATTGTCGGGAGGCCAGCAACAACGCGTGGCTATAGCAAGAGCGCTTGCGGGAGAGCCAAAATTTTTACTGGCCGATGAGCCGACAGGTAATCTTGATTCGTTAATGGCGCGGCAAGTAATGGAGATGTTAGAAAAAATTAATGCGGACGGAATGACTATCATCATGGTTACTCATGACCCAGATCTAGCACGAAGAGCGCATAGAAATATTCAAATCGTCGATGGTCAAGTTAGTGACTTTACCGTATACGAACCCCTAGAATACAGCGAACAAAACGAAGCTGTAGCCGTATAACGAGGAGTCAGTTATGTTTCAGTATTATATTAAGCTCGCGTGGCTGAGTATCAAAAAAACGCCCGTTTTAACAGCCTTAATGGTTTTAGCTATCGGTGTAGGAATTGCAAGTTGTATATCGACTTATACCATCTTTAGTTTAATTTCACACAATCCATTGGCACACAAAAATGATTCCTTATATGCGATACAACTCGATAGTTGGAAAAAAAATGAAGCTTTTTTTAATTTTAACAGCGTTCCAACTATGCTCGCATTTAAAGATGCGAAAACACTGTATCAGTCACGCCCTGTAGACGACGTGTTATTGATGATGAAGGCCGGTGTGACGGCTTCTCCTCCTGATGATTTACGGAATAAAATTACAGAAAAAACACGATTGGTTACCAATGAGTTCTTCTCGATGTTTGATGTGAGGTTTATCTATGGAAAGCCATGGGACGATAATAGTGATGATCAAGCTGAGGAAATTATTGTCATATCAGAAGGTCTTAATGCGCGTTTCTTTAATGGGGAGGATTCGGTAGGGCAAGTTATACTCATCGAGAAAGTGCCATTTACAATTGTTGGTGTTGTGTCGGATAGTTGGCGTTTATTTCCTAGTGTTTACGATATGAACAATACAGCCTATGAAACACCGCCTCAACTGTATATTCCATTTTTCAATTTAGAAAAATACGACTATCAAAACTGGGGTAATACCCAAGGCTGGGATGAGGACGAAGTGATTAATACCCGAGCGGACTTCCTACAAAGCAATATTACTTGGGTGCAAATGTGGGCGAGCTTGGAAAACACTTCAGATCAGCAGTTGTTTCGTTCTTACTTAGAAAGCTTTGTAAAGCAGGAAAATAAAATCGGCCGGTATCAACGCCCCATGAATGTGCTAATGAACCCACCGAGCGAGTGGTTAAAAATATTCGGTGTTGTTGGAAGTGATGCTTATGTTGTTCTCATTATGTCATTTTCATTTTTACTCGTATGCCTTGTTAATTCAATTGTACTGCTGTTGGCGAAATTCTATCGGAAGGCCCCAGAGGCTGGTATTCGACGCGCTTTAGGTGCGACTCAGCAGGCGATATTTATTCAGCATCTGGCTGAAGCATTTATAGTCGCCTTTATGGGCGGAATGTTGGTAATTGTATTGTCATTTTTTGGCATAGCGGGAATTGCTCAGCTTTATCAAGAGTATAAAGGCGTGGCAAGTTTGAATCTTGATTCGCTAATGACAGCAACGGTTTTGGTGTTTGTGAGTACCTTGGTTAGCGGTATATTGCCGGCGTATAAAATTAGTCGAACTGAGCCAGCTCGTTACTTAAAAACACAATAAGGTTTAAACTCATGACAGAATTTAGTTTGATTGTAAAAAGTTTGCTCCGCGCTAAAGTCGTTCCCATATTGATAGTATTACAGTTGGGTTTGAGTGTTGCTATTGTGAGCAATATAACGTTTTTTATTGTCTCGCGAGCAGCAGAAATATCTAAGCCAACAGGGATTGATCACGAGCAATTAGGGCGTATCCAATATAAACATGATAATGATGCCCTTTTGCACAGTGAACTTGTATCTCAAGACTTGAATTACTTACGCTCTCGCAACGATGTTCATAGCGTTACGCCAATCTCGGCTGTTCCCTTGTCGAACAGCGGTAGTAACACAAAGTATAAAGCTAGCCTTAGTGCGGAAGTAGACTTTGATGCGCAAACGATGTTTGGTGATGAAATGCTTATTAAAACACTCGGTGTAAAGGTCCTGGAAGGACGTGATTTTTATGCCGTCGAGGCTGAAATATTGAAACAGGAAAATATGCCAACACAGATGACGGCTATAATTTCCCAATCGATGGCCGAAACGCTTTACCCGAATGAAAGTGCGATAGGTAAACAAATGTATAGCGGTGGTACGGGTTATAATATTATAGCCGTAGTGTCCGATTCCTTAGGTTATTGGCCGACGTGGGAATACACGCATAATATGGTGTACCTTGTGAAGATGCCGACGTGGCGTATGACGTATTACTTAATTAAAAGTGACTCGACCGAACTTGAAACTGTTTTATCCGAGAGCCTTGAGACGTTAAAAGACTTGGAATTCGAGCGCAGTGTCAGTTTGCCGGTAACGCTTAGTAGCCTGTTACGTCGTACTTACAATAATCAATATTCAATGATCTATATCCTGTCTATTGTTGCCGCTATGTTGGTTATGGTCAATATCCTCGGCATCTTCGGGCTGACAACTTTTTGGGTGAGTCAACGAAAAAAACAGATAGGTATTCGTCGAGCACTCGGCGCAAGTAAAGCGGTTATCACGCAATACTTTTTAGTAGAAAATGCAATAATTGTTGTTGCTGCAACAGTTTTTGGCGGTCTGATAGCCTATAGTGCTAACGGATATCTAATGAAAACCTATGCAATTCAAATGCTCCCGCTAGGCTACGTGCCTGTTGCGGGTGCCCTTACTCTATTAGTTACGCTTGCGGCGGCTTATAGCCCTGCACGAAAAGCGGCTGAAGTTTCGGCTATTGAGGCTGTGGCTGAATAGGTTTTAATTATTTCTTAATGTTTTTGAATTAGCGATTATTTAGTAGATACCTTATGTCTAAAGTTATTATTATTGATGATAATCAGGCAATTCTAGAAGCTCTAGAATTGTTGTTAAGCCTGCATGACATTGAAACGTGTTGTGCACTATCACCCCAGCAGGGTTTGTCAATGCTGGAATCTGATAGTGAAATTTCTCTAGTTATTCAAGATATGAATTTTACTAGTGACACGACTTCAGGAGAGGAAGGCGAAAGCATGTTCTATGCTATTCGGGAGTTGCGGCCCGATATGCCTATTATTTTAATGACGGCTTGGACCTACTTGGAGGCGGCCGTAAAATTAGTAAAAAATGGGGCTGTCGACTATCTTTCAAAACCGTGGGACGACAAAAAACTTTTAGCGAGTGTACAAAACTTAGTGAACTGCAAAGTGAGAAGCAAGGTGTTGCGCGCGAACTTGGTTTATCGCGTAAATCATTGGAGGAGCATTCTAATCTTTGTTCCTTAGTGTATCAGAGCCGTGTTATGCACGATCTGGTATCTGTAGCCGTTAAGGTTGCGCGTACCGATGCTACCGTACTGATTACGGGCCCGAATGGTTCAGGTAAGGAAAAAATAGCGGAGATAATTCAATCAAATTCCGATGTGAACTCAGGACCTTTTATTAAGGTCAATGTTGGCGCCTTGCCGAATGAATTAATAGAGGCTGAATTATTTGGCGCAGAAGCGGGTGCTTATACCGGAAGTAAAAAAACACGCATAGGACGTTTTGAGGCGGCCGATGGCGGCACATTATTTCTTGACGAACTAGGAAATTTAAGTGCAAGTGGCCAAGCAAAACTATTACGTGTGCTGCAAACAGGAGAGTTTGAGCGACTAGGATCAAGTGATACTCGTCGTTGTTACGTTCGTGTTATTAGTGCTACAAATGCCAATCTTTTAGAATCGATTGAGCGTGGTGAGTTTCGAGAAGATTTGTACTATCGTTTAAATTTGATAGAGTTGAAGCTACCGGCATTAGCCGATCGACCTGATGATATTCTTCCTTTGATTAATCATTTTGTTGATAAATCGTATACGATTGATCCCTCTGCACTTCGTGCTCTTCAAATGTATTCTTGGCCAGGTAATGTTCGCGAGCTCGAAAACGCCTGTCAGCGAGCTACTATTTTAACGAGCGATCAGTACTTAACGCTTGAAAATTTTGGCGTTACTGTTGATGAGAGCAAAGTGTTTAAGCGCAAGTTGGTAGTTGAGCCGAGCAAAGCGCTGTTAGAGCAGGCCTTGCAAGATAATCGTGGCGTGGTTGCCCAGGCCGCTAGACAACTGGGGCTTTCGCGGCAAGCCTTTTATCGACGGCTAGAAAAGCACAAGATTTCAATTTAGATCGATGTCTTAAAACTTGAATCCACGAAAGATTTTGGAGTCTCAGTATTGAAATTTAGATCTCTTACTCTTCATGCGCGTCTACTATTAGTGAGTATAAGTTCCTTACTGGCAGCGATAACACTCATCGTCGCGATATATCGATTTTCAGATGATTTTTGGCTCGCTACCATTGTGGGTTTTACCGCGTCTTTATTGATAACGGTGGTTTTGATTCACTATCTAACGAAAACACTATATCAACGTTTCGACGCTTTACGTTCCGGAATGTTTAACCTAATCGACAACGATTTCAGTGTTAGCTTAAGTAATCGTTATGATGATGAGCTTGGAGAGTTGTTGGAGCTCTATAATCGCGTTACAGAAAAAATGCGAGATGAGCGTCAAAATCTTTATCAGCGGGAGCTACTGTTAGATACTGTTATTCAAAACTCTTCTCTATATTTGATATTGAGTAACGCAGCCGGTCGAATTATCTATTCAAGTCACCAAGCGCGTAAGCTACTCAATGAAGGAAAGCCGATTAATGGATTGCAGCTGCACGATATATTGGAGGACTGCCCAGAAGGATTGAAAAATGCATTGTCCCGCGAACGTGATGGACTTTTCACTATTGGCGATGCTGGAGATAATGAATCATTTCACTTAAGCCGCGGTAAGTTTGTACTAAATACGCAGGTGCATCAGCTTATATTGATTAAGCAACTGACCCGCGAGTTAAATCGTCAAGAAACCCAGATATGGAAAAAAGTCATTCGGATTATAAGTCATGAGTTAAATAACTCTTTAGCGCCTATTTCTTCTATGGCGCATTCGGGGGCAACCATGATCGAACATAATAAGCTCGATAAACTTCCGCAGGTTTTTGACGCGATTTCTGGACGAGCTAATCACCTTAAAAATTTTATTGAACAGTATGCTTCGATGGCCAAGCTACCTTCTCCTAATCGCACATGGGTATCGTGGAGGAGCTTTATGCAAGGTATAGATATAGGGTATAAATATCGTTTACTGGAGAGTTTACCGGAAACTGAAGCCTACTTTGACTCATCTCAAATGCAGCAGGTTCTTGTTAACTTGCTTAAGAATACAAATGAATCGGGTTCAAGTTTCGATGATATTACTCTATGTATTTCGACCCAGTCAGGGGCGGTAAGACTTATTCTGAACGACCGTGGGCAAGGGATGTCCAAGCGTGTTATGGAGCAGGCCCTATTACCATTTTACACAACTAAAAGCTCGGGCAGTGGTATCGGTTTACCCTTGTGTAGGGATATTGTCGAGGCGCATTTAGGTGAGCTTTCATATAACAATCGTGACGCCGGTGGCTTGTCCGTTGTCATTCAGTTACCACAACCGATTTCTCCAGTGAAATAGTGGCGTAAACTGGTACAGAGAACCAAAATAAACGTCATGGCCGAAAAGACAGATATAAATCTGAAGGCTAAATGTTTTCGCGAGTGTGAAGCTGAGGGCTGAAAAATTATTGGTCTAGACGGTTGATGGAGCTGGACGTACGCAGGAAATAAATTGTTGTTCGGGAAAAATACTAACGGGAGTTTGAAGCCTGTTAGATTCATATAATAGCTTGAGTTATTTGGTTGTTGAGGTGCAAGGTAGCTAGAGTTATCTTGCTGCTTGGATTGATTGTTGCTAGTTACTAGAGATAAACGATTACTAGAAATAGATGGTTGCTGGGCTTAAATAGTTTCCTACGCTGCCTGAGTTGTCTATGTTAAACCGTTGCCTAAGATAAATCGTTGCAGAAATACAACGCTACTGTAATGAAGGAACAAGAGACATTATCTAATATGATAAGTCTCTTGCCCTTCGTTAAATTACGATTTTACATTTCTTCTAAGCGGCGACCGCGTGTTTCTTTTACAAATTTAGAAACAAAGAAAACACTAATCAGTGCCGAAGCTGCATATAAACCATACGCGCCACCCAAGCCAATATTTGCTAGTAATATTGGGAAGGTCATAGTTATGGCGAAATTCGCAATCCATTGTGCACTAGCGGCAACCGCGAGTGCAGCTCCGCGAATTCGATTGTTAAACATTTCACCAAGAAGCACCCATACAACCGGCCCCCAACTCATACCAAAGAAGATAACGAATAGGTTTGCCGTGACAAGAGCAGCCGTACCGGCGGCAGAGCTCAATGATAGTTGACCATTGGCATCGAGTCCTGCGGTACTAAATAGGAACGTTAAAACGCTTAACGATAGCGACATACCGATACTACCGACAAGTAACAAGGGTTTACGTCCAACCCTATCGACCAGTGCAATAGCAATAAAGGTTGCGGCTATGTTTGTGCTGCCGGTAAGCACATTGATGAACAAAGATTGTGTCTCATCAAACCCTGCGGCTTGCCATAATTGAGCGCCGTAATAAAATACCACATTAATTCCAACAAACTGTTGGAATACAGATAACGCGATACCGACCCAAAGTATGGGGTGGATTTTTGCGCTTCCCTCGATAAATATATCGCGGATACTTGGCTTGTGATCACCATGTAATGAGCGTTGTACTTCGTGAATTTGTGCATCTTCTGCGCCACTGGATATTCTAGAGAAAACATCCCGAGCTTGAGCAATTTTCCCTTGTGCGATTAAATAGCGAGGCGATTCAGGAATAAGCATGACGCCTAGTAAGAACATAATAGCCGGGATAATTTCAGCCCAAAACATCCAACGCCATGCTTCGATATCGAGCCAGAAGAGTGCACCTGCACCGCCGGATACCGATGCGATAGTGTAGTTGCTCAAAAAGGCGATAAATAAACCTACAACAATAGCGAGTTGTTGTAGTGTCGCTAAGCGGCCGCGTAAAGATGCGGGAGCGACTTCGGCGATATATGCGGGCGCTAAAACCGATGCGGCCCCTACGCCTAAACCACCGAGAAGGCGGTAGAAAACAAATTCGATACTTGAGTTTGCAATGCCCGATCCGAGCGCGCTAACAGCGAAAATTACGGCTGTTGCAATCATTATTGGGCGCCGGCCGAAGATATCTGCAATCGGGCCAGCGATTAGGGCACCTACGGCGCAGCCGAGTAATACACTCGCTACGTTAAAGCCAGATGTCGCACTGTTGCCGCCAAAGGTATCGTTTAAGGCTGTAACAGTGCCGTTAATGACACCTGAATCGAAGCCAAATAGAAAGCCCCCTGTTGCGGCAACCCCCGAGATAAATAATACATACAGAACAGAACTCTGAATTTGTTCCGTATGGCGCAGTGAAGCGAGGTCTTCTTCTGTGCTGGCTTGCGGTGGAATTTGTGAATTGTCAGTCACTATGGGTCTCCGGGATCTATGATTGTAGGTCGTAAACGATATTGTTCTTGCGCTGAAGCGTGTGCCACAGCAATTAATTAGAGGATATTCATATAGCTTAGCTGGTAATGCGGCTGCGTGAAGGTTAATACGTGTATAGGGTTAGGGCGTTCAAGGGCCGCGTAGGCATTCGCGGTCGCGACTTTACCATAAGATGTAACAAATGTAACAAATGTGTTCTTGTTACATCTTAATGGCGTGGTTTTGCTTGTATGGCGCTCAATTATTTGAATGACACGGGGTTGTTTGTATCGCGGGCATCAGTGTTCCCCAAGTTGATGCGGCCGTGAGACCAGTCGAGCTACAAGCGCACTCATAATCCATACAAAAGACTTACCGGTTAGTATTGCATTTTGAACCGCCCGAATTGTGTATGAGCTTATACGCACTATCCTTGCCTCAAAAAATAACGGATTAACAAAGCCGCCTCGTTTTTTCGCAACACGCTCTCTTTTTTCCAGTGCTTTAGTGTATTTTTTATCGGATGGGTGAATCAATTCGGGATCTTGGATTTTTGAAGTTTCTTCAAGTACACGCATTAAGTTATAGCTCATTGAGGTGAAACGCATTTGATTTTTAAGTGCGTTAACATCAGAGGACCAGGCCTTTTTTTCCTTTAAATTAC
>JBLIMQ010000040.1:0-32133 GCA_047638775.1 Flavobacteriales bacterium
CCTGCTAGCTAAGCTTTAGTTTGGTGGGATTTGAAATTTCTTCTCACCCACTGGGTAACATTAATCAATTTCCGAATTTATATAAAATTCATTCCAAGACTTCGGATTTATCTCGGCACGATGATGCTTGGGTTATGCTTACGTGGATTCAAGTTCGAAGCGCATCAATAATAGGCTTCCAATGTAGCTCTATAAGCATTCATTAAGTAATGCTTATAGAGCTCGATACTGCATGGACGACATAAGCAAGCTGATCTATAAATGATATATTCATGAATAAAGCCTATAAGCGGAAGTTCAAGTTCAAGTTCAAGTTCAAGTTCAAGTTCAAGTTCAAGTTCAAGTTCAAGTTCAAGTTCAAGTTCAAGTTCAAGTACAAGCAGAATTGGGGAAGACTTGAAAAACATTCAGGGTTTCGACACTAAAATGTGAATCTCAATGAGCGCTGATATTGTCGGGCTGACATTGTCGGACTGAAGCCCGACCTACAACCAAACCCGCGTATTCATTCGTGTAGGTCGACCTGAGATTGTCGGGCTGAAGCCCGACCTACAGGAACCAAACCCGCGTATTCATTCGTGTAGGTCGGCCTGATATTGTCGGGCTGAAGCCCGACCTACAGGAACCAAACCCGCGTATTCATTCGTGTAGGTCGGCCTGATATTGTCGGGCTGAAGCCCGACCTACAACCAAACCTAGGTGTTTACTTCTGTAGGTCGGCCTTCAGGCCGACTGGATTTAGGCCAACCTAACATAGTCATGCACCAAACCATCGCATCAGCTTTTCCGGATCGTATTAGCCCCCAATTGAAATATCTATTAGAGCGAATTTTTAAAAGCGTGATGTTAAAAATGCAATTAGAATATTTTTAAAGTTAGGTTATGCTTTATTGGTACACGTATTAGCGATCCGTATCAACAAGGTTGGTAATCGCTAATATGTGATCAAATACCACATGCTATTGTAGAGAACGATATTTAGAAGAATGGCTCTGAAGAATGGTTTCAAACTAATACCTTAATGCTGAGCGAGAAGTTTTTATGAATGACTTACGACAGGCCCCCCTCTGGGTTACCGAAGAAATTTTCATTCAGAACCTGCTACTGCATTTTATCGACAAGATCAAACGAGGCGTAAAAGTTCAAATTCGTGTAAATCCCAAAAACACACCTCAGCTTTATGACCACCAAAATGATGACCCTGGCTACCTATGGAGCTTAGTTAAGGTGCTTGATAAGGAATACCATCTACTGAGCATTAAAAAACAGCGCGCTCAGGGCCATCAAGAATCTTACGAAAATGCACAAATTAATTTTAACCTCGATAAGGAACCATTATTACGCCACTGGTTAAATCAACCGGCCATAGATGCTTACGCACTTATTTGGCAGCAGGGCTTAGACAAAATACGTAACGGCTTTGAAGACCGTGGCTACGCGCTACAAAATCCTGTTCGTGCAGAAGGTATCCCTGGTGACGCTATACTTAAAGGTTTCAAAAAACTCGCGCAAGAATTACATCAACCACAAACCTTAAGAAATCTTTCGTCCAAATGTTTTTGGGGCGATTCAAAATTTTTGGATTCACGACAAGACCTTGTCTATAACACTTTCCCTTATGCGTCTAAAACTATACAGCCACGCGAACTACTTATTAACGTGTATTTACCCGATACATTTAATTCTATTGTTTTTGTTGAGAACCAGGATAGTTTTTTACTACTGGCCGAAGCGTGCAAAACCAACGACACTTTAGTTCACACAGCTTTAATTTATAGCGCCGGCTTTAAAGCAACAGCGAAGGGTTCGCGCATGCGAGGCCACGCAAAGTTTTCATATATAAACACTGTTACATCAGCCACAGCCAATACTTTTTCGAGCTGGTGGAGAAGAGAGTCACAAAAGAAATTGATATGCTATTTTTGGGGTGATCTCGACTTTTCTGGAATGAGTATATTAGGCTCACTCAAGAAAAACTTTGAAACACTAACGGCTTGGCAGCCTGCGTACCAACTTATGCTTTCCTATCTCGATACTGGATTGGGACATAGCGCTAAAGACGCCCACAAAGACAGGCAACGGCCGCCAGAGAAAACACACTGCCAATATAGCGATGAAATATTACTACCCTGTTTATTGGATAGTCAGCGCTTTTTGGATCAGGAAGTACTAGCGTTGCACGAACTCGAACAACTTTAGCCACACACTATTGGTTTCACATATAGATTGAATTTTAGGGAAGATAAAACTTAATAACTGGAAAAATTTAGCCGCTAACTAGCCGTAGAATAGGAATTTATTTCTTAGACATTCCAGTACTTTAATAGGGATGTTTTTATAGCGTTTTTGCGCTTGTCGGCAACAGCGCAGCCGCCCACAACGGGATGTGTATAGATCAGTAAAGCAAGACCCCAAGCAAACTAAGCCCTTATAGGTCCGCAAGCATATTTCTGCGGGTGCGAATCATCTCTTCGTAGGTACTAAGTGTAGCCGAATCAAGGCAGTCTTCTCGCCGCCTTAGACGCTCTAACTGAAACTCTAAACAACTAATTTCCCGTAGTAACTGCCGGCAATACAGACGTGTATCGTTGCTCGTTAGTGTTAGCGTATTTACTTTTTGTTGTTGACGCATCGTGAACTAAGCCCTTTTGTGTCTCTTCCATGCTAGTCATTTTTTAATCATAGTCTCGAATTTGAGCACTTGTTAATCAACGACATTCCTTTTTTAGCTTATTTCTGAATATGATAACGCGACAATGTTCATTTTTTTGCAGCCTTTTAGCGGTGTTCCTCAGCGGATCAGGGCTTCAGCTTATAACCCAAATGATTGAAAATTGATCGAGAGACCCCCTTAATGGTCATCTTTCTGGGTGCCACACCTCCGCGCTATTAGGCATTTTCCGCAAGCCAATCTCTCGCCAAATACATCGCCGCGATAGACCTAGCTTCGCTAACATCCACACGACCTGCAATCTGTGCAATGTTATTTAACGAAAATCGTTTAACCGCCAAGGGTTCGGGCTCATCTCCCACTAGTCGTTCGGGGTAAAGATCTCGAGCCAAGACAATTTGCGTCTTATGCTGCATGTAACCTGGGGATTGAGTCATGCATTTCAATAGATCTAGCTGTCGTGCGCCGTAACCTGCCTCCTCTTTAAGCTCCCTATCGGCGGCCTCGATATGAGTCTCGCCGGGGTCTACTTTACCCTTTGGAAGCCCCCATTCATAAGCTTCAACACCAATACCGTATTCTTGCACCATAATGAATTCATGCTCATTTAACATGGCTACAATAATGACGGCCGCAACGGACCGTGCTCGCAGATACTCATACTCTCTCTCCTCACCATTGCTAAAGCGTATATCAGCTTGTTCAACCTTAAAAAGTTTTGAAGAACAGGCATCACGGCGAGTGAGAATTTTGGGAAGCTCAGGCATAATCTAGGCTCTCGATAATCGGAAATATAACGGCATGGCCACGGGGATAATCACGACCGACCTTGAATTAGTAGCTTATCGTCAATCAGATACACCCCTAAAATCAAGCCCTAATCTGCATTTACTAAAATTTAGCCTCTGGAGTACTTGCCCGTGATAAATTGGCAAAATATTGATACCGTATTATTAGACATGGACGGTACCTTATTGGACTTACATTTCGACAACTACTTTTGGGTAGAACATCTCCCCAGACGCTTCAGCGAAGCGCACAACGTTAGCCTGAAAGAAGCCCGCAATCACATAGGTAAAAGCGTCAGAGAGCTTGAGGGAACGTTAGAGTGGTATTGTCTAGACCACTGGTCCGAGTTGATGCAGCTTGATATCCCGCAATTGAAGCGGGAAGTCAGCGACTTAATTCAATATCGCCCTCAAGCGGAGCTTTTCTTGGAACGACTTAAAGCTGCAGGTAAAAAACTGGTATTAATTACCAATGCACATCCTAAAAGCCTTGAAATTAAGCTTGAGTGCAGCAATATTGATCATTGGTTAGATATCATAATATCTTCACATGAATTTAAAGCGCCAAAAGAAGACGCCTTATTTTGGCAGCGCTTGGAAAACATCGAACATTTCGATAAAGCTCGGACGATTTTTATCGATGACACGCCACGTGTGTTACGAAGCGCTCAAGCGTTCGGTATTGAACACCTGGTATGCATCACGGCTCCTGACAGCAAAAAACTCGCGCACGATGCAGAAGGTTTTCTTGGCATTAAACATTTTGATGAAATAATGCCAGCGCCCTAACTTGCACCCAACCATAAATGGCTCGGCGTGAGAGGGAGATAAAAACAGTTAAATCTAGTGGAGCGAAGATGGCGGTTTAAACCTCTGGGCAGCGGAGTCCTATTTATGGATAGGAACTCATTGGCACTTACAAATAGATAGCGATCCTATCAACAAAGGTAGAATCAACAAAGGTAGAATCAACAGTGCACGAACGAACATAGTACGAATGCACTAGGCGCGCACAAAGCAATTATGAATGGGCAAACCACATATGTACATGACATAAATGGACTCAAAGTAAATGGATAAAGTACGAATCGATAAGTGGCTTTGGGCGGCCCGCTTCTTTAAAACCCGATCATTGGCAAAACACGCAATTGAAGGCGGAAAGGTGCACGTACAGGGGCATCGCGTTAAAGCGAGCAAAGAAATTGAGGTCGGGCTTATTTTAAGGATACGCCAAGGTTACGATGAAAAAGATATTCAGGTGACAACTTTGTCGGATAAGCGCCGCGGCGCACCGGAGGCGGCACTGCTCTATCACGAAACTGAAGAGAGTATTAAAAAACGTACCGAAGAAGCTGAATTGCGCAAAGCCGTAAACGCTAATAACGCCCATGTTGGTAAACCGAATACACGCCAACGCCGTCAAATACACCGCTTCATACGCGATACCACCCAGGACTAACAACACATGTCTGATAGTAATACTTCCGAACAATCCGATAGCCTACTGCGCTTTCTACTCGACGACAGTGATATTCGTGGCGAAATCGTCACCCTAAGTAAGAGCTTTCAAGAATCTTGCCTTCACCAAGACTTAGGTAAGAATGAAATACCACTTTACGGAGAATTTCTTGCCAGTAGCGCGTTATTAAGTGCGCTGTTTAAACGCGATGGGCTACTGACTCTGCAAGCGCAGGGTGATGGCAGCCTGCGCGCTATCGCAGCAGAAGCCAATAGCGAAGGCCATGTACGTGGTATCGTTCGAAAAAATACTGACACCCTCAATACGGATAAAAGTCTCAGCTTTCTCGATGGAATTGGTAAAGGGAATCTGTTCTTAACACTTGATCCGACAGAAGGTCAACGCTACCAAGGCATTGTGCCAATGGAACACGACAGTCTGGGCGCCTGCCTTACAGATTATTTTGACAAGTCAGAGCAAATACCCACCATCGTAATATTATTCGCTAATCACAACCAATGCGGCGGCCTATTACTGCAATGTTTACCTGCTCATAATGAAAAAGACGAAGAGGTACGCGCTAGAAAATGGCAAGAAGTCGAACAGCTGTGCGCAACAGTCAAAGAAAAAGAATTTTTTGAAACCGATCAAACTACAATGCTTTACCGCCTTTTCCATGACCAGTCGTGTCGCGTATTCGAACCAAAAAACATTGATTTCAAATGCAGTTGCTCGCGCGAGCGCAGCGCTCACTCAATATCAGCTCTCGGTTATGAAGACGCTCAACTTTTGATAGAGGAGCAGAGACGCATAAATATTCATTGTGAATTCTGTGGAGTCGAATACCAGTTTAACCGACGTGACTTAGAAGGGATCTTCGATAAAGATCAGACATCACACTAGGTAACTTAGGTCATTGGAAGCGGGAAGCAGGAAGCAGATATACAGTTTCAGTCTCAGTCTCAGTCTAGCCGCTAAATTTATTGCCTTTGTGTTAGTAATTCAGCCCAAACTCTTGCGGCAAGTATAAGGCGCTAACCAATGACGCTTCACCCATTTGGTTAGGTTGATTCTTTGCGATGTTCCGTACAATATTGAGCGCCAAGGTAATGCGCTCGTACCAAGAATTACTTTTACCGAGTATCATGGCTGTCGCTTTTTTTCGAAGATCAGGTTCTTTCAATACGTTTAGTATCGACTTAACAAGTGCTTCGGCCTCCTCATCGGGGATTTTAACTTGCCCATAACTCCCCGTTTTTAGCGCCGACATGAATGCAGTAATTACCTCGACATCATAACGTGGCTGCAAGTCACCTTGGCCTAATACAAAACCGCAAGTAATCGAAAACGCCACACCGGGGCTGTACTTTTCTAGAAACCCAAAATATAAATCACATAGTCCCGAAATCTGAGATGTCAGCGGCATTTTTTCGCCAAGTAACTTTCTCACTAAAGGATGCCGCATTCGCGCTAACGGGCCAGAGCCGTCGCCAAACTCATGATGCATTAACACGGCATCTAACAGATCCTGTGAAAGCAATTTATCCTCGTTAGTCGTTGTTTCATTACACTCCGTTAATAATTTCAAACTCACCAAGGGATGCATTACTTCGAAATCCGCTATATGTTCGTTCAGACGAGAATAGCCAATATCTTTTAATACACCTAGCATCACCAAAGTTTTTACTTTCCCTGCATCCCACTTCAATGCATTAGCCGTCGCAACCATGCAAAGCAAGGAGCTTTGGTTGTGCACGAGTTTTTGGCTCCACTTGGGTTTATGAAAGATATCGAGATAGCTTTCTATCCCATCTTCAAAATTTATGCCCTCAACAATACTGGCTACTTGTTGAACTAAGGCATTACAATCCAAACTCGTAAGCACTGGATAACGGGTCATCAATAAGCTTAAGCCTTCGTCAATTTTACTCCATTTGGGTTTTTCGGACGAAATCTCAGGCTTCACCACACGAGAAAATGACTCCACTTGTACACAATGCTTTTCGATAAAGTCTGCAATTTCGGCTTGCATAGTTCCTTTAAAAAAGAAATGCCAATCTTTAAAACAATAGATATCCACGTCAAGCAAGGTCTCGATAACCTTTTCTGCAAACTCAATATTTTTTTGGATATAAGGTGAGCCCTGGAGTTGTTTAAGAAGACCATCAGGCGATTGAACATTATTTCCGACTCGATAAATGGGGACTAAACTAGAACAGCCGGACGAAAAAATCTGCTCTCGATAATAGCGCTCGGTTTCCTGAATGGCTGAACTCACCGACGCGTCGAGGTCAATACCTACAATCGAGTTATCTTTCAAAGATTTTTTCCTCAATTAATTCTAGTCGTTTCGGTTGACTAAGTGATTCAAGAGTTGCAATTCTTAGCAATGTCAGGTTTTGAGCCAGGAGATTTAGCTGCATTTATGCAGTACAAAGCTTTACTTGAGTGTAGTCAAAGAATAGGCCATAGCTTAGTCTATTTTTGAATAGGTGTTCGTTAGAATCAACGACATATGTTGCCATATCACGGTACAGAGGAATGTAATTACGATAAATACAGAAAGGGGAAGCCAGCAACATTGCAATGCTGGCTAAAAGCAGACTGGAGGGAGAGAATTATTTTGTATCGATTAAGGCTAACTCTAAAACAACTTTCTCTAATTTCTCAATATCTGGCACAAAAAATGGCTCTAAACCTACCTTAACAGACATCAAATCATACTCTCGCAAAGTAGAGTCCGAATTATCATTGATGTCTTTTTCTTCTACACGCGTCATTCGCGGTATATCTTGCGTAATAATCGAAATAAACGGGATATGCTCTGAAGAACCCGTATTATTTAATACTGCAACGCGGCCACGTGAATTTAATTTAGGAGAATGCAAGCCATGCAAAGTTTCAAACGAGATAACCGGTACACGAAGATTACGCCAGTTATAAAAACCTAAAAACCAATCCGGCGTATTATGAATGATTTCAAATGGTTGAATAGGCCCCATTTCAGCAACTGTAACCGTCGGCACTAATAAGGTTTCTTCAATCAGTGGTAACAACAAACATGGAATATCTCCAGTTAGTACTGCGACCTCAGTAGAAATGTCACTCATAATTTTTCTCTTCAATAAAAGCCTGTTATTGTGGATTCATAACAGCTTATTTATTATTTAAATACAGACCTAAACGATTACCGAGCTCTTTAGGTGTACCAATAAAATCAGCCTCAACTTTCGTTAAAACACTTTTCGGCATGGAATCAACAATACAACTGTCTGCGCTCTGACTCCAGATTTTTGCTCCGCTCATTTGCAACAAACGGACAGACTCAACGCCATCATCACCCATACCTGAAAAGAATATTGCACCGCTTTCATACTGATTGGCCGAGGCAACTTTAGCAACGACCTGATTAACAGAAGGGCTATATGGCCCTTTCCACGGCACGTTCAATTCAATAATATTTCCAGACACCGTCAACGACAACTCTGAACTTGGCTTGGCTATATAAATTTTCCCAGCTTCTACCGCGTTACTTCCTTCACAAATTTCAACATTCATATCCGTCATTCGCTGAAGCGAACTTTTTAGTACCGGTAGTGCATGCTCATCTATATGCTGGACATAAATAAATGCCAGCGATGATAAACCTGCGGGCAAAGCTGAAAAAAAATCTCGTACCGCCTCTGGCCCGCCGGCTGACGCGGCTAATACCCACAAATTTTTTGGTGCGTCCAGATTAGGCTTTCGATCATAGTGTGAAATACAATCTTCAACTTTGACTGCAAAGCGACGAGCGTATTCGTCACCCGTCCCCTCTTCACTGCGCCCGATATCCGCAATTGCCATCGGGAAATTTAGATCTTCCAACCAAGATATTAGGGCGTCGGCATGGTCAGTATGATGCTCCAAACTAACAACCCAGGCGTCAATATCGGTCCGCAAAGGCAATACAGCCTCACTGCTAACAATTGAGCACTCGATTTTGTGTTGCGATTTGCCCAGCAACGCAAGAACTAAGCTTAGATGCGTTGAAGAATCGGCCAGAACACCCAGCTTTAATGCCAAAGACAACCCCCTATAAATGACATTGTCTTACCTAGCCTTTAACACTATAAATCGCTACTGATTATTTCTGGGTATTAGATGGTCTATAGCTTCTAATAACATGTCTTCTTGATAGGGCTTACCCATGTAGTGGTTAACACCCAAGTTCAATGCGTGATCTCGATGTTTCGCACCCGTTCGAGAGGTAATCATAATCACCGGCAGATGCTTCCAACGCTGCGTAGTCCGAATATTTTTGGCTACTTCAAAACCATCCATTCTTGGCATTTCAATATCCAACAACATCAGATCAGGAATAGTATCCTGCAATATTTGCAAGGCATCGACACCATCTTTTGCGGTAATAACATTAAAGCCTTCGCGTTCAAGAAAACGCGTCGTTACCTTACGTACTGTCACTGAGTCATCGACAACCATCACGGTAAAGACTTTCTCTTCTTCGCGTGGAACAATATCAATACCCTGTACTAAACGTGCCTGAGTTGCAGCTTCGATAAGTAAGTCCGCATTGGCAATCTCTTGGCGCACGAGAGCGTGAGGATCAAGAATAACAACAACACTACCATCCCCCATCACAGTCGCACCAGAGAGCCCTTGAACAGTACTAAACTGCTGCCCTAAACTTTTTACCACAACCTCACGGCTTCCCAACAAACCATCCACCTGCAAGGCCATAGCATGCTGGGCAGTTCGAACCAAAATAATTGGCAGAGGTAACGTATGCCCTTCTAACTGTGGCTTAGCGCCTGGATACAACATACTGCCGAGGTAGCGCACTTTATATTTTTCGTTGGCGTATTCGAACTCAGCTTCGGGGTTATCGTAATAGTGTTCAAGCTCAAACGGACTAATTCGCACAATACCTTCGATAGCGTTCAACGGAATGGCGTAATGGTCTTGTCCGATATTGGTCATTAACGCCCGGTTAACCGATAACGTAAAGGGTAGGCGAATAACGAACTCTGTGCCTTTACCCCATTTGGAGTTAATGGCTACATCACCGCCCAGTTGTTTGATTTCAGCGTGAACAACGTCCATGCCGACACCACGACCTGAGATTTGAGTTACGCTTTCGGCCGTACTAAAACCCGCATGCAATATAAACTGCATGATGTCGTAATCACTAAGTTCTGCGTCTTCGGTCATCAGACCGCGTTCGATTGCTTTCGCACGAACAGCTTTCAGATCGACACCTATCCCGTCATCGGCGAGACGTATAATAACGTCACTGCCTTCACGACCAAGCGTCAGTACGATACGACCCGTTTCAGATTTTCCAGATTCTATCCGAGCTTCAGGATCTTCAATACCATGATCCACTGCATTACGCAGCATGTGCTCAAAAGGCGGAACCATCCGCTCAAGTACGTTTCTATCTAGCTCACCTTCAACATTATCGAGTTCTAAACTAACTTTTTTCCCTAACTCTGATGCAACCTGGCGAACGATACGTCGCAAACGAGGCACCATGCGAGAAAACGGCACCATGCGAGAGCGCATTAAGCCTTCTTGCAAGGTGGTATTAATACGCGACTGCTGAAGCAATATTGTCTCGGCACCTTTAACTTTATCGGTGAGCTCGCTGCGCAAATCATGTAAATCCGAAGCGGACTCCGTAAGCGAACGAGACAACTGCTGTAGGGCTGAATAACGATCCATCTCTAGTGGATCGAATTGAACTTCATGAACTGCAAGCTGTTCTTGACGGAACAAAACTTGTGCTTCAGTTTCAATATCTAATCGCCGCAATTGTTCCTGCAAACGATTAATTGTCGAATCTACTTCTTCCAGAGAAAAGCGGAATTCAGTTACCTGTTCCTCCAAGCGACTTCGGCTGATAGAAGTTTCACCCGCAAGGTTAACAAGTTCTTCAAGAAGCTCGGAAGACACACGTACAACTTCTTGCGGACCGGCTTTTTTGGCACTTGCAACATTTCGACTTGGCTCAGCGCGACTCTTAGCCGGCATTTCAAAGTCAGCGCCAATTGCAGCGACGTCTGTTCGAGGCTTAGCCGCAAAAGGTATGACGTTGTCACGATCTACGTCCGTAGCTTCTTTAGTCACACTAGTAGAGCTTTCGCTCGAAGCATCATCTGCATGCACAGTAACTTTAGATTGTTCAGACCCGACGACCTCTGATACATCGGTCTGCTCTTCCGCTTCAGCGTCAATATCCGCTTCGGCGTCAATTTCAGCGTCAATTTCAGCTACGGCTTCTGCTTCAATTTCAATTTCCGCTACGGCCTCTGAATCTTTCCCGCTTGAGGCCACAACATCCGAAACCTCATCGCTAGCACTCACCTCTACTGCAGACGACTCTACTGTAGACGACTCTACTGTAGACGACTCTACTGTAGACGACTCTACTGTAGGCGACTCTACTGTAGGCGACTCTACTGTAGGCGACTCTACTGTAGGCGACTCTACTGCAGGCGGTTCTATAATTTCACCGGCCAACAGCCGATGAACAATGCTAATACTTTGGTCCATTTGGTCTTGGTAGTTATGGACCGTTTCAAAGACTTCAGCATCCGTATTGTGCGGATCTAACTCTATCAAATAGGTTTCGTAATCGTGGACTAAATCTCCAACCTTGGTTAATCCCGACAGGCGTGCGCCACCTTTCATGGTGTGCAGTGCTCGCTTCATTTCCTCTAAGCCATTTAGTGACTCAGGATCACGCTCCCATTCACTAATTGCTTCATCCAGGGATTCAAGTAACTCTTGGGCTTCTTCGAGGAAGATGTCCAGGATATCAGGATCGAAATCTTCAGCTCCTGCGTCCAACTGATCTTGCAGTAATTGCTGTACGCTTACGGCCGCGTCTTCGACAATTTCAGGAGAGTCATAACTTTCTAAGTTTTCTGTCGTAACCCCAGCACTCAACTCATCATCAAGTGCACGCTGCTCTGCAAGTTCAGTAGCCTCGACTGCTTCATTGACTTCAGCAGGTTCATCAACTTCGTCAGCTTGTATAACTTCTGCAAGTTCATTAGCTTCAGCAACTCCGTCAACTTCAATAACTTCAGCAAACTCATCAACTTCGTAAGATTCTATAACTTCTGCAAGTTCATTAGCTTCTACAGCGCCTATAACGTCTGCAGGTTCAGCGACTTCAATTGATTCAACCGCTGCACTATCGTCGTCAATGACAAGTTCTTGCGTACCTACAGAGCCTTCTAGTGTTTCGACCGGCTCAGGACCAATATGCTCTGAATCATCTAATTCGAAATTATTTAGAGCTGAATCACTAAGCAGCGAGTCCTTCGAGTTAGACACCAGTGGCTCAGATTCGAAGCCCACAGCTTCAAGCTGCTCTGTTTCGTCATCAATAAAGGGTGTAATGGCGTTATAAAAAGCCGAGTCCAGTTGCTGAGCTTCCGTATCTATTTGAACAACAGGGAGATCTAATTCATTTTGTAATTCTTCTAAATCATCGTGCAAGTCTTGCGGCACTGGCATAACATTTTGACCAGCGGCAACCGAATCAACCAGATCGAGTAAGCCGCTATGTCCTGCTTTTAATCGAGCACAAATTTCTGGATTGTACAGCCCGTCTTTCGCTAGCAATGAATCGAGTAAAGAAATTAGTCGTAGACTTAGAACCGACATGTCGGGCAACTTCGCCTGCTCTGCCCCATTAGAAAGCGCATAAAGCTCATCAATGAAGGCTTGAATGTCATCGCGACAATCCACAACAAGCCATTTATCAAGAATCTCGTCCGCATCCAAAAATAGTCGCATCTCTTCTGCCATGAAGATTGAAAGCAACTGCGGATCAACGGGTCTCTCACCATCTTTCTGTTGCTCTTTCATGCGAATTAACGAGCCAACTGCAAGCTCTCGTAATTCTTTTGTGCGCGCCAAAAACTGCTCTAATCGTGGCATCTCAACGGCTTCAAAAGCTGACAGCTGTCGTAAACATTCCGCCGTATATTCTTGCCCGTCACGTATAAGCTGAAGAATGTCATCCGTTATAACAACTTGAAATGTCACAAGTTCTTTGGCAAAAGCCTCTAGCGCTTGAAACATTTCGGCAATTGGCGCAACTTGCGCCATACGAGCACTACCTTTTAAGGTATGCAATGCACGCTGCAACGCATCCGTCGGCGTCGTGTACAAAGGAGCACAATCTTCCATGTCCATGACAAATTCATCAATGGTAGAAAGGTGTGTTTCGGCTTCTTGTGAAAATATTTCAAGTAAAACGTCATCATCGTCATCATCGTCATCATCGTCGTAGGCACTCGATACAAGAGCGCTCTCACCAAACGCCTCTTCAGACAGCGGCGTAATGGTGTTTTCGATAACTTTATTAGGATTGCCATCACTGTGCGGTTTGACCGCAACTTCATCAGAAGCACCCGAATCTAGGGCTGCATTGGCAATAGCCGACTCAGCAGTAGCCGTTTTCTTGGCCGCTGACGGATTAATAATTTCGTTAAAATTCGATGGGATCTTCCCTTCAGCGAGGGCAAATGCACATAAACTCAGCGCAGACGAGCGTGCGGCTTCGGGATTCGCTGTGCGATCATTATAAGCAACGACCATGACAGGAAGTACTTTGACCACAGCTGCTGCTAATTTTGTATGCTCAAGGCTCGGTACAACAGAGCGATCGATAATGCGGTTCAGCATATTCTCGACAGACCAAGAAAGCTCACCAACTTCCATCGCTTTAACCATTCGACCACTGCCCTTAAGGGTATGGAACGCACGACGGACGACAGTTAAGGACTCTTCGTCTTCTAAACTTCCAGCCCAGCGTGGCAGGTATTCGGTTAAGGTTTCAAGGACTTCACCGACTTCCTCAATAAAGACTTCGATGATATCTTCATCGATATCGTCTTCATCGTCACTAAAGCCACTCACTGTAAGCACTGACTCGCCACTTGCTTGCGGAACTTCAATCGCTATGGGGTCAACAACCGAGAATGCTGGCGAGACATGTAATTGGCCATCAGCGTCGGCATTATCGGCATCGTCAAAGCTTTCAAAACACTCCGCTTCGCTCGCAGGGCTTTCTGGTGAAGCTATATCCTTTACCTGAACGGTATTTACAGCCGATATTTTAACTTCGGCCTGGAGAACCTCTTCAATATTTAGTTCTTTACTAGATTCTTTTGAATGAACGGCATAACCAATACTTCTCAAGCTTTCTTCGGCCACATCAAGAAGATCTATCGCATCTTCGGACATGTCACCAGAAATACACTCCAGGTAATATTCAACACTTGCCATAGCCTCAGCAAGTTTCTCCATTACCTTCCACTCAGGCTGAGTATCTTCACCTTTTAACTTTTCGAGTATGAATTGCAAACAAGATGCAATAACAGCTGCGGGGCGAGGCAGCGGAATCATGTCCAAACCGCCACGAACGTCGGTCAATAGAGGTTCAATATGTTCTAAATGCCGCGTATCCCATTCATCCGATATGTACTCAATAATCGCGTCTTTTGCACGCTCCAAGCCGATTGTACATTCACGAATTACCGCAAGTTTGGCTTCGTCAATTTCGACTGTTCGCTCATTAATACTGCTCAAGTCTCGGTGACGATCAACGGCCTTACCGATCGCTTCAAGCTTATGGTCAACGTCGATTATCTGCGTAGCAATCTCAGTCAAATGGCTTTCATCTAATGCATTTTGTTTGCTCAATATCTCAAGCCTATCGGCCTGATCAAGCATACTTAAACGTAAATCCCCAATACCGAGTACCGAGAGTGTATCCCCTACCCGTTTAACGACGGGCAATATTTCACTTATTTCGGAGGGTGAGATGCCCGTTGTCAGCGCGGTATCTAACGTGGACTTGATACTTTTTAATTCTTCTCTCAATGCAATCACAACAGAGCGGACAGCTTCAGGATCTAACGCTGAAACATTGTAACCATCAACATTTTCTTCGTTGTCGTGCACATCAGATGTACGCAGTCCAAACAAGTCTTTAACGGCTTGAATACGCGGCGCGGTAGAATCAGCACGCGCCACATAGTAAAGAATATTTTTAAACAGTCCTTCGCGAGGCTTTAAGTCAAATGCTTTTGGGGCCTGCTCAGACAACAATCTAAGTTCGCGAGCAAGGTGACGTAAAATCCCAGCAACTGAAACGCTAAGCTCGATTTCATCATTTTTAAGTCCCTCAATAAGCGCTGCAGAGGCTTGCCATAAGGGGCCAATTGCGGTTCCTGACGAAAGCACCTCTAGCCGACTGAAAACTTTATCGATGTATTCAAGGTTTTCATCAACTTTGATATCACGTAAAACACTAGCTGCGGCAAACTGATACATCTCACGAAGTTTTTTCGTGACCTGCTTTAATTTTTCGACGTCATTGATTAATACGTGTTTTGCTCCACGTAGTGTATCCAGCGCAGATAAATCAGGCGAGAATATATCCGACTCACTCAAATAGCTCTCATTACGCGTTGCTCGTAAATCGTTGAGCAAGGGGAGGATCGCTAACGCTGAATCTTCTCGATAAACCTTAACGTGATCTAAATAAATGGGGAGTTGTAGCAAAGAACGCATCAGAACTTCTTGAGCGTCAGAATCATTAGTGACTTTTTGATCCATTATTGCTTGAGCAAGAAATTCCATTTCTTCGGCAAGTAATGAAGCCCCACGAAACTCTACGATCTGCAGACTACCGCGAACTTGGTGTATATGAGTGATACAGAAACGTAATCGAGTTGTATCTTTTGTATCGGCTACATAGGCTTCTAAGGCTTGACGAGCCTCATTAAGCGTTTCTTCTATCTCGCCCATCACCCAATCAAGGGCGGCGTAATTACGCTGTTCTCCCATGGAGGAACCCTGTTTTTTCATTATATGTCGCCGCCCCGTCGTTTGTAGGCTTGCACCTCGGGTTCTGGCACGCGATCTACAGCCGCATTCGACCAACTAACCACTTCACCTAAGCCAAGCACTAGCACGCCACCGGGCTTTAATCTTTTTACAAGCTCATCGAGTAATCGATGACGCATCTCACGCTGAAAATAAACCAACATATTTTGGCAGTAGATGATGTCAAAATACATTATCGGCATGGAACCTAAATTCATTACATTCGCACAGTTGAAGCACATTTTTTCGGCTACTTCATGGTCAAAACGGAATTTTTTTCCGCCGGCCTGTGAAAAATACTTGTACCGTAAGGCTTGAGGAACAAAATCCAGTTTGCGTTCTGGGTATGTCCCTGCCTTACCTATCGAAATGGCTACGCGACTAATATCGGTTGCCGTTACACCTAGCAATGGATCTTTTTTTGCTAACTCGAAACTCTCGTTGAGTAACATCACCAACGAATAAGGTTCTTCTCCGGTCGAACACCCCAGACTCCACACATCATAAGACTCGTGTAAATCATCATTATTTATCTTTTCTTGAAGATGATTACGCACATAGCTCAATGAGGGTTGATGACGAAAAAAACTTGTTTCCTTTACTACAAGCCGGTCAACCAGAATCGTCCACTCTAAACGCCCTGTAACACCATCATTGACGTGATCAAAATACTGAGTGTAATCATCCTGGCCAATTTCACGCATCCTCAAAGAAACTTGAGTTTGTAGAAACTGCCTTTGGTTAGAACTTAAAGTTATGCCTACGCGATCTTCCAACAATTTACTCCATTGAGTAAATTGTCGTTCAGATAATGGCGGAGCAGTATTTAAGGACCAAATCATTGAATATCTTATTTAGGCTCGGTCACTTAGACCGCGCGCAAATCTTCTTCGGAAGACTCAGACTCGTCTTCAAGCTCACCTAGAAGATCATCCTCTAAGTCAACAATATCCTCCTCAAAAACTGCGACATCAAGAGCATCATCGCCCTCATAACCTTCATAAGACTCATCAACATCAACCGTATTACCCTCTTCTGTAATCTCTTCAGGTAAGGTAAAACCGGCAACGGAATCACGCAGCTCACTCGCCAACTCGGCCAGAGTACCAATTGACTTCGCGGTAGCGTTCGTACCCGCTGATGTTTGAGACGTAATCTCTTGAATAACGTTCATCGTATTTGAAATGTGGCCTGCAGAAGAGGCCTGCTGACGAGCAGCATTTGAAATATTCTGAATCAACTCGGCCAAGTTAGCCGATACTGTTTCAATTTCCTCTAGCGCGACACCCGCATCCTGCGCGAGTCGAGCTCCACGCACAACCTCAGAGGTCGTTTGTTCCATTGAGATTACGGCTTCGTTTGTATCGTTCTGAATTGTTTTAACAAGTGACTCAATCTGTTTTGTCGCTGTTGCGGAACGTTCCGCCAGCCGCTGAACCTCATCCGCTACCACGGCAAAGCCTCGACCCGCGTCTCCAGCCATCGACGCCTGAATAGCGGCGTTTAGTGCGAGGATGTTTGTCTGATCCGCAATATCGTTAATCAAACCAACAATATCGCCAATTTCCTGTGAAGATTCTCCAAGGCGTTTAATACGTTTAGACGTATCTTGAATCTGCTCACGAATAATATCCATTCCGCGAATAGTATTCTGTACCACTTTAGCACCGTTGTTTGCAATCGATACTGATCGCTCAGCAACACCCGCTGATTCAGCGGCGTTCGCGGATACTTGGTCGATTGTTACGGCCATCTCGTTAATTGCGGCAGAAGCCCCAGCAATCTCTTGAGCCTGATGCTCGGCCGCTTCGGCAAGGTGTAACGCCGTTTGCTGAGTATCGCGAGAACTGCCCACAACTCGTTCCGACGTTTCGTTAATTCGAGAAACCAGAATCCGTAGTTGGTCAATCGTATAGTTAATCGAATCAGCAATTGCTCCCGTAAAATCTTCTGTTACCGTGGCTGTCGTTGTTAAATCACCATCAGCCAAGTCACCCAACTCATCCAGCAAACGAAGAATTGCATGCTGGTTTCTATCATTTGTTTCTGCGGTTTCTTTTAAGCGAACTTTTGTGCCCTGATTGAAGATCACGCCGCTCACAAGCATCGAAATAAGCCCAAGTGCAGCCAAAGCAGCCAATACCGTTGAGTTAACGCGTCGTGACGATGGCAAAGCAACAATTTGATCATTCACTGCGCTAAGTGCGGCCAATAATCGCGGGTTATCCGTCAGAATGGCGTTCGTTGCAATACCCGACTCATCGAGCTCCGGGGACGCTTCATAGATCTGTTTAACCTGACCACTAACTAATGCAAATAATTCCGTGATATCACTCAGGCTTCCCGTAGCATTCTCACCGCTAACAGGCTCAATACCCATAACGATATCGCCTTGCTGCATACCAACTAGAACCTTACCAAATAAACTAGCATCCAGATAAAACTGGTCAGCGGCCAACTTTGAACCATCACCACCTTGAAGCATTTTTTCGATATTTCGAGCAATACGCTCAGAACGCCACGTTTGCTTTCGAACCTCTGCCACTTGCTCTGCCGGCGCATCATCCTCGATGAGAATATCAACAATGTTATCCAGCTCACTCTGTAGTTGTGGAATAGCTTCGTTCAGTGTTGTAGCGACTTGATGCAAGAAAACGATTGTTTCTTGGTTTTTAATAATCTTGTTGGCATTTGCACGTGTAGTTGTCCATACACCTTCATAAGCAGAAAATTGCGCACTCAACAAAAACCGCGTTTCGTCATCAGTGCTTTGCAGCTCGGTCCATGTTCGATCCATGCCGGCAATCAGGCGCTGCAACTGCCCAAACGAATTTTCGTTACCCGCCGTTGAGTCTCGAGAAAGAGAGTTCAACTGGTAAGACGATGCTCGCAGGTTTGAGACCAGTTGTAAGTACTCCTGATCTTTTTGCGAATTCTGAAAGAGCACAACAGCCAAAGCCACCATTACCCCAATAGAGATCGTCAGAATCACCATAAACGTCAAGAGTATGGGATTCTCCTTGCTTCGTGCAATTAGACTATTTGTATCACCTTTCATGAGAGCTCCAGAGCTTTTCTCGAGGTGAATACCCACCCCATGGAAACTTTGCCAATTTTCTGTGCCGGCAATTATTATTAATATAACAACAAAAATATCCTGCTTTTTGCTGTAGCCCAAACATTGCAATGCCCGCATTCAACATTTGGATCTTAAAATCATCCTGCGCTTAACAAGCGAAGGTCACGTCCGTGATTGATCTTCAGTAGAATATTATTCAACTAAAAACCCATAATACAGTTATAAATCAGAAGCTAAAACCAACCTCTGACTTCAACTTAGCTTAAACAAGTCTTAGTTTAAACCAGACTTAGCTTAAACCATATTCAGGTCAAACCATTCTCGCCGCATTAACTCTTAGAGCAACGAAGCGTTAACAAATCGACTATCGGCCGCCAACCGAAGAAAATCAAACACATGCCAAGCGTCATCATTTGAGTCTCTATACGCACCGGTAATATAGGATTTCAAACCATCGGGAACACTAGATTCGATCTGCTTGGTAAATTTACTCGTTTCAAAATGCTGCATACCCATAGCTCGGTCGACCATTAAACCGCTATAAAGCTCTTCAGTTTCAAGTACAAATACCCGATGTGATTTTTTGTGTTGACTAATCTGGCCACCCATATACATGGCCAAATCAAACAAAGGCAGAAGACGACCACGAACATTAGATAAGCCCACAACCCAAGGCTGAACGCCAGGAAGGCGGGTGTAGCCCGGCATTTCCATCATTTCAGTAATCTGCCCCATAGGCGCAACAAACTTTAGACCAAACGATACAAAGCCCAAACCACGCCAGCGTGGAACCGCCTCAATTTTTTGAGGCAAGCCTTTAGCCGACTTTCGACTCTGCGCTGCTAGATTAGCAAGTGCTTGAAATGGACCAACAGCCACGCGGTTAAACTCCCGCTTTCGCGATGGTATTCAGTAGATCTTTTTCATCGATAGGTTTAGTTAAGTAGGCTTTAGCCCCTTGACGCATGCCCCAGACCCGATCTGTTTCTTGATCTTTGGTCGTAACGATTATGACCGGAATATTGGCAGTTTCCGGCGCTTTTGTTAATTGACGGGTCGCCTGAAAGCCATTGAGGCCCGGCATTACTATATCCATAAGTACGAGATCAGGCTTTTCTACCTTGGCAACTGCCACGCCCTCTTCTCCATTCGATGCTGTTACCACCGAATGTCCATTTTTCTCCAAGATACCGGTTAACTTATAAGTTTCCGTTGGAGAGTCATCGACGATTAGTATTTTGGCCATGGATACTCCCGATCTAGCTAGTTACGGGTAAAGTAAAAAAACGCTTAACTTAGCTATTTGATTACTGACGAACGTGCGTTTCGATAGCACCAATCAACTCACCTTTACTAAATGGCTTAGTGAGATATTGATCGGAGCCAACTATGCGCCCTTTTGCCTTGTCAAACAAACCATCTTTACTCGATAGCATGATCACAGGCGTGGATTTAAATTCACTATTATTCTTAATTAAAGCACAAGTTTGATAACCATCCAGACGCGGCATCATAATATCGACAAAAATAATGTCTGGACGAGTGTCCGCGATTTTCGCGAGTGCATCAAAACCATCTGTGGCAGTAACCACGGTACAACCTACTTTTTTCAGTAGGGTCTCTGCGGTTCTACGAATGGTTTTACTGTCATCAATGACCATCACCTTGAGATGCTCTAGATTGACTTCCATATAGCTGACCTTGAATATTATTTAGTTAGCAAAGCACGACGTTACATGCGCCATACTTGAGCCCATTTAAAGAATATAAAGTTTTAACATAGATTCGCGATTAGATCTATAACTGCTTGAAAAAAATAGAAAATCGTCGTTTTTTATGCGATACATAACTAAGTTTTATATTCTTTCGAACTAGTTCGAATACAACTTATAATTGATCATATTATACAATTTCGCCAACAATTTTTTACACCAAAGCAAAATAAGTAGATATTTTCGACAATTTGAATACGGAGCAGACAATTGAACAAGCCTTTGAGAATCGCGGTCGTCATGGACCCAATACACGATATAAAGTTCATTAAAGACACGAGCTTAGCCCTACTTCAGGCGGCTAAGAAGCGCGGCCATGAACTACACTATATGGAGCTATCTGACCTTCACATTAGCGGGGGAAAGGCCGTCGGCGACAGCTGTCTACTTGAAGTTTTTGAGGATCCATTAAAATGGTATACCCTAGCGCCAATTCAGCGTCGGCCACTATCTGATTTTGATGCGATTTTGATGCGTAAAGACCCTCCTTTCGACAGTCAATTTATCTACGCCACATACATTCTTGAACTCGCCGAAAAGGCTGGAACACTCGTAGTTAACCGCCCTTCCAGCCTGCGCGACTGCAATGAAAAAATATTTGCCACTCACTTCCCGCAATGCTGCCCACCGCACTTAGTTAGCCGTAAGACACAAGCGCTAAAAGACTTTTATAATGAGCATGGTGACGTCATATTTAAGCCCCTCGATGGTATGGGCGGCACAGGAATATTTCGCTGCAAACACGACGACCCTAATGTAAGCGTTATTATTGAGACGCTCACAGAGAACAACACCAATTTTATAATGGCACAAAGGTACCTACCGGCAATCAAAGCGGGAGATAAGCGTGTTTTAGTTGTCAACGGTGAAGCGGTGCCTTACAGTCTTGCTCGTATACCGGCAGAAGGCGAAACACGAGGAAACATTGCAGCGGGCGGACGAGGCGTTGCACAAGAATTATCTGATCGAGACAACTGGATTGTGCAGCAGGTCGCACCCACTCTGATCAAAAAAGGATTATTCTTTGTTGGCCTGGACATTATCGGTGACTATCTAACCGAAATAAACGTCACAAGCCCAACCTGCGTGCGCGAAATTGACGCCGCCTATAATACTAATATCGGCGAACAACTTATGACCGCCATTGAAACTGAAAGAGAGAAAGCTTCGAACTTATGAGTGCACCAGATAGCGGAGACCGCTTAAGTTTTACCCTATTTTTAGCGGTCGCTTTTCACGCGCTTGTTATTTTTGGCATAACCTTCAAGGCCCATCAAGGGGAAAAGGTTGCGCCAACACTTAACATCACTCTCGCCACCCATAAAAGCAAGAAAGCCCCTGAAAAGGCTGATTTTTTAGCTCAGCATAACCAGCAGGCAAGCGGCACAGCCGAGAACGTCAAAGAACTTAGCACAACCGAATTAAGTAAAATGGCCGATGTTCGAATTCACGAGATCAGCCCAAAGCCGACAACCCGCGCGACCAGCGCACAAGATAAGAATACGGAAATAATAAAAACCCGCGCCCATTCTCAAGTGAAAGTAAGTCCAACCAAAAACCCTAATAACGATGAAAGCAAAGAACAACAGCGAGACGGCGAGGATGAAGACGCCGTATTGAATAGTGACAAAATTTCGAGCTTACAGGCTAAACTCGATAAACTACGCCAAGAAATGGCCCGAAAACCTCGCGTAACGCGTCATACATCAGTATCGGCCAAGGCCTCAGATGAAGCCGAATACTATAACCAATGGAGTAATAAAGTTGTTAGCGTCGGCAATAAAAACTTTCCAGAAGAGGCTTTAAGGAAAGAGATTTTTGGTAGTTTACGGCTTTCAGTACGTATTAAAGCCAACGGAACAATTGCCGCCATTGAATTACTAGAATCATCGGGACATAAAATTCTTGACGATGCCGCCATACGAATTGTGCGCTTATCATCACCGTTTCGCCCCTTCCCACCGGAAATCCGAAAAAAGACTGATATTTTCGAAATAATCCGAACCTGGGAATTTGAAATCACTGGTTTAAGTACGCGCTAAGAAACAGGAAAAACATATAAAGCAATGCACAAAAATACGTTCGTCTATTGCTTTCCATGTTACTCAACCCATAATAAAATCACTCACGAACATTAGAGAAATTCAATGCCCGCGGATACTGATGACAAGAGCAACCACACTAGCAACCACACTAGCAACCAGAAGAGTTGCGAGAAGAGTGATGACAGCGGCAACAAAAAGGGTGAATTCATGAACCTGCGCAATCAGTTTTTAATCGCGATGCCCGGACTCAAAGACTCCCTCTTCTCGCACGCTGTTGCCTATATTTGCGACCACAACGAAGAGGGCGCTATGGGTATCGTTATCAATCAAACATTAGACATCACCCTAGACGATGTTTTTTCTCAGTTAGAGCTCACCGTATCGGATTCCAAGCCATATGAGGACCGAGCCGTACTATCGGGCGGCCCGGTAAATTCAGAACAAGGACTTGTATTGCATAGAGACCAGGGTCAATGGGACTCTACTCTTCATATTACACCCGAAGTTTGCCTAACAGCATCCCGCGATATAATATCCGCAATGGCAAAGGGAGAAGCCCCGAAAGACGCACAACTAGCACTAGGCTATGCCGGCTGGAGCGCAGGGCAACTCGAGTCAGAGATTGCAGAAAATTGCTGGCTAACGATGCCCGCCGATGCCGCAATAATTTTCGATATACCAGCGGAGGAGCGCTGGAATGCCGCCGCCAATCAGCTAGGCATTGATCTAAACCTGATTTCGGGTAGCGCGGGTCACGCATAAGCTCAAGACAATTCAATTCACATCAAATCAAAGCCCCTTAAACATGTCTACTACCGTACTCGCATTTGACTTTGGAGTTAAAAATATTGGTGTCGCCATCGGCCAATCAGAAATCCATAGTGCAAAACCCTTAAAAGGCCTCAAAGCGCGTGAGGGTCAACCAAACTGGGGGGAAATTGAAGCCCTACTTAATGAATGGAAGCCCGACACTGTTGTTGTAGGCTTACCACTTAACATGGACGGAAGCGAAGGTGAGATTACGCGTCGAGCGAGAAAGTTCGCTCAACGCATCCAGGGGCGCTTTAATCAAAGCATTGCGTTCATGGATGAACGTTTAAGTTCATTTGAAGCCAAACAAGAAGCTAAAGCAGAAGGCCACTCAGGTCATTATGGTCGCAATCCTATTGACGCCATCGCCGCCCGCTTAATTCTAGAAAGCTGGTGGCGACACCCTAATAAGGAAGCAAAACAAGAGCAAGAGCAAAAACCGAATGAATAGGGCTAATCAAACAGGCTAAAACGCGTCAAAGCGGTCCGTTTCATCATCCTGCATTGATAACTCATCAGCCGCATTAGAAAGATATCCTGCGTCGGATTCTGAACCCAACTTAATCCTTAGCCGAAGGTCATTCGGAGAATCCGCATAAGCCAAGGTATCTTCGTAGGTAATCTCTCCTGCATCGTACAAATTGTACAGAGCCTGATCGTAGGTTTGCATACCCACCTCACCCGAACGCGCCATTAACGCCTTGAGCTCGTGCACTGCGCCCTTACGAATAAGGTCCGAAACTAATGGCGTATTGAGCAAAACCTCCAAACACGCACGACGCCCCAAACCATCAGGCGTTGGAATCAACTGTTGAGCCACAACACCTTTGAGGTTAAGCGACAAATCCATCCACAATTGGGAATGACGATCGGCCGGAAAGAAATGAATGATTCGATCAAGTGCTTGGTTGGCATTGTTAGCATGCAGTGTTGCCAAACATAAATGGCCAGTCTCGGCAAAAGCAATGGCATGATCCATTGTTTCACGCGAACGAATTTCACCAATGAGAATGACATCTGGAGCCTGACGCAAGGTATTCTTAAGAGCCACCTCAAATGATTCAGTATCTATTCCTACTTCACGCTGAGTAATCACACACCCGTCGTGCTGATGAATAAATTCAATCGGATCTTCAATCGAAATAATATGACCCTTTGAATTGCGATTACGGTGTCCAATCATCGACGCTAAGGAAGTCGACTTACCGGTACCTGTCGCTCCAACAAAAACAACCAAGCCCCGCTTTGTCATTGACAGCTCTTTGATCACTTCGGGAAGACCTAAATCATCTATCGTTGGTATCTTGGTCTCAATGCGCCGCAGCACCATTCCAGCCAAGTTACGCTGAAAAAAAGCACTGGCTCGAAAACGGCCAACACCGCGAGCACTAATCGCAAAGTTCAATTCTTTTGTTTTAGCAAACTCCTTGCGCTGCCGCTCATTCATCACACTCAATACCGTTTCGCGTGCCTTCTCTGGCGAAAGTGGCGTCGTTGAAGCAGGGATAATCTTTCCATTTAACTTAATGGAGGGCGGTACGCCTGCTGTAATAAATAAATCGGAAGCTTGTTTCTCGACCATCATGGCCAATAAACGATCCAACTCCATAATAAACTCCTAGACCTACCCTTTAGGTAAGCATTAAAAAAGGCTCAAATACTATGCCAAGCATAACGAATAACTTACTTGAAGTTATCGGGCACTTTTGCTTTTTCGCGTGCGACTTCACGCGTAATAATACGACGCTCAACCATATCCGATAAGCACTGATCCATCGTTTGCATCCCCAGCGCCGCCCCCGTTTGTATAGCCGAGTACATTTGCGCAATTTTATCTTCGCGAATCAAGTTTCGTATTGCCGGTGTTCCTCTCATAATTTCATGAGCCGCTACACGCCCTCCACCTACTTTTTTCATCAAGGTTTGCGAGACCACGGCCTCAAGGGATTCCGACAACATTGAGCGTACCATAGATTTTTCAGCCGCCGGAAATACATCAACGACTCGGTCAATGGTCTTCGCCGCTGACGTGGTGTGCAGCGTTCCAAAAACCAAATGGCCTGTCTCCGCCGCAGTCAATGCCAGTCTAATAGTTTCCAAGTCACGCATTTCACCAACAAGAATTATATCGGGATCTTCCCGTAACGCCGAACGCAAAGCTTCGGAGAAGCCTAAAGTGTGTTTGTGCACTTCACGTTGATTCACCAAGCATTTTTTTGATTCGTGTACGAATTCGATTGGATCTTCAATGGTGAGCACGTGATGGTATTTATTTTCATTAATATAATCGACCATCGCTGCTAGCGTGGTAGATTTACCTGAACCCGTTGGCCCCGTAACCAGCACTAACCCACGAGGCACTGATGAAACATCTCGAAACACTTGCCCCATACCTAACTCTTCCATGGTGAGCACTTTCGAGGGAATCGTTCGAAATACAGCCGCCGCACCACGATTCTGGTTAAAAGCGTTAACACGAAAACGCGCCACACCCGGGACTTCGAACGAGAAATCAGTTTCCAAAAACTCCTCAAAATCTTTCCGCTGCTTATCGTTCATAATCTCATAGATAAGTCCATGTACTTGCTTGTGATTCATCGGGGGCACATTAATTCGTCGAACGTCACCATCCACGCGGATCATTGGCGGAAGATCCGCCGAAATGTGCAAATCTGATGCACCTTGTTTTGCCGAGAACGCAAGTAACTCTGTAATATCCATAAACCGACCTTAATCTGGGTTATCTGTCTTAATTCATGCTCTAAGCATAGCCTTGATCAAACAATGTTTACACATTCAAATGTCACTTAAACGCCCAAACCGAACATAAGCTAAAACCATCGCTGAGCAACAAATTCTTTGTTATTCTCATTTTGCTACACTTGGTGCGCCTAATATCGTACCTATTATCGCAGCACTAAATCGCAGCACTAATTAAACTACCTTGAACCAGTATATGTATAAGCTAGAAAAGAACCTACTCCATGTTCAAAAACGAATTCAAGCGGCTGCCCACAGAAGTAGCAGAAGTGACGAAGACATCACACTATTAGCCGTTAGCAAGCGTCATAGTGCCGATAACATACGCGACGCCTATCAATGCGGCCAGCGAGACTTTGGGGAAAATTACCTCCAAGAAGCTCGGGACAAGCAACAAAAATTACGTGATTGTGAAATTATTTGGCATTTTATTGGCCCAATCCAATCCAATAAAACACGCACTATTGCTGAAAACTTTGACTGGGTGCATTCTGTAGGCCGGTTAAAAATTGCTCAACGCCTCTCCGAGCAGCGACCTAAAAGCCTCGCCCCGCTAAAAATTTGTATCCAAATCAATATAGATAATGAAGACAGCAAGTCGGGTGTGACTCCGCAAGACGCCTACGAACTCGCGGCAGAGATTCAACTTCTACCAAACCTCAAGCTTTGCGGGCTGATGACTATACCAGCAGCGCGAGAAAGTATTGAACAGCAAGGCCATGCTTTTGCACAGTTAGCCCAGCTAAGCCAAACGTTAAAAAGCCAACTCGAACTGACAGAATTCGATACACTCTCTATGGGCATGTCAGGCGACCTTGACGCGGCAATTGCAGAAGGCGCCACTATTGTTAGAATTGGCACCGCGATATTTGGCCAGCGAAGCTAAATTTACAGGCTAACGCTTTAAACAGGTAGACTTGGCAAGCCAATAAACGTGTTAAGCAAAAAAACGCCCCAAAATTTGAACCAACCGACTTAAATGAAACAGGTACTCCATTGAAACTAAGTGCACTCAACAAAATAACCTTCATTGGTGCAGGCAATATGGCCGGCAGCATTATCGGCGGACTCATTAATAGCGGCGTACCGGCTAACATTATTCACGCAACCACCTTCAGAGAAGAATCACGCCACAAAGTAGAGAGTAGCTTTGGCATTCAATGCGGGACAGACAACATCGAAGCGTGCCGTGGAGCTGATATTATTATCTTGGCGGTTAAACCTCAGAAGTTGAAAGCCGTTTGTGAAGAAATTGCCAGCAGCCTAGACAAAAACAGCGTTATATTAAGCGTTGCCGCGGGAATCAATTGTGAATCCCTCGCTCGCTGGCTTGGTGATTGCGCATTGGTGCGCGCCATGCCGAACACGCCATCACTTGTCGGCGAAGGCGCTAGCGGCTATTTTGCAAACATTCGATGTAATGAAGAACAAAAAGCGCTCGCCAAACACTGCCTAGAGGCCGTAGGTATAGCCTTAGAAGTTAACAGTGAAAACCTTATCGACAGCGTAACCGCCATATCAGGCAGTGCTCCAGCATACTTTTTCTTGTTTATCGAAGAGATGGTGAAAAGTGGTGTTAAGCTTGGACTCGACGCCAAAATCGCAGAGAAATTAGCGATTCAAACGGCCTTTGGTTCAGCCAAACTCGCCCAACAAAGCGATGTAGATGTCGCTGAATTACGCCGGCGCGTAACCTCGTCCAAAGGCACCACCGAACAGGCGGTCTTGTCATTTCAAAAAAACAATCTCGGCAACTTAGTCGAAACTGCAATGAACGCTTGCGCTAATCGCGCCGAAGAATTGGCTAAGGAGCTAGGACAATAATATGAATGCACTGATTAAAATGTCCCTGTATTTAGTCGACACTATCGGTTTTATATTTCTACTATTAGTCATTCTACGGTTTCTTCTTCAGCTGAGTCGCGCCGACTTTTACAATCCAGTGTCACAAACAATTGTAAAAATGACAAACCCACTACTAATACCGCTACGCAAAGTCATACCCGGTTTAATGGGCATCGACCTCGCGTCAATAGTTCTCGCGTTTATCGTGAAAGTCGCCACTATTGAAATACTGTTCTTACTTGATCAGGGTAATATATTGATGCCATTAGGTGTGGGCTTAGAAGCTTTACGTTATATCCTCATAACGTCGTGCTACATCGCATATGGCTGCATTTTCGTTGTTATGATATCGAGCTTTGTTGCACCCGGGTCACAACACCCAATCATCATGCTGTGCACGCAAATACTGGCTCCGCTGTCGCGAAAAATTCAAACATTTGTGCCTCAAACTGGCGGTTTTGATTTTTCCCTTATGTTTATTGCCATTGGGGTATCCGCCTTTAAAATATTTTTAGACGAACTACACATAACGCTCACACCGATGGGTTTTTAGAATGCCTGAGTCCATCCCTGACAATTCAGTCGGTATTGTCGAAACAAAAAGTTTTACGTGCAAAGATCCGTTGTTGCTTGCCTGTGGCCGCACGCTTGAACAGTACACGCTCGCGTATGAAAGTTACGGTACGCTAAACGCTGAAAAATCAAACGCTATTTTGATTTGCCATGCTCTATCCGGACATCACCACGCTGCCGGCTATCACGCAATGAGAGACAAAAAGCCAGGCTGGTGGGATGCGTATATCGGGCCAGGAAAACCTTTAGACACACTTAAATTTTTTATTATCTGCCCAAACAATATTGGCGGTTGCCACGGCTCAACGGGCCCTAATACGATTAACCCTAAAACAGGCAAGCACTGGGGACCTGACTTTCCGCCATTACGTGTACGCGACTGGGTTAACTCGCAAGAAGCGCTCGCGAACGAACTCGGTATAAATACTTGGGCGGCTGTCGTCGGCGCAAGCTTAGGCGGCATGCAAGCCATGCGTTGGGCTTTAGAAAAACCCCAACGTTTGAAGCACTGTATTGTTATCGCATCGTCAATGAAGCTAAGCGCACAAAATATCGCATTTAATGAGACGGCACGCCAAGCAATCAAAGCAGACCCAGAATTTCACGAGGGTCGCTACCTGGAAAAGAACACCATTCCTCGCAGCGGCCTTTCGGTTGCTCGCATGATTGGTCACATTACATATTTGTCAGACGATGGCATGGGGAAAAAGTTCGGCCGCGAACTTCGTTCTGGAACATTCGAACAAGGAACAGAAGAGCCCGTGGAGTTCCAAATTGAAAGCTACTTACGCTACCAAGGGAAGAATTTTTCCGAAGCTTTTGACGCGAACACCTACATACTCATGACAAAATCCCTGGATTATTATGATTTAGCACGCGAGTATGACCACAATCCTGTCCAAGCTTTTTCACATGCGCAATGTAAATTTTTTGTTGTGTCGTTCACATCCGACTGGCGATTCGCACCGCAGCGTTCGCGCGAAATAGTCAGTGCACTTATCGGTGCGAATAAAGATGTTGCTTACGCCGAGATCGAATCTACTTTTGGCCACGATGCGTTTCTCGTACCAGGGCAAGATCGTTACTGGAATATATTCGACCAATACATGAAAAACGTTGGGGTATCCGTATGCGCTTAGACTACTCTATTGTCGCCGACTGGGTCACCAACGATAGTCGTGTTCTTGATTTGGGTTGTGGCGACGGTAGTTTACTAAAACAGTTAGAATTGCAAAAAAATATTCAGGCTTACGGCGTCGAGATAGACGAAGACAACATTCTTGAATGCGTTAAAAATGGTATTAATGTCATAGATCAAGATATCGAGAAGCAATTGGGCCAATACCCGGACAACAGCTTCGACACAGTCATTATGTCTCAAGCTATTCAAACCCTTACGCGCCCAGATTTAAGCTTAAAAGAAATGCTGCGTATTGGCCGCGAGTGCATTGTCACCTTCCCAAACTTTGGCCACTGGAAGGCACGACTTATGCTAGCGACCAAAGGTAGAATGCCTGTATCAGATTTACTGCCCTATGAATGGTACGACACCCCCAATATTCATTTCTGTACATTTAAGGATTTTGACATTATGTGCCATTCAGTCAAAGCCTGCATCATCAACCGCGAATCTATCGCGACTCAATCATTCGGTCAATCACTGCAAAAAGTTTACCCAAACCTATTTAGCGAAACCGCACTTTACAGAGTAAAAGCATGCAACACCTAATTCAATTACGTTCCATATTTGGTTTTTTAATTTTAGGTTTATTCCTACTTCCATTTACCGCAGTTATAGCCAACGAACCGTATAACGGCCACACCGATTTCGAAAAATACAGCGTATATTATAATATTTTTGATAGTACCACTGTGCCAGCTGACGTGGCCGCTATTTACGGTATTAAACGAAGTAAATACGAAAACCTTATTAACGTAAGTATCAGTCATAAAGGTAAGTACGGCGCATTAAAAGGAACCGTGCGCGGAACTATTACCAATCTAATGCAACAACAAAGAATCTTGGATTTTATGGAAATTCAAGAACAAGACGCGACCTATTATATAGCCCCTATCCGTATTTCAGGTAAAGATACGGTTCATATAGCGCTAGAAATAGTACCATCAGGCGAAAATACAATATTGCCCGTTAAATTTACTAAAATCCTCTACTCTGAATAATTTTATGCTTAAGAAAATAGTTTTGGCCAGTAATAACACAGGCAAGTTACGCGAGTTTAAAAAGCTATTAAGCCAATGCGGCTACGACGTAAAAGCACAAAAAGAGTACGACGTAGAAGATGCCGATGAGACCGGTTTAAGTTTCGTAGAAAACGCAATATTAAAAGCGCGCCATGCCGCCAGAATCACAGGTCTACCCGCGCTTGCAGATGACTCGGGGATCGAAGTCGATGCATTGAATGGCGCGCCCGGAATTTATTCTGCTCGTTTTTCTGGCGAAAACGCCAACGATCAAGCGAACAACGCAAAACTGTTACATGAACTAGCGAACATTAACGACGACAAGCGCACCGCGCGCTTTCAATGTGTACTGGCCTTTATGCGTCACGCAGAAGACCCTATTCCAATTGTTGTCCAGGGCGCATGGGAAGGTTCAATTTTACGGCAAGCAAGTGGCAACGACGGCTTTGGTTATGACCCTTTATTTTGGGTTCCCTCACATCAGTGCGCATCAGCCGAATTAGCCCCTGAAGAAAAGAATAGAATAAGCCATCGAGCTATCGCAATGCAAAAACTGCTGATTGAATTAAACTCTCGTTACGGGTAAAAGGCGTTCTAACAACCCTAACAACCCCCTAACAACAACTAGCAAGCTATTTCAAAGTGTTGGCGCGAGCACATGACGGCATTTAAACCAAAACATAAGTATAAAACTGGCTCATTAATCACTCAAGAAAACGCGAAATAAACTATTCCCAGCAACTTGGCCTTATGGGATTAATTCACTCCAAAAAACTCCAATGGTATCTATAATGATCAAAAAAAACGTATTTACATCAACAATACTAGTCGTGATTACGGCACTCATTAGCTTAAATAGTTTTTCCAACGAGAGCTATCACTGCCAGCAAGTTGGTAAGCTCCGGATAATTACGATCAGTTATCCTATTGATGGCCAAACACTTCCCTGCGAAGTAACTTACGAAAAGGATGGTGTCGTTAGTACACCGTGGAGCGCGCAAAATGAAGCTGGCTACTGCGAAACAAAAGCTCGAGCCTTTATAGAAAAGCAGCAGCAATGGGGATGGGACTGCCAACTAGAAGTTGAAGTTGAAGTTGAAGTTGAAGTTGAAGTTGAAGTTGAAGGAACTGTAGTAGAAGTTGAAGAAGCTGCAACAGAAGTCAAAGAAGCTGTAGTAGAAGTCGAAGAGGTTGAAGACGCTGTAACAGAAATCGAAG
>JBLIMQ010000041.1:0-31793 GCA_047638775.1 Flavobacteriales bacterium
GTGGCGCAGCCGTAGCATTTGATGGTATCGATAATGCTCCTGAAGAGCGTGAGCGCGGTATTACTATCGCTACATCTCACGTGGAGTACGAGTCGCCTGTGCGTCACTATGCTCACGTCGATTGTCCGGGTCACGCCGATTATGTTAAAAACATGATTACGGGTGCTGCTCAAATGGATGGTGCTATTTTAGTTTGTGGCGCAACTGATGGTCCTATGCCTCAGACTCGTGAGCACATCTTGCTTTCGCGTCAGGTTGGTGTTCCGTTCATCGTTGTCTTCCTAAACAAAGCTGATCTTCTTGCTGAAGAATGTGGCGGTTTCGGATCTGAAGAATACGAAGAGATGATTGAGCTTGTCGATATGGAGCTTCGCGATTTGTTATCTACCTATGAGTTTCCGGGTGACGACACTCCAATCATTCCTGGTTCTGCATTGATGGCGCTTAACGGCCAAGATGAGAACGAGCTTGGAACAACGGCTGTCAAAAAACTTATTGAAGTTTTGGATTCGTACATTCCAGAGCCTGAGCGCGCAATTGACTTAGCATTCCTAATGCCAATTGAAGATGTATTCTCAATTTCTGGTCGTGGTACTGTTGTTACCGGTCGTGTTGAGCGTGGTATCGTTCGTGTTGGTGATGAGTTAGAAATCATTGGCGTTAAAGATACAACGAAGACTACTTGTACCGGCGTTGAGATGTTTCGTAAGTTGCTTGACGAAGGTCGTGCAGGAGAGAATGTTGGTGTTCTTCTTCGTGGTACTAAGCGTGAAGATGTTGAGCGTGGTCAAGTGTTGGCGATTCCTGGTTCTATTCAGCCGCACACAACGTTTCAGTCAGAAATCTACGTTTTGTCAAAAGATGAAGGTGGTCGTCATACTCCTTTCTTTAAAGGGTATCGTCCACAGTTCTACTTCCGTACAACTGACGTAACAGGTGCTTGTGAGCTCCCTGAAGGCGTTGAGATGGTGATGCCCGGTGATAACGTGAATATGGTTGTTACCTTGATCTACCCAGTCGCGATGGAAGCCGGTCTTCGTTTTGCTATCCGTGAAGGTGGTCGTACTGTAGGTGCGGGTGTTGTTGCTAAGATTGTTGAGTAATACACCTGCTTGTTTGACGTGTTGATAAAAAAGGCTGCTTTCGCAGCCTTTTTTATGTGTTTTTGTTCTTCTTGAACTCGCTGGGTGTGCAGCCCGTGTATTTTTTAAAGAACCGGTTAAACGCGGCTTTGCTGCTAAAACCCGATTCAAGCATGACCTCTAGAACGGTTGTTTTACGAGAATCTTCTGCTTTAAGTAGCTGTTTCGCCTCTTCTATCCTATAAAAGTTTACAAATTCAAAAAATGTTTTTTCAAAGTGTCGGTTTATTAGCGTAGAAAGCGGTCTTGGGCCAAGTCCTACCATTTTTGCGAGTTGGTTTAGTGTGAGTGAGTGGGTTAGGTGGGGTTTCTCATTTTTCATTAGAGCTGACAGCCGTTCGATATCGTCATGCTTAATGTCGGCATTAATCGCAGGAGGCCGTGTTTGTTCTACACCTTTAATGAGTGGTGACAGTTTCAAGCTGTAGAACGTTAATATACTTATGAGTCCAAACGTTGCGTAGTTCCCGATTAAACCGAGGTTTTCGGAACTAATTGAAAGTTTGAAATCGTCAAAATATATGAAGAACGAATTTACGCCGACTGCCCAAACTCGCACGCCCAAAAAACCATAACAGAGAATGCGTAGCCATTGGAGGTCAAGGTTCTCTGTGGCGGAGTAGTGGTCTTGAATTCGGTTTCGATAATGTCGTAGCTGGATAATACAAATAAGGCTGAGGGCAACTCGAAAAACCTCACGACCAAATATAACTATATTTATATACGCTGGAGTTCCGCCTCCGCCTGGAGGGATCTGTTGTGGCATTAAGTAACCCATGGCTTGGTGGCAGGTATAGAGGGCGAAAGGAAGAAATAAGAGTAATTCGGACCGACGAATTTTGTATCCCTTGAAAATTAATGAGCGTGTATATAGGAGTAGTAAGGGGGCCTCGACCCAGTAAGCTAGGTCAAATAAAAGAAAAAGGTTAGCGGGGATATCCAACCGTATGTCGTGGAGGCCTTCGCCAAATTGAAGAAGTATACCTGTAGGTATAGCTGCGTGAGCAAAGAGAAAGCCAGCAAGGAGAAAGTTTGAGGTGCGTTTCTCCTTGCTGGTTGCGATAAGTAAAATGGCAAATAGACTGCAAATATAGGTGGTGATCAGAAGTACAACATCGTGTGTGTTAAATAATATTAAATGCATTGATCTTGCAGCCGTATAGGGATTGTCTTGCTTCCACTTTGCGTAAAGAACTAAAGATGGTCAAGAAATGATTGCAGAATTGTATTCTCATTGATTTTAGTTGCTTCTTTCATCGATTTTGGAAAGATCTAGGTTTAATTAAGCGTTTTGGTCTTTAGTTGAACAGTAAACGTTCAGATTTATTAGAACATTTTAATATTAATTTCCCATTAACTTAGGCGAGGTTGGGCTGGGTTATCCTTTGATGTGTGATTTAAGACATTGAAATTAAAGGAAAAATTGGAGGTGTGGGATTTGTAACGACAGTAGTCACACCTTCAAAAAGGTATGTTTTTGTCAGTTACCCGAAAGTGAAACGACTTGTGCTTCGTAGCTTTGTACATTGACCTTAGAAGCTCTGTGCTGCGAGACCTTTGATTAAGGGTCCGGCATTAGTGGGCAGATAACTATAAAAGGTCGGGTTCCATGGAAGCATATAAGGCGTTTCGTTCAGAGGGCATCTCTAATCAATCCGTACCTATCGGGCAGGTTGCATATTTGTCGTGTGATTTATCCAGATCGGTGGGCGTACCTGATTATGCGGAAGATCTAAGTCGTAGCGTAGCATGCGCATTGCTCCAAGTGAGAAAGGCTAGATCTTTAACTCAAGCCAAAATGGCGAACGCAATGGGCCTGTCGCTTGGGCAATGGAAAAAATATGAATCCGGTGCTGAAGTATTAAGGACTGACACGGCAATTCGATGGTGCTTGTACACAGGAGTTTCATTTTATAGATTATTCTGTGATTCGGTATATCGAGCGTCTTTTCCGTCACGCTTGTGTCAAAAGTCGCTAGACGGTATATCGGATAGAGTGTGCGCATTGAGCGATAGTCAATTTAAAGCCTTTGTGAGCGCGTTAGAGGGGCGTTTCGGCGTAATTTCTGAGGGATGTACCGACGTTAATGGTGAGGAGTCTCCCTCGAGTGGAGTTGAGCCGTCAATTGAGGGGTTCTATAAGGCATTTTCTCGTGGGTTAAGGCGTTATCGTTCAGGTGTTTCTGGGACCCAGGAGATACTTTCAAACAGGTTTGGAGTCTCTATGTCTTCGTATCAGCAGTACGAAAGGGAAACAGACACTCCGCGTTTTGGTGTTAATCTTTTGTTGCGTGTAGTTTTAACGACTGGAAAATCTCCTGATGAGTTTATTGACGGTGGCGATTTGGGTGGACGACTACGTGAGAATGACCGTAGAATTTCTATGGTAAAACACATTGTTGAGCGAGTTGAGCCAAGCTTGCGGGATGACCTCTCTCAAATTGTTGATAGCGTTTCTCGCTCTCATTAGCCGTTATTATTGATTTAATCTGGCTTCTTTAGGTCAGATTCCTCTTTCTTTGCACTTGACTAAAAAATAAACCCAAAACAATCGAAAAATAGTCACTTCTGCTGTTGACAGGTGTGGGTACTCTCATTATTATTGCGCGCTCATTTCGCAGGGTCTTAAACGAATCCCTAGCGAGAGTTCTTTAGAAATTTTGGAGTTTAGCTTAGATGCAGAATCAGCGAATCAGAATCCGTTTGAAAGCGTTCGATCACAAATTGATTGATGCTTCCACACAAGAGATTGTAGATACTGCTAAGCGTACTGGCGCGCAAGTAAGAGGGCCGATTCCTCTTCCTACGCGAAAAGAACGCTATACGGTTTTGATCTCTCCGCATGTGAATAAGGATGCGCGAGATCAGTATGAAATTCGAACGTACAAACGTCTGCTTGACATCGTAGAGCCAACTGAGAAGACAGTTGATGCTCTTATGAAGTTAGATTTGGCAGCGGGTGTAGAGGTTCAGATTAGTCTGGGCTAAATTCATTCCGACATTATGTCGGTTAGATGTGTAACGCTCTGAAATGGGCGGCCATAGCGGGTCCTTAATCGGGAAAGCCCCGTACACTGTTGAGGTTGAAAGCATGACTATTGGTGTCGTCGGCCGTAAAAGCGGTATGACAAGAATATTTACTGACGATGGTCAGTCAGTTCCAGTCACGGTTATTGAAGTAGAGCCTAACCGTGTTACTCAGGTGAAAACAGTTGAAGTTGATGGTTATTCTGCAGTGCAAGTCACTACAGGTTCTCGTCGTGCTTCGCGTGTAGCTAAATCTGCATCAGGACATTTCGCAAAAGCCGAGACCGAAGCTGGTCGTGGTTTGTGGGAGTTCCGTGATGACTCAGCTGCCGATTTTCAAATGGGTGCTCAAATTACTGTTGAGAAGTTCGAGGAAGGCCAGATTGTTGATGTATCTGGTGTTTCGAAGGGTTGCGGGTTTGCTGGCGGTGTTAAGCGCTGGGGATTTGCAATGCAGGACGCAACTCATGGTAACTCGTTGTCGCATCGCGCACCGGGTTCTATCGGTCAATGTCAAACCCCTGGTCGAGTATTCAAGGGTAAGAAAATGGCAGGTCACATGGGAGCTGAGCAAGTAACAATTCAAAACATCAAGGTTGTTAAGATTGATGTTGAACGCGGTTTGCTGCTGGTTAAAGGCGCAATACCGGGTGCTCCTGGTGGTGACGTAATTGTCCGTCCAGCAGTGAAATTAAAGAACGCTTAGTCGAACTCAAGCAAGAATATAAGTGTCCTGGGAGTTAACCATGGAACTCAATATAGCAACTCCACAAGGTTCGAGCGGTACTATTGCAGTATCTGACGAGAACTTTGGAAGAGAATTTAATGAAGACCTTGTGCATCAAGTAGTTGTGGCCTATATGGCTGGAGCTCGTCAAGGTAGTAAAGCTCAAAAGAATCGATCAGCCGTTTCTGGTGGTGGCAAAAAGCCATGGCGTCAGAAAGGAACTGGTCGGGCCCGTGCCGGTACTATCCGTAGTCCGATATGGCGTTCAGGTGGTGTGACATTCGCAGCTCAGCCGCGTGATCACCAGCAGAAAGTTAATAAAAAGATGTACCGCACAGCGTTGCGTTGCATTTTGTCTGAACTTCTACGTCAAGATCGTTTGCTTGTCGTTGAAGAGTTTCAGCTCGAAGCGCCGAAGACTAAAGATTTAGTTCAGAAGTTGGCAGGCTTTGACTTGAGCGAAGTGTTGATTGTTACTGAAGAGTTGCAAGAGTCGTTGTATTTAGCTTCTCGCAACTTGCATAAAGTTGATGTTCGTGATGTGAGCGGTATCGACCCGGTTAGTTTGGTTGGCTTTGATCGAGTTATGATCACTGTTTCAGCGCTTAAAAAGCTAGAGGAGTCATTAACGTGAGCGACGAAAAGCTATATAAAATAATCATGGCGCCGGTGGTTTCTGAGAAATCAACACGCGTAGCTGAGTTGTCAAACCAAGTAGTATTTAAGGTTACCAAGACAGCAAATAAGTCAGATATTTTGTCTGCAGTTGAGAAAATGTTTGATGTGAAAGTGAGTGCTGTACAGACTCTTGTTGTGAAAGGCAAAACAAAACGCACACGTTTTGGACTTGGCAAGCGCAACGATTGGAAGAAAGCATACGTTACTCTGGCCGAAGGTCAGGAAATCGACTTTGCGGTTGCTGAATAAGGAGCGAAAGATGGCTATTGTTAAATGCAAACCTACGTCTCCAGGACGCCGTTTTGTTGTAAGTGTTATAAACCCAGATCTGCATAAAGGCGCACCTCATGCTCCTTTAACAGAAAAGAAGTCTAAGACTGGCGGTCGTAACAACTTGGGTCGTATTACCACTCGTCATCGTGGTGGTGGACACAAGCAGCAGTACAGAATTATTGATTTTCGTCGTACTAAAGACGGAATTCCAGCAAAGGTAGAGCGTATTGAGTACGATCCAAATCGTACTGCACATATCGCTTTGATTTGTTTTCAGGATGGTGAGCGTCGTTATATCATCGCTCCAAAAGGCCTAAAAGCAGGGGATGTAGTTAATTCCGGCGAAGCGGCTGATATTAAGGTTGGTAACTGTTTGCCAATTCGCAATATTCCTGTTGGTAGTGTAATTCACTGCATCGAGTTAAAGCCTGGCAAAGGCGCGCAAATTGGTCGCTCTGCTGGAGCTTCAGTCCAATTGGTTGCTCGTGAAGGTCGATATGCAACTATTCGTTTGCGTAGTGGCGAAATGAGACGCGTTCTTACAGAATGCCGTGCAACTTTAGGCGAAGTGTCTAATGGTGAGCACAGTCTTCGTTCACTAGGTAAGGCTGGCGCAACACGCTGGCGTGGTGTTCGTCCAACCGTTCGCGGTGTAGCGATGAACCCAGTAGATCACCCGCATGGTGGTGGTGAAGGTCGTACTTCCGGAGGTCGTCACCCAGTTTCACCTTGGGGTATGCCAACGAAAGGTTATAAGACTCGCAAAAACAAGCGTACGGACAGAATGATCGTACGTCGTCGAGATAAAAAGTAAAGCTACGGCTTAAGAGGTAATTACGGTGCCACGATCACTGAAGAAAGGTCCTTTTATTGATCATCATTTGATGAGTAAAGTAGAAGTTGCCACTGAAAAAAATGACCGTCGACCCATCAAAACTTGGTCACGTCGTTCAATGATTCTACCGAATATGGTAGCACTAACAATTTCAGTGCATAACGGCCGTCAGCACGTGCCTGTTTTGGTCTCTGAAGAAATGGTAGGTCATAAGTTGGGGGAGTTTGCTCCAACTCGTACTTATCGAGGCCATGTGGCTGATAAAAAAGCTAAGCGGTAATTAGCGGAGATAACTGATGGAAGTAGCAGCACATTTACGCGGGGCTCGTCTTTCTGCACAGAAAGCACGTCTCGTGGCTGACATGATCCGAGGCAAGTCCGTTGAGGACGCATTGGATATATTAACTTTTTGCCCTAAGAAGGGTGCAGAACTCATGAAGAAGGTGTTGGAGTCGGCGATAGCAAATGCTGAACACAACGAAAGCGCCGATGTTGATGAGTTAAAAGTTTCAACTGTTTATGTAAACGAAGGTACGACTCTTAAACGAATCAAACCTCGGGCAAAAGGTCGAGCTGACAGAATATTAAAGCGCAGCTGCCATATCACCGTGAAAGTAGCGGACTAAAAGAGAGCGGACTAATGGGTCAAAAAGTACATCCAACCGGTATTCGATTAGGTATCGTAAAGCGTCATACGTCTACTTGGTTTGCCGGCAATAAAGATTACGCAGACAAGTTGAATACTGATTTGCGCGTTCGTAAGTACATTCAAGATAAGTTGGCTAGCGCTTCAGTTAGTCGAGTTGAGATTGAGCGTCCTGCGAACACTGCCCGTATTACCATACACACCGCCCGTCCAGGCATTGTGATAGGTAAAAAGGGTGAAGATGTCGAGAAGCTTCGCGCTGAGCTAGGAGCCCAAATGGGTGTTCCAGTTCACATCAATATCGAAGAAGTTCGCAAGCCTGATCTCGACGCAACTTTAGCGGCACAAAGTGTTGCGTCACAGCTTGAGCGTCGAGTAATGTTTCGTCGTGCTATGAAGCGCGCGGTTCAAAACGCTATGCGTCAAGGTGCTGAAGGTGTAAAGATTCAAGTAGGTGGTCGTTTGGGCGGAGCGGAAATCGCTCGATCTGAATGGTATCGAGAAGGTCGTGTTCCGTTACACACACTTCGAGCTGATATCGACTACGCAGCTGCTGAAGCTTTAACTACCTACGGTATTATTGGTGTGAAAGTTTGGATCTTTAAAGGTGAAGTTATTGGTGATATGCCGGTAGTCGAAGCGCCGAAAAAGAAGCCGAATAAAAACAGCAAAAAGTAGAGCAAATTTAAATAACTACGGCCAATTTTGGCTGTGAGAGTTGAAAAGGGTTAGGCAATGCTGCAGCCGAAACGTACCAAATTTAGAAAACAGCAAAAAGGTCGAAATCGTGGACTAGCGCTTCGAGGTTCCAAAGTGAGCTTCGGGGAGTACGCACTAAAGTCACTAGAGCGTGGACGCCTTACTGCAAGACAAATTGAGGCCGCTCGTCGCGCCATGACTCGCCATGTGAAACGTGGTGGGAAAATCTGGATACGAGTGTTTCCTGATAAGCCGATTACGGAAAAACCTTTGGAAGTTCGTCAAGGTAAAGGTAAGGGTAATGTGGAATATTGGGTTGCTCAAATACAGCCTGGTCGCATCTTATATGAGATGGAAGGTGTTACCGAAGAGATGGCACGCGAAGCGTTCGCATTAGCTTCAGCAAAGCTCCCTTTTAAGACCACTTTTGTTAAACGGTCGGTGATGTAATGAACGTTAAAGAACTAAACGAAAAAACAGTCGACGAGTTGAATGGTGAGTTAATTTCTCAACTCGACGCTCAGTTTAAACTGCGTATGCAAAAATCTACTGGTCAGCTGAATCAAACTCATTTGATGAAGCAAGTACGTAGAGATATTGCTCGCATTAAAACTGTACTTACTCAGAAGTCAGGTGAAAAATAATGAGTGAAGCAAGCACGCTAAACCGTACGTTAAAAGGTCAAGTTGTAAGTGACAAGATGGACAAATCCATTGTTGTTATGATCGAGCGTCGAGAAAAGCATCCTGTATACGGAAAGTATGTTGTTAAGTCGTCAAAGCTAAAGGCTCATGACGAAAACAACGAATGTAAAACTGGTGATGTAGTAACTATCGCAGAGTCACGACCTATTTCAAAGTCTAAGTCTTGGACTTTGGTTAGTGTTGACGAGCGCACCACACAATTATAGAGACTTTCCGGAGTTGGGAGATAAGTAATGATTCAAACAGAAAGTTATCTTGACGTTGCTGATAATAGCGGCGCACGTCGCGTAATGTGCATTAAGGTCCTAGGCGGATCTCATCGTCGTTACGCTCGTGTTGGTGATATCATCAAAGTTACAGTTAAAGAAGCCATTCCTCGCGGTAAAGTGAAGAAGGGTCAGGTTATGAACGCAGTTGTGGTTCGTACCAAAAAAGGTATTCGTCGTTCAGATGGTTCGCTTATTAAGTTCGATCAGAACGCAGCGGTTATTCTTAACGCAAACGATGCGCCTATTGGGACTCGTATATTCGGGCCCGTAACACGTGAGCTTCGTAACGAAAAGTTTATGAAAATCATTTCCTTGGCGCCAGAGGTGCTTTAAGCGCCGCGTTGAGTCTGGAGGAAAATTATGAAAAAAATCAAAAAGAATGATGAAGTTGTAATCCTAACGGGCCGTGACAAAGGCAAGCGTGGGAAAGTTAATCTAGTAATGACTGATGGCCGATTGATTGTTGCCGGAATTCAGATGATTAAAAAGCATCAGAAGCCTAATCCACAGGCTAATGTGCCTGGCGGTATTGTTGAAAAAGAAGCCCCAATTCAAGCTTCTAACGTGGCTATCTTTAATGCTACAACAAGTAAAGCAGATAGAGTCGGGTTCAAAGTTTTAGAAGACGGAAAGAAAATCCGTATTTTTAAGTCGAACGGCGAAGCCATCGACGCTTAGTATTCGAGTAACTCGTAGTAAGAATTAAATCAGAGATATAATCATGGCAAGGCTTAAAGAACTCTACGACAACGAGCTAGTTAGCAAGCTAAAAGAAGAGCTAAAGCTTGAAAACGTAATGGAAGTCCCGCGTATAACAAAGATCACACTTAATATGGGTGTTGGTGATGCGTTGACTGATAAAAAAGTTTTGGAACACGCAGTTTCTGACATGGAAAAAATTGCTGGTCAGAAAGCAGTTGTGACAAAAGCGCGCAAATCAATCGCAGGCTTCAAGGTTCGTGAAGAGTGGCCTATTGGATGTAAAGTTACTTTGCGCCAAGAGAAAATGTATGAGTTTCTTGATCGTTTGATCAGTATCTCTATTCCGCGTATCCGTGACTTTCGTGGTATTAGCCCGAAGCAGTTTGACGGCCGTGGTAATTTCTCAATGGGTGTAACTGAGCAAATTATTTTCCCTGAGATTGATTACGACAAAATTGATAAATTGCGTGGTTTAGATATTTGCGTATCTACAACGGCGCGTAATAACGACGAAGGTCGTGCATTGCTGAAAGCTTTCGGCTTCCCGTTCAAAGGTTAGGAATTTAGTGCTATGGCAAAAAAGTCAATGATTGCTCGTGAAAAAAAACGCGCAGATATAGTTGAAAAGTTTGCAGTTAAGCGTGCCGCAATAAAAGCGGTAATTGCTAGCTCAGAGTCTACAGACGAAGAAATTTGGGAAGCTGTAAATAAGCTTCAAAAGCTTCCTCGTGATTCTAGCCCGTCTCGTCAGCGGCGTCGTTGCCAGATTACTGGTCGCCCGCACGGTGTTTATAGAAAATTTGGCTTATGCCGAAACAAGTTGCGTGAAGCCGCTATGCGCGGTGACGTACCAGGTCTTGTTAAGGCTAGCTGGTAACTGCGACAGTAATTAGGAGAAAGTCTTATGAGTATGCAAGATTCAGTCGCAGATATGTTGACCCGAATTCGAAACGCCCAAGCTGTTGGCAAAGCTGATGTATCAATGCCAGCATCTAAATTGAAGAAAGAGCTCGCTCGCGTTCTTCAAGAAGAAGGTTATATTACTAGCTTCGCTGAAAATGGCGAAGTTAAAAAAGAGCTAACTATCGATCTTAAGTATTACGATGGCAAACCTGTTATCGCTGAAATAGATCGTAAAAGCCGTCCTGGATTGCGTAGCTATGCAGGAAAGAAAGATTTACCGTCTGTCCGAAGTGGTTTAGGTATTGCGATAATATCTACCAGTCGAGGTGTTATGACCGACCGTGCTGCTCGTGAAGCTGGCATTGGCGGTGAGGTTCTCTGCACCGTTTTCTAAAAAAACGCGCAGTGCAAAAGTAATAGATTTGGGAAATAATTCATGTCACGTATAGCTAAAGCTCCAGTGGTAGTTCCTACCGCGGTTAAAGTGAGTCTTTCTGGGCAAGATATTCAAGTTTCGGGTAAAAATGGTACTCTAGATTTAAGTATCAACGATCTAGTTGAAGTCCAATTCGAAGGCGATAACGTATTAAAGTTTTCAGCGCGTAGCAAAGCAACTAAAGCCGTTGCAATGGCAGGTACAATGCGTTCGCTAGTTAATAATATGGTTTTCGGTGTGGAAAAGGGTTTCGAAAAGAAACTAGTTCTAAATGGCGTCGGTTATCGAGCTAAAGCCACAGGTAAAGTTTTAAGTCTATCACTAGGATTCTCTCATCCTGTTGAATACGAATTACCCGATGGTGTAAAGGCTGCTAGCCCTACCCAGACAGAAATTGTATTAACCAGTGCTGATAAGCAGTTGCTTGGCCAAGTTGCAGCGGAAGTTCGCGCGTTTCGTCCACCAGAACCTTATAAAGGTAAAGGCGTTCGTTATAGTGATGAGCATGTTCGACGCAAAGAAGCTAAGAAGAAGTAAATTAGGCTAGGATTTTAAAAGGCAAAATTATGATCTCCAAAAAAGCATCCAGAATTCGTCGAGCCACGCGCGCTCGAGCAAAGATGCGTGAGCTTAAGTCCTTGCGTCTTTGTGTTCACCGTACACCTCGCCACATCTATGCTCAGGTTATTGATGGGAACGGCGCAACAGTATTAGCAAGTGCTTCTACTATTGAAAAAGATTTAAAGTCAGGCGTAACAGGTAACTCTGATGCGGCGACTAAAGTGGGTCAATTGATTGCAGAACGCGCCAAGAAAGCTGGCGTAACTAAAGTTGCATTCGATAGAAGCGGTTTTAAATATCACGGTCGAGTTAAAGCGTTAGCGGAAGCTGCACGTGAAGCTGGATTAGAGTTTTAAGGGTAGGACATATGTCTCAACAGAATAGCCGAGAAGATACAAACGCTGAAGGCTTACGTGAAAAGCTTGTTCAGGTTAACCGTGTTGCAAAAACTGTAAAGGGTGGCCGGATCTTTGGTTTCACCGCATTAACAGTTGTTGGTGACGGGAATGGTAAAGTAGGTTTTGGACGTGGTAAGGCTCGTGAAGTGCCTATCGCAATTCAAAAAGCTATGGAAGCTGCGCGTCGCAACATGATTCAAGTTGAACTGGATGGTGATACCATTCAATATGCAACTAAAGGTCGTCACGGCGCATCTAAAGTTTATATGCAGCCTGCGTCGCAAGGTACTGGTGTAATTGCTGGTGGTGCAATGCGAGCAGTTTTAGAAATGGCTGGTGTACAAAACGTATTGGGTAAATGTTACGGTTCTACTACCCCTGTAAACGTTGTACGAGCTACTTTCGAAGCGCTACGCACTATGGCATCGCCAGACAGTGTTGCTGCAAAACGTGGTAAATCTCTAGAAGAGATTCGTTAATCTATAATATTTTTGATTTAAGGTCTGCTCAGGTACTCCCATGGCAAAGAAGACTATTAAGGTTACACAATTTAAAAGTACGGCTGGACGTTTGGAAAAACATAAAGCCTGCGTTCGCGGTTTGGGTTTACGTAAAATAGGCCAAACAGTAGAAGTTGAAGATACGCCATCCAATCGTGGAATGGCAAATAAAGTCAACTATCTCGTTAAAGTTGAAGGTGAATAAGATGCGTTTGAATACTTTGAGTCCTGCACCTGGACGTATCAAATCCAAAAAGCGCGTCGGTCGCGGTGTTGGTAGTGGTTTCGGAAAGACTTGTGGTCGTGGCCATAAAGGTTTAAAGTCGCGCTCCGGCGGGTCAGTGAGACCTGGTTTTGAGGGTGGTCAAATGCCTCTTCAAAAGCGTCTACCTAAATTTGGTTTTACTAGTCGTATCGGTCGCGTTAGCGCTGAGATCCGTCTTTCTGAACTAAATAAAATTGGTGGTGATGTAGCCAATATCGAAACGCTTAAAGCTGCAGGCTTGATCAATGCATCGATCATCCAGGCGAAAATATTTTTGTCGGGCGAGCTTAGCAAGGCTATTACGATTGAAGGTTTAGCGGTAACTAAAGGTGCTAAAGCTGCAATTGAAGCTGCTGGCGGAACGATCCAAGAATAACGTTCAAAACAATATAAGAGAGATTAGCTCATGGCGGGTGCTGGTAATTTGCCTGTAGGAAATCAAAAAGGATTAGGCGAGCTTTGGGTTCGCCTAAAATTTTTGTTACTTGCGATATTAGTTTATCGTTTAGGAACACATATACCTGTACCGGGTATTGATCCAGCGCGTGTAGCTGATCTTTTTGAGCAGAATCAGGGTACGATACTTGGAATGGTAAATATGTTTTCCGGCGGTGCCGCAGAGCGTATGAGTATATTGGCGCTTGGTATAATGCCGTATATTACCGCTTCAATTATAATCCAAATCATGTCATCGGTTTCTCCGACTCTTGAGGCGATCAAGAAGGATGGTGAAGCTGGACGCAGAAGAATTAGTCAGTATACGCGTTATCTAACGTTAGGTATTGCGTTAGTCCAAGCGTCCGTAACTGTAGCAGGAATGAAGGGTAGCGGCTTCGCGTATGCTGGTCTCCATCCTGTCAGCTTTTACATAGTTGCAGTAAGTTCGTTAGTTACGGGATCTGTATTCTTGATGTGGCTAGGAGAGCAAATTACTGAACGAGGTGTCGGCAACGGTATTTCGATGATTATATTTGCTGGCATTGTGGCCGGACTTCCTTCAGCTATAGGTCAAGCCTTCGAGAGTGCTCGTCAAGGCGATTTACATCCTCTAATGTTGCTTGCTATTGGATTAGCGGCTGTGGCGATCGTTTGGTTTGTAGTAAGAATGGAACGAGGGCAGCGTAGAATTACCATCCAGTACGCTCGCAAGCAGGTGGGTCGTCAGGCGTACAGTGCTCAGCAAACTAGCCATCTTCCACTCAAAGTTAATATGGCAGGCGTGATTCCGGTGATTTTCGCTAGTAGTTTTTTGATCGTCCCCGCTTCGATAGCGCAGTGGTCGAGTAAAGCTAGCCAAAGTAAAGTGGGTGAGATTCTGCAGGATGTCGCTACGATGATTGGCCCAGGCCAACCACTGAACTATGTTGTATTCGGAGTGCTTATCGTTGCGTTTTGTTTCATCTATACCGCAATGATTTATAACCCGAAAGAAGTAGCCGATAATCTCAAAAAAGGCGGCGCGTATATCCCTGGTATTCGTCCAGGTGAGCAGTCTGCCAAGTATATAGATACTATCCTCACACGTTTGACGGTAGTAGGTTCGCTTTACATCGCGGCCGTGGCGTTACTGCCGCAATTGTTAATATACACCGCGGGAATTCCGGTTCTTTTAGGTGGTACATCATTATTGATCGTAGTGGTCGTAGTGATGGATTTTATGGCGCAAGTGCAATCTCATTTAATGACGCATCAATATGATTCGGTGATGAAGAAAGCTAACTTGCAAAACTATGGTAAAGGTCGTTAATTTCTGAGGTCTTCGCGATGAAAGTTCGTGCGTCAGTAAAAAAAGTTTGCAGAAACTGTAAAATTGTACGTCGTAAGGGTGTTGTTCGAGTTATTTGTAACTCTGAACCTCGTCACAAACAACGTCAAGGTTGATATTCATATCAATCTATAGCCAGATCACTGGCATTGGGGTGTTAACTGTCGTTTGCTCTTTTATTGAGCGAGCTATTGCTATTAAGTAGATTTACCGCTATTCTTGCGCGCCTTTTGGTGGGCCGGTTTAGCCAGTCTGCTGTTAACACTGTATATCTTATCTAAAAAACGGAGTTCCAATAATGGCTCGTATTGCTGGAGTCAATGTTCCCGATAACAAGCACGCGGTTATTTCGCTTACTTATGTATTTGGCATTGGCCGAACTACATCTAAGCAAATTTGCGCTGCTGCGGGTATTGAAGAAACCGCTAAGATCTCAAGCTTGTCAGAAGCTCAGGTCGACGCAATTCGTAACGAAGTCGCAAAATTCACTGTAGAAGGTGATTTACGTCGTGAAGTATCTATGAACATCAAACGATTGATGGATCTTGGAACTTACCGCGGTTTGCGTCACAGAAGAAACCTCCCTCTTCGTGGTCAGCGCACTAAAACTAATGCGCGTACTCGTAAAGGACCAAGAAAGCCTATTAAAAAGTAGACTTTAATCGAAAGCGAATTTAAGCGAGGACTTGTCATTTATGGCTAAGCCAGGCGGTAAAACACCCGCGAAAAAGAAAATTAAAAAAAGCGTTGTTGATGGTATTGCGCATATCCATGCATCTTTTAACAACACTATTGTCACTATTACTGATCGTCAGGGAAATACTTTGAGCTGGGCAACAGCCGGTGGTTCAGGTTTCCGTGGTTCACGTAAAAGTACTCCTTTTGCTGCGCAGGTTGCAGCAGAGCGTGCGGGTTTAGCTGCACAAGAGTACGGATTAAAGAATCTTGAAGTAGAAGTGAAAGGCCCTGGGCCTGGTCGCGAATCAGCGGTTCGTGCTTTGCACAACGCAGGTTATAAAATTAGTAGTATTACGGACACGACGCCAGTACCACACAATGGCTGTCGTCCTCCGAAAAAACGCCGCGTATAAGGAGGGTTATAGAAAATGGCTCGTTATATTGGACCAACTTGTAAACTCGCTCGTCGCGAAGGTACTGATCTTTTTCTAAAAAGCGGAATACGCCCTTTAGAATCAAAGTGTAAAGCAGAAAATCAGCCCGGCATGCATGGGCAGCGTCGTGGACGTCTTTCTGATTATGGTGTACAGCTTCGTGAGAAACAAAAAGTACGTCGTATTTATGGTGTTTTGGAGAAGCAATTCCGAGGCTATTATAAAGAAGCAGCTCGTCGTAAAGGTGCAACAGGCTCTAACTTGTTACAACTACTCGAATGTCGTTTAGATAACGTTGTTTATCGTATGGGTTTCGGCTCTACACGTGCCGAGTCTCGTCAATTAGTTTCGCATAAGACAATTCTTGTAAATGGCGTAAAGTGTAATATCCCTTCTTATCAGGTGCAAGAAGGCGATGTAGTTGCTGTTCGTGAAAAGTCTAAGACTCAATTGCGTATCCAAAGCTCACTTACCATTGCAGCACAGCGCGGTGAAGTTGAGTGGGTAGAGGTTAATAACGATAAAAAGGAAGGCGTATTCAAGCGTGCTCCTGGTCGTGAAGACTTACCCGCAGAGATTAACGAAAACTTAATCGTAGAGCTTTACTCGAAATAATAGCTGTTGCATTAATTTTTAATGCAACAACAACAGAACAACCACTGTAAGGGTGTGCATATGCAGAGCGCTGTTAATGAACTTCTAACGCCTCGTAATATTGATGTTACTGAATTAGGGCCAACGCGCGCGAAAGTAGTCTTGGAGCCTCTAGAGCGAGGGTTCGGACATACTTTAGGGAATGCCTTGCGCCGTATTCTTTTATCTTCAATGTCTGGCTGCTCAATTGTAGAAGTCGAAATTGAAGGTGTTCAGCACGAATACAGCGCAATCGAAGGCGTGCAGGAAGATGTAGTCCAAATTCTTCTGAACTTGAAAAACGTTTCCGTGATTATGCATAGTAAGGATCATGTAGTATTGAATCTTACCAAGCAAGGTCCTGGGCCTGTTACGGCTGGCGACATTCAGCTGGAGCACGATGTTGAAATCGTAAATCCAGATTTGGTAATCGCAAATATTAATAGCGATACTTCGTTGAATATTCGTCTTACTATTGCACGCGGCCGTGGCTATGAACCAGCCGATTCCCGCAAGCAGGAAGAGGATGAGACTCGCAGTATTGGTCGCTTACAGCTCGATGCGTCTTATAGCCCGGTTCGCCGTGTTGCATATAAAGTTGAAAGCGCCCGTGTAGAACAGCGTACTGACCTTGATAAGCTAGTCTTGGATCTAGAGACTAACGGTACGTTGGATCCTGAAGATGCTATTCGTCGTGCGGCCACAATTTTACAACAACAATTAGCTGTTTTTGTTGATCTTGAAGGTGAAAAAGAATCTGAACCTGAAGAGAAAGAAGAGCAGATCGACCCTATATTACTTCGTCCAGTTGACGACTTAGAGTTAACGGTTCGCTCAGCTAATTGTTTAAAAGCTGAAAATATTTACTACATTGGTGACTTGATTCAGCGCACCGAAGTTGAGCTACTAAAAACACCTAATTTGGGTAAAAAGTCGCTAACTGAAATTAAAGATGTTCTAGCATCTCGCGGACTGTCTTTGGGTATGCGTTTGGAAAACTGGCCACCAGCTAGTATTAAAACTTCAGACTAGTTGTAGAAGTTTCTTACGTAAAAATGATTGAGGGTCTCGAATATCGGGACTCAAAGAAGGATAAAGGGTTAGAATTATGCGTCATCGTCATAGTGGCCGTCAGTTAAACCGTAATAGCTCGCACAGAAAAGCTATGTTTAAAAATATGGTTATCTCTCTGGTTGAACATGAAGTTATTAAGACTACTGTTCCTAAAGCTAAAGAACTTCGTCGTTTTGCTGAACCGCTAATTACTCTTGCTAAGCAAGATAGCGTAGCAAATCGTCGTTTAGCGTTTAGCCGCTTAAACAACAAAGCGGCTGTTGGTAAGTTGTTTGCTGAGCTCGGTCCTCGTTATGATAGCCGTCCAGGCGGCTACCTTCGTATCTTGAAGTGCGGACTTCGAAGCGGCGATAAAGCTCCAATGGCTTTTGTTGAGCTTGTTGATCGCCCGCGCGGCCAAGCTGAAGAGGTTGTAGAAGAGTCTGAAGATTGATCACTCTTTTTTAGTAATTAAAAGCCGAGCAATGCTCGGCTTTTTTGTGTCTAACGTATACAAAATGATTGTAAACTGATCGCTAATCACCGTTCTTGTCATCCCCGCTTTAAATGCCTGAAAACTCTGCTAAAATCATATACGCGTCCATAATTCTTAGCACTAAGGCTTTTCAATGAGTGATTTGGAACGGCTTTTCTATTGGAGAGGTGTTGCATCGGATTTTAATAATTTCCGTGGGCAACGCACAGAAGTTCCAATCGAAAACAGGGTCAATATTTTAAAGGCAATGGGTGTTGATTTGTCCTCAGAAACAAGTATTTCTGAAGCGGCTTTCGAACACGATGTGGAGCCTTGGTTTCACTGGTTGCCTAATGTACATGTTATTACACTAGGAGAGTCTCATGCTATTGAATGCAACTTTAGGCCTAGTGAGCTTAGTCAGGAATTTACATTGTCGATCGATGGCAATGTACTATCGAGCTCGCTTACCCCTGGCATACTAGAAGAGGTCGGAGATTACTTATACGACGGGGCCCGCTATAGCCGTCGCAGTGTCCCCTTAAACGATCTGGAGCTTGGTTATCATGTGGTTGAGATATCAACCCCCCTAAGGTCGGAGAGCTGCGCTCTTATCGTGTGCCCTTCGTCAGCCTATCAGCCAAGTTGTATTGCAAATACGCAAGACATGTGGGGTTTAGTTGTTCAGTTATATACATTGTGTTCAAAATCCAATTGGGGCTATGGGGACTTTAGCGATCTACGTGAATTGATTGAATTATCTGCAGCTCAAGGCGCGGCTCATATACTGCTTAACCCGTTCCATGCATTGCCACACGATCTAGAGCACGAAGTAAGCCCGTATAGTCCAAGTGATAGGCGCTTTCTAAACCCCTTATACATTGATGTGACGGAGGTGACGGAGTATGCACAGGTTACTTTGTCGGGTGCTGAGTGTATCGAGCTAGACGCTTTACGTAAGCTAGAATTGATTGATTACACGTCAATTCGAAGTCTCAAATATGCCGTATTGTGGCGCTGCTTTCGTATATATATCTTTAGTCGTTCGCTGGAAACTATAAATGCTCTCTCAGACTATATTAAGACTTGTGGAACCTCTCTAATCGGCTATGCGGAGTACGAGGGTTGCCGCAACTGGCGGTGCGCGACTAATGATACCTCTCTTGATCTCGCTTGTCGCGAAGCTCTTAGTAAGTTAAGTACTGCCAGGGATATGAAATCAGACCCATCACACGTATTATTTTATTGCTACCTCCAGTACATTGCTGAATCTCAGCTAGAAGCCTGTCAACGAAAGGCCATCGAGGTTGGCATGAAGTTAGGGCTTATTAGAGACTTGGCTGTTGGGGCAAGTGGCGGCGGGTCGGAAGTATCTTCAAACCCAGAGTTGTTTTGTCGTGATGTATCAATTGGTGCTCCACCAGATCCAATGGCTCTCAAAGGGCAAAACTGGGGTATGCCGCCGATGGACCCAGCTAAACTAAAGGGGGCAGGATTTCAGCACTATATTGATTTATTACGTTCGAATATGAAACATTGCGGAGCATTACGTATCGACCACGCGATGAGCCTCATGAGGCTTTGGTGGTGTCCACCAAAACTTAGCGCAGATAACGGTACGTATATATATTATCCGCTTAAGGAGCTGCTTGGCATTCTCTGTCTAGAAAGCCACATTAATCAATGTGCAGTTATTGGTGAGGACCTAGGTGTTGTGCCTGATGAATTTAGGGCTGCGATATGCGATTCCGGTATTATTAGCAATAAGGTTTTTTACTTCGAAAAACACTCAGATTTCGAATTCAAAAAACCTAACGATTATGCTAAGCACGCATTAGCGATGTTAAGCAACCACGATGTACCGACACTGCAGAGCTGGTGGTCTGGAACGGATCTAGAGCTTCGCGAAAAATTAAATTTATTAGAAGAAAATATTAGATTTGAGGATTTAGTCGCTTATCGTTTACAAGAAAAGATCGCAGTTATTGAACTTCTAAGAGAAGAAAGTTTACTTCCGGACAGTTGGCAGGACGCACATCTTGATGATGTGATGACACAATCATTGCGCTTTGCCGTAATGCAACTTTCTGCGAGATCTAACTCGAAACTTTATATACTGCAACTAGAAGATCTAATAGGCATGGATGCTCCAGTTAACGTACCAGGAACATATAATGAATACCCAAATTGGCGCCGGCGCTTGAGTGAGACCAGCTCAGATATATTCAATAGCTCAGCGGTGGCAGGGCTATTGCATTCAATTAATCAATATCGAAGTCATTCTTAATTAAAGAATTTTGGAAAATACCATGAAGACAACCTTGTCAGAAAATATCATCAATCAAATTATCAATTCGGATTGCGACGATATTTTTAAGTACCTTGGTCGCCATAAAGACGGTGAAAGTATTGTAGTGCGAAGCTTTATGCCAGAAGCGAGTGCTGTAAGCATTGTAAGTTATGATGGTCTCGACGTTCTCGGTGAAGGTGTTCGACTAAATAACGCCGGACTATTCGAGGCGCGCTTAGATAAGACATCACCTGATAAGTATCTTCTCAAGGTTAGTTATTCAGATTCAACAGTCTTAGTCGAGGATGTATATCGTTTCCCAACACTACTAAATGCTGATGATATTTACCTTTTTAACGAAGGTACAAATGAGCGCGCTTATGAATTCTTAGGTGCACACCTTAGAACCGTAGATGGTGTAGACGGGTGTTGTTTTGCCGTTTGGGCCCCCAATGCGAAGCGCGTGTCTGTTGTTGGTAATTTTAACTTCTGGGATGGTCGTAGACATGTAATGCGAAAGCATATTCCAGGAGGAGTATGGGAAATTTTTATCCCAGGAATCACAACAGGCGACTTGTATAAATTTGAGCTTAAAGACTCCGCAGGTAATCTGCTTCCTCATAAAGCTGATCCTTTTGGTTTCTATGCCCAGCTTCCTCCAGAACAAGCATCCGTAGTTGAAGATCATTCTAATTACGAATGGAAAGACGATGTATGGCAACAGAAAAAACATCGCTGGACTAAAACAGATTCCGCAACAACGATTTATGAAGTTCATCTGGGGTCGTGGAAACGTGTTCCAGATCAAGGTAATCGCTTCTTGAGTTATCGTGAATTAGCCGATGATCTAATTCCCTATGTAAAAGAGATGGGCTTTACTCATCTACAGTTGATGCCAATTAGTGAGTTTCCCTTCGACGGGTCCTGGGGCTATCAGCCTGTTGGGTTGTTTGCGTCTACAAGTCGTTTTGGTTCGATTAATGATTTAAAGTTTTTTGTCGATAAGTGCCACGAAGCTGAAATCGCAGTATTAGTTGATTGGGTGCCCGGTCATTTCCCGACCGATGCGCACGGTTTAGGGCGTTTCGACGGTACACCACTATACGAACATGCTGATTCCCGACAAGGGTTTCACCCCGATTGGAAGACCTATATCTATAATTATGGCCGCAAGGAAGTTTCAAATTTCTTGATGGCAAACGCTCACTTCTGGTTAGACAAATTTCATATCGATGGACTACGCGTGGATGCCGTAGCATCGATGCTTTATCTTGATTACAGTCGCGAAGACGGCGATTGGATTGCAAATGCTCATGGTGGCCGAGAAAACCTTGACGCAATTGACTTCCTAAAACTGACAAATGAACGAGTATACAAAAACTATCCTGACAGTATGATGGTCGCTGAAGAGTCAACGGCATGGCCTGGCGTATCGAAACCAATATTTAGCGGCGGCTTGGGTTTCGGGTTTAAGTGGAATATGGGCTGGATGAACGACAGTTTGGCGTATATGACAAAAGATTCGATTCACAGAAAATACCACCATAACAATATGACGTTTAGCTTATTGTATGCCTTCAGTGAGAATTTTATTCTGCCGTTGAGCCACGATGAGGTTGTACATGGCAAAGGTTCAATCCTAGCAAAAATGCCTGGTGATTCCTGGCAGCAATTCGCCAATCTACGTGCATATTATGCCTATATGTGGATGCACCCCGGTAAAAAGCTACTCTTTATGGGCTGTGAATTTGGGCAAGGGCCTGAATGGGATCACGAAAATAGTTTGTGTTGGCATCAATTAGAAGCCCCTGAACATGCTGGCGTACAATCCTTAATCAAAGATTTGAACAAACTGTACACCTCTAAACCTGCGCTTTACAACGCTGACTGTGATGCCGGAGGATTCGAGTGGGTTGATGCGGATGATAGACACAATTCTATTTTCGCTTTCTACCGTTACGATAAAACAAGAGAGCAAAGCGTGCTTATTGTTTGTAATATGACTCCTATTCTTCGTCATCATTATCGGATTGGTGTAAATAGCCCTGGGATTTACCGGGAGTTATTAAACTCTGATGCAGAAATATATGCGGGCTCCAATCAGGGAAATGCTGGAATACTTCACGCTGAAGACGTTGCTAGTCATGGTAAGCATTATTCGTTGTCGCTAACAATTCCTCCGTTAGCAACCGTTGTGTTTGAGCTAGAGGCTTAGCTTATGAATTTCCAGCTAGATGTTGGTTTACCGTGGCCGCTTGGTGCACACGCACGCAACGGCGGTGTCAACTTTGCTGTATTTTCAGAGCACGCTAAATCTCTTATTTTATGTGTTTTTGACGATAATGGAGCCAATGAGAGGCAAATCAAATTCACCCATAAAACGGCCCACGTGTGGCATGTTTTTGTAGAAGGACTTAGCGTAGGGTGTAAATACGGTTTCCGAGCTGACGGTGAGTATGAGCCCTCTCACGGACTGCGCTTTAACGTCAATAAGTTATTAATAGATCCTTACGCAAGAGATATCGATAGAGTATTTAAGTGGAACGACATTGTCTTCTCGCACCCCAAATTAAGACGTGATACTGGTGACGAACTTGACGCGAGAGATAGTGCTGGCTACGTACCTTTAAGTATTGTCTGTGAAAGGTTGAACGCGGATGAAATTAATCGTATTCAAGGTGGTAAACCTTTGGTGCCGTGGGATCAAACCGTTATATATGAAGGGCATGTAAGAGGCTTAACTAAATTAAATAACTACATACCGGAGTCCTTACGTGGAACGTTTAAGGGTCTGGCGCAAACTGAAGTCATTAGTTATTTGAAAGAGTTGGGTATAAGTGCACTTGAGTTGTTACCCGTTCACGGTTTTGTTGATGAAGAATTTATCGTCGATCACGGGTTGAGCAATTACTGGGGCTACAATAGTTTAAACTTTTTTATGCCGCACAAAGCGTACCTTAATAGCGGTAAGGCTGAAGAGTTTAGAGAGCTGGTTCTTGCTTATCACGAAGCGGGATTAGAAATAATACTCGATGTAGTTTATAACCATACCGCGGAAAGCAATCAGCACGGTCCCCACTTATCCTTTCGGGGTTTAGATAATAAAAGTTATTATCGGCTTGAAGCGAATGACGCAAGTTTATATGTCAACGATACCGGTTGTGGGAATACCTTAAATATCGATCATCCCCGAGTACTTCAGATGGTACTGGATAGTCTTAGGTTTTGGGCCGGAGAGATGGGTGTTGACGGCTTTCGTTTTGATTTGGCCAGCATCCTTGGTCGACGCAGTGATGGTTTTACATCGGATCATCCTTTCTTTCATGCTATTCAGCAAGACCCACTTTTATCAACGTGCAAAATGATCGCAGAGCCTTGGGATATTGGCCCAGGCGGATATCAACTTGGAAACTTTCCGATTCTATGGTCCGAGTGGAACGATAAATATCGTGATACAGTGCGGAAATTTTGGAAAGGTGAACCTGGGGTCCTGCCAGAATTCGTACGTCGCATTCATGGTTCTAGCGATGTCTTTGACGCTGGGGGTAGAAATCCACGAGCTAGCGTGAATTTTATAACAAGTCACGACGGCTTTTCTATGGCTGACTTAGTCAGCTATAGAAAGAGAAATAATTTAGCGAATAAAGAGAATAATCGTGACGGACATAGTGCGAACTTTAGTGAAAACTATGGATTCGAAGGGCCCTGTGAGGTTAAAGAAATCAATGATCTACGCTATAGACAGATAAAAAACTTTATAGCGACACTTGCAGTATCACAGGGCATTCCAATGTTATTGGCGGGTGATGAGATAGCTAATAGTCAAAATGGAAATAATAATGCCTACTGTCAAGATAATTCACTATCGTGGATAGATTGGTCTGAGTTAAGTAGCTACCAAAAATCTGTTCAAGAGTTTACGAAAAAAGTTTTACACCTTCGAAAAAATGAACCCTTGTTGCGCTGGAATCGTTTTGCCCATAAAACTGAAGAGCTGAGTGATGATGATCCGTTCCGCATACGTTGGTTGTGTGCCACGGGTAGAGAAATGCGGGATACTGAATGGAAAAACCCTAATGCGCTTAATGTCGGTCGGTTAATTGAAGGTATATGCGATGGGAAATACCACAGAGTTCTCGTGTTATTTAACGCAGCTGTAGAACACGTTGAGTTTAACTTGGCAGAACACGAGCGGGCATATTCTTGGCGCCGGCTAATTAATACTGCAGATGAAACTATCGACCATGAGACCGTTAAAATTGATGTAACCAAGCCCATTAATTTGATTTCTAGATCACTACAAATACTTAAGTCAGTTGATACTCTTGACGCAATCCAGAGTCAAAAAATTATTATTGGAAAAAAACATGACTAACAACGTTGAAATAAAAGCTGATTTAGAGCGTCATCTTTTATACACGCTAGGACATTTTGAATCATCGGATACCAAAGCTGACGTACTTCGTGCATTAAACTTTAGTCTACGAGATAAATTGGTTGAGAGTTGGCAGAAAACACGTATAGCTGAATTGCAATACGATACAAAGCGAGTTTTCTACCTTTCACTCGAATTTTTGCTCGGGCGTAGTTTAAGTAACGCAGCACTAAATCTTGGTTTAGAGGGGCCGGTAAATAAGGCCTTAAAGTCTTATGGCACTGAGTTAGAAGAAATTGAAGAATATGAGCGTGATGCCGGTTTAGGCAATGGCGGCTTAGGACGTTTAGCGGCATGCTTTATGGATAGCTGTGCGACATTAAAATTGCCTGTCATGGGTTATGGTATTCGTTACGAATATGGAATGTTTCACCAGAGTATTCACCAGGGACGACAAGTTGAGCAACCAGACCATTGGTTAATGGATGGTAACGCATGGGAAATTGAGCGTCCTGAAAGAACTCGCCGAGTTAAATTCTATGGTAATTCCGAGTTTTATAGCAATGACGAAGGCACTATGTGTGTTCGCTGGGCAAATACTCGTGATGTCCTCGCTGTTCCCTACGATATGCCAATTCCGGGTTATAAAAATGACACGGTAAATACCTTGCGGTTATGGCGAGCCGCGGCAACGAATGAATTCAACCTTCAAGAATTTAATGAGGGTGATTATTCTGACGCTGTTGCGCAAAAAAACCTCGCTGAACAAATCACCATGGTTTTGTACCCCAATGATGCTAGCGAAAACGGCAAAGAACTTCGTTTGCGTCAACAATATTTTTTAGCCTCGGCGAGTCTGCAAGATGTCATATACGACTGGGTGAGTCAGCACGGGAAAGATTTCACTAACTTCTCTAAAATGCACTGCTTTCAGCTTAATGATACCCACCCGACGTTAGCCGTGGCAGAGTTGATGCGCACCCTAGTCGATGAGTACCATGTGCTCTGGGATGATGCCTGGGCGATCACGCGCAGTACAATGGCCTATACAAATCATACGCTTTTACCCGAAGCTTTAGAAAAGTGGCCGCTTAAATTAATGCGTGAGTTATTGCCGCGCCTAACGGATATTATTTTCGAAATTAATGCTCGTTTTATGGCAGAGGTTGCTCATCGCTGGCCTGGTGACACTGAGCGTCAACGTCGGATGTCACTGATCGAGGAGGGCGACTCGCAGTATGTGCGCATGGCTTATCTAGGTATTGTCGGCAGCTTTTCGGTAAATGGTGTAGCGGCACTTCACTCAGAACTATTACAAAAAGGTCTATTTAAAGACTTTTATGAATTATGGCCTGAGAAATTTAATAATAAAACGAATGGTGTGACTCCGCGTCGATGGTTATCTCATTCTAACGAGCCGTTATCAAGTTTAATAACAAAAAAAATTGGCCAAGGTTGGAAGACCGACCTGTCAGAGTTATCTGGACTGAAAAAATATACTAAAGATTCTGAATTTCTTGCGGATTGGTATGAAATAAAACAAGGCAATAAAAAGGCACTCGCTGAGTTTGTCGAAGATAGATGCGGTGTTAGTTTTAATATCGATCACATGTTCGACGTTCAAGTAAAACGTATCCACGAATATAAGCGTCAGCTCTTAAACGTAATGCATGTTATTCACTTGTACGACAAAATCACTCGTGGAGATGCGGATAGTGTACAGCCGCGCTGTGTATTGATTGGTGGTAAAGCTGCGCCAGGCTATTTCATTGCTAAATTGATCATAAAACTGATTAATAATGTCGCACAAGTCATTAATTCGGACGAGCGTGTTTCTGAAAAACTTAAACTTGTGTTTTTACCCAATTACAACGTCTCGGCTATGGAAGTTATTTGTCCTGGAACGGATTTGTCTGAACAAGTATCTACCGCGGGTAAAGAGGCTTCGGGTACCGGTAACATGAAGTTTATGATGAACGGTGCCGTTACTATCGGAACATACGATGGTGCAAATATCGAGATTCATGATGCCGTTGGAGACGATAATTTCTTCCTGTTTGGTTTGCGCGTTGAAGATATTCCTTCTGCGCAACTCCAGGAATCACCAGATGAAATCATTCTCCAAGATCAAGATTTAAGAAGAGTAATGACTTTAATAGAGTGCGGACACTTCAGTATGTTTGAGCCAGGGATCTTTGAGCCTATCGTGCAAACTATTCGCAACCCTCAGGACCCTTGGATGGTTGCGGCAGACTTTCGCTCATATATCGATACTCAGGCGGAGGCGTCTGAAGCTTATGCGAATCGTACAGAATGGACTAAAATGAGTGTAATGAACACGGCAACCAGTGGTGTCTTTTCTAGCGATAGAACCATCGCCGAATACGCAAAAGACATTTGGAAATTAGAATAATAACAAGAACGACAACAAGAACGACAACAAGAACACAACATATAATTAGGAGAATTGCGCCATGTTAGATCCAAATTCCCGTCACGTAAGTCGTTTAACTCGAGACTCTGTTGCGCTAATCTTAGCCGGTGGGCGCGGAAGCCGCCTTCATGAATTAACCGATTGGCGTGCCAAACCTGCACTGCATTTTGGTGGTAAATTTCGCATAATCGATTTTCCACTATCAAATTGTGTGAACTCAGGTATACGTCGAGTAGGTATTCTTACGCAATATAAGGCGCATTCTTTAATTCGTCATATTCAGCAAGGTTGGAGCTTCTTTAAAAAGGAACTGGGCGAATACATTGAAATCCTGCCTGCTTCGCAACGTAATTCACCAAATTGGTATCAGGGCACGGCTGACGCGATATACCAGAATATGGATATCATTCGCGAACAAAACCCAAAATACGTTTTAGTGTTGTCAGGCGATCATATTTACCAAATGGATTATGGTTCGATGTTAGCTTTTCACGTAGATCAAGGCGCAGATCTTACGGTATCGTGCATTGAGGTTCCTATCGAAGAAGCGGCTGGTGCTTTTGGTGTTATTTCGGTCAATGATGACGATCGCGTAACACATTTTGATGAGAAACCTGAAGAGCCCACCGAGTTGACAGACCTTCCCGGTCATACATTGGCATCTATGGGTAATTATGTTTTTAATACTGAATTTCTTATGGAGCAGTTAAAAATAGATGCTGCCAATGAAAATTCTGAGCACGACTTCGGCAAAGATATTATCCCGTCGATTATTGATAACTACAATGTGACGGCCTATCGTTTCCGGGATCACGACACGGGTGTTGCCTCCTATTGGCGAGACGTTGGAACACTGGATTCATTTTGGCAAGCCAACATGGAGCTTATAGATCCGAGTCCATCATTGAACCTTTATAATCACGACTGGCCAATTTGGACGTATCAAAAGCAATTACCCCCTGCCAAATTTGTGTTTGATGATGACGATCGTCGAGGCATGGCTGTAGATTCTATGGTTTCTGGTGGGTGTATTATTTCCGGCGGAAAAATCACGCGTTCATTGTTGTTTTCAGATGTTCACGTTCACTCTTATACGGATATTGAAGAGTCGGTTATCCTCCCTGGTGTCGAAATTCTTCGCGGTGCAAAAATCAAAAAAGCCATTATCGATACTGCCTGTGTAATCCCTGAAAATATGGTTATCGGTCACAACCATGACGATGATATTGCACGAGGCTTCCGTGTCTCAAAAAACGGGGTAGTCTTAGTAACAAAGAAAATGCTTGGACAGACTACGCTCGGATAAATTGATGACAAATAAATCTGTATTAATGGTCGCGTCGGAAAACGACGCGCATCCTGGCGCTAAAGTGGGAGGTGTCGGAGATGTTATCCGAGATCTACCCGCAAACTTAAAAAACCATGGTTTGGATGTCAGTACGATCATTCCATCGTATGGTTTTTTATCCCGTATAGAGGGTATAGAATCATTAGCCTTTATTGATGTTCCATTTATGGGGCATCAATACCGCGTTCAACTTCTTCGTAGTTCAGATCCTTCTAATGCGGCCACCCATTATGTTTTACATCACGCCTTGTTCTCTATTCATGGCGAAACCGTTTACTGTCATGACGGCGATGATAGACCGTTTGCGAAGGACGCAACAAAGTTCGCATTTTTTTGCGCAGCTATTGCTCACGGTATGGTGCAGGAGCACATCCCTAAGCCCGATGTCATTCATTGTCATGATTGGCATTCCGCGTTCCTACTTATTTTGATACGTTACTCACCCCAATTTGAATTGTTAACTCAGATTAAAACGGTGTTTTCTATACACAATATGGCAATGCAGGGTGTTCGACCGTTTTCGGGTGATGAGTCGTCATTTGAAAAATGGTTTCCTGATTTGGCGTATTACCCAAGTGAAATATGCGATCCGCTCTATCGTGATTGTGTGAACCCAATTCGAGCGGCTATCCGTTTTGCCTCAGTTGTCCATACTGTTTCACCGAGCTACGCTCGCGAAATATTGCAGCGAAGTGACCATGCAGCGGGTATTTATGGTGGTGAAAATTTGCAGGATGAACTTGCCGCTCGTGCGAACGACAAGCAGTTAATTGGCATATTGAATGGTTGTGAATACCCCAAGAAAAAGATAGTTAAGCCGAGTAAGTCCTCGTTTATCGCACAGGCTGATAAAGATCTTTGTCAGTGGGCTAGTGCCAGTTCGATTATGTCTAGTGCCCACTGGTTAGCGGAAAAACGGATCGCTAGTTTTGGCAAGTCAAAAAAAACTGCATTTGTGGTGAGCTCTGTGGGTCGCTTGACGGAGCAGAAGGCGCGGCTTTTATTGGTGGATCTAGGATCGGGGAAAACTGCGCTTGATCAGTTGTTATTAACTCTGGGTGACAGAGGGCAATTAATTCTTATAGGCAGTGGAGACAAAAACCTCGAAGCAGCCGTAATTAAGGTAGCTGGTCGTCACACGAACTGTATTTTTCTTAATGGTTACTCGGCCAAGCTCGCTGATATGCTGTACGCCTATGGTGATTTGTTTTTAATGCCAAGTTCATTTGAGCCATGCGGTATCAGCCAGCTTCTCGCAATGCGCAGTGCTCAACCATGTTTAGTGCATGCAGTAGGTGGTTTGAAGGATACGGTTAAAAATAACGATAATGGTTTTAGTTTTGAAGCTTCTGGCTTGGAGGCTCAGGCTCGTGCGATGGTGAATCTGTTTAGCGAGTTACTAACTATGAAAGAAAACTCGCCTGAAATATGGGAAGGTATTGTTAATAAAGCACGCAAGACTCGATTTAGCTGGGATACCGTAGCACAGAGCTATTTAGAACAACTATATTCCTAGATTTTTATATTGCAGCAATCATATCGAGGTGTTCCTTGATATGATTGTATTTTATGCTTATCGAGTCTATAAAGGGTTACTTTCGTGTTTTTTGTATTTCCCTCCCGCGTTATCCTTAATTTACAACGCATTCCTCTACTTTATTGGTTAATTTTGTTTTTCGCATTTTGCCTACGTTTTTATAATTTGGGCGATGTACAGCAAGCTGTTTTTGATGAAGTTTACTTTCCAAAATTTGCTTACGGTTATATTCAAGAAAAGCCTTTTTTCCATACGCATCCACCCTTTGCAAAATATCTAATGATGGGCGGCATGAAAATCTATCATGCCTTGCCGTGGATACATGAACCACAATTAGGTTCTCAGGCCTTTGAAGCATTGAATCCTGTAAGTTACCGCTGGTTAAATGCCCTAGTTGGCTCGCTATTGTGTTCACTTATTGCGGGGATTATGTATTTGCTTACGCGATCCCATCGTACCGCATTGATTGCGATGGGATTTGTTGCACTTGATGGAACAATGATTGTTGCGTCGCGTTATGGCTTGAGTAATATCCATATATTATTCTGGGGTTATTTAAGCCTATTGTTTTTGGTTCAGGCGCTGCGTTGTAAATTGTCTTGGTGGTATCTTGTTCCGCTTTCTGTTCTTCTTGGATTAGTCGTTAGTGTCAAGTGGAATGGCCTGAGCTACTGGATAATTTGCCTAGTCGCCATTAGTATTCTATTGCTTTTATCATCGCTTACATCGTTAAAAACACGCGAAGGTTCCCATGCGGATTTCCTTATTAAGTCTATTCGTTCAAGCTCTAAATTAAAAAAGTTTGGCTTGTTTCCCCTCCTTATTCTCGTTCCTGCGATCATCTATTCAAGTCTATGGGTTCCTGATTTACGGCTTAATACGCGTTATGACTTTCGCGAGATTCATCATCAAATATTGACGTATCACTCCAGTGGTGTTGAGGCCGATGGGCATCGTTATTGTTCAAGGTGGTATAGCTGGCCAGTTATGTATAAGCCAATTTCATATCATTTTGAAAAAATTCGAAAAGACGGCGAAACGGGTAAAGCTCAGATTTTTAAGGACATTCACCTCTTTGGGAACCCCTTTTTATACTGGGTATCGATACCCATTATGCTGGCCTTAATTTCATGGTTCTTTATGGATGTTTATCGATTGTTTAGGGAGAGGTTTCTTGCGGATGATATTTTCATAAAAGGGTTTATCTTCATGGGCTATGGGGCAAGTTATTTACCCTGGAGCCTAGTTACTCGTTGTACCTTCTTATACCATTATCAGACGGCTGCAGTATTTTCGTTTTTATCGACGGCCTACATTCTGTCAAAACTTTGGTCATTGAATAAAGTTGCAAAGGTGGGCGTGGCGATAGTATTTGCAGCGTTGATTTTCTCTTTTGTATATTGGTTACCTTTTCAGCTCGGTATTGAAATAAGTCGAAGCGGATTCTACCAGCGTATGTGGTTTGGCTCTTGGATTTAAACTGTACGGCCTGCTTAGAGCGCCGTTCATCGCAGTTTTGATTTCTAACTCAGAAGGGCCAAAATTGACTTGGGATTCTATCTTGTTGATATAATGAAGCGAAGTCCATCGTAAGTGCAACGCCTGCGTGGACCAAAAATCCGCCCCAAATCGATCGAGACCGAAGCGCTAGTAAACCTAGGAATAAACCAAAGAATATTGCACCTGTAGCTTCAATCCAAAGTTTAGGGAAGTGGATCATTAGATAGGGTACGCACATCACCCAAATAGCATTTGCACCAATTGCTGGTCGAAGAGCATTCAATATAAATCCACGGAAAAAGAATTCCAAACAAACAAACTGCGTTAAATAAAGAACTTCCCAGCTCAGCAAGTCAAACCATGAGCGATGCGATAATGTGTAAAACGGGTAGTGATTTAAAAAGTCTGAGCGAAAGCTAACTAAGAATATGCCGATTAAAATTGGTGATAACAGAAGAGCGTAACCCAATACATGTTGGTGTGTCTGATGCCAACGCCAACCCATG
>JBLIMQ010000042.1:0-31108 GCA_047638775.1 Flavobacteriales bacterium
TGTCAGAATGTCAGAATGTCAGAATGTCAGAATGTCAGAATGTCAGAATGTCAGAATGTCAGAATGTCAGAATGTCAGAATGTCAGAATGTCAGAATGTCAGAATGTCAGAATGTCAGGGTGTCAGGGTGCAGGGTGCAGGGTGCAGGGTGCAGGGTGCAGGGTGCAGGGTAAATTTTGATAGCGTGCACAGCCCCGTGTCAACGAGACGGTTAATAGTATGAGTAATTATACGTAAGGCGCTACATACATCGTGACCTTTAATAAATAGCTTATTAAAGGTCAACGGCGTCGTAATTAGGCCTCGTGAATTTGACTAAAAGCGCATTCCGGCTTCAAGTGTTAGTGCGCTCGCAGAATCACTATCGGTATACGCGCCACCAACAAACAAGGCGTCTGTAACAAAGTGCTTTCCACGAATCTGCCATGTCGTATCGTCGTCACTATTAGACGTTAATACACCAAGACTTGTTCGAGAATTAAAATAATAATCGCCACCAGCTGTTAAGAAGCCACCCTCCACATCTTGATATGCTCCTATCAAATTAATAGCCCTTCCACCACTTAAGGTTTTGACATATTTTGCCGAAATATTTGCATCATAATCAACATCTTCGTTATAGCTTGTGGTCAACAACAACCCTTCTATGGGCGTGATTCCGGCGGTAATATTGTACGTCGAGTCGTCTTCGACGACATTATTGTCGTAGGAGGTGCGAATCACATTCGCACCAACATAAAACATATCACCGGGAACAAAAAAACTACCGCCCAACGCGACTGCTGTTGCGTTTTCTGAATCTGCCAATAGCGCTTGAATAGAAGAGGATCGCTGTAAAAAAGCCGCCTCGGCTAAAGGCAAACCCGTGGTATCAACTTGTGACAAATAGTACTTTCCAGTAATAGATGTAAAATCTGTATCCGTATCATTATCGTCACTAACATTTGTGTAGCTTCCACCCACTTCAAATTGATAATCATCTGCAAGTACGGTGTTGGCAGACATTAATACGGTGCTTACAGCTAATAGTTTTTTATACATCATGAATTCCTAATTCTTGTTTACGTTAAATTCGTTCCTAGCGAAACCCTATCGCTTAAGGTAGATCCAGCTTAAGTGATCCAAACTGAACGCAATATTAACGGCGAAGAAATAGATATTTAGCTATAACTAATAAACATTCAACTGGCACTTAACTCCACATAAAGAAGTTTCAATGCAAAAAAAAACCTGAAAATAGTCCATCTATACCTTTCAGCTATAACGTTACTTACGAGGCGACATAGAGACACAATTTGCACTAAACTCAAAACTTAACCTTTAACTTTAACTTTAACTTTAACTTTAACGCTGATTTTTAGGATGTGTAAAATAAAACTCTCTTCAGTCCTTGCCCTAATTCTGTGCTTCTACACCTGCACGCACCTGCAAGCCCAAGAAAATATCCGCTTCTACAGCCGTGGTGATGCAAATGCGGTCTATTCGATTGGCATACTTAAGTTAGGCCTAAGTAAAATAGACAAAAAATATACATTTATCGAAGAAAACAGGGCCGTTACTGGCGCTAGACAAAACGAACAGTTAAAAGAAGGCGAAATCGATGTCATTTGGACCGCTACCAGTAATGATAATGAAGCCATGGCTATCCCCATTCGCATTCCCCTTTATAAAGGGTTGATGGGACACCGTGTTCTCTTAACTCACAAAGACAATCGATCTATGTTTAGGGGCATTACACGTTTTGATGATCTAAAGAAATTTAGGTTTGGCCAAGGCCGTGGCTGGCCTGACACTATGATTATGCAACACAATGGACTGACCGTAGTCGAAGCCACTAAGTACGAGAGCCTTTTCTATATGACTGACGGAAGCCGGTTCGATGCCTTCCCTCGGGGGATTCATGAGCCTTGGGGCGAGATGGCCAAGCGGCCTAAGTTAGAGCTCACTGTCGACACCAATGTAATGCTGGTCTACAAAATGCCGTTTTATCTCTTCGTGAACCCTGAACGCAAGCAACTCGCGCTAGATATTTACACGGGAATCATGATTGCCATTGAGGATGGTAGTTTTGATGATTATTTCTATCAAAATGACATGGTGAAAATGGTTTTACAAAAAGTCGACCTGGATGATTTTAAAACGTTTGAACTAACTAACCCCAACTTACCTTCCGCAACCCCAACAAATAATGAAAAACTTTGGGTTCAATTAAATGAGTTAAAAGAAAGGGCTGAATATTAGTCGAGTTAAACTAATTAAAGCTATTTATTTAACTCCTTATTTGGAAGATCTTAATATTTTACGAATGCGCTCTAATGCGGATTTCAATTGGGAGCTAATACGATCCGGAAAAGCAGATGCGATGGTTTGGTGTATGACTATGTTAAATTTGCCTAAGTTCAGTCGGCCTAAGTTCAGTCGGCCTGAAGACCGACCTACACGAGTGAATACGTAGGTTTGGTTGTAGGTTCAGTCGGCCTGAAGACCGACCTACACAAGTGAATACGTAGGTTTGGTTGTAGGTTCAGTCGGCCTGAAGATCGACCTACACGAGCGAATACGGAGCTTTGATTGTAGATTCAGTCGGTCTGAAGACCGACCTACACGAGTGAATACGTAGGTTTGGTTATAGATTCAGTCGGCCTGAAGACCGACCTACACGAGTGAATACGTAGGTTTGGTTGTAGGTTCAGTCGGCCTGAAGACCGACCTACACGAATGAATACGGAGGTTTGATTGTAGGTCGGGCTTCAGCCCGACAATCTCAGCCCGACAGCATCAGCACTCATTGAGATTCACATTTTAGTGTCGAACCCCTAAATGTTTTTCAAGTCTTCCCTAATCCTGCTTGAGCTTCCGCTTATAGCCTTTATTCATGGACAGATCATTTATAGCTCAGCTTGTCTGTGTTCCCCATGCAGTATCAAACCGTAAGCATTACTTAATGAATGCTTATAGAGCTACATTGGTAGCCTAATTATTGATGTGCTTCGAACGTGAATCCACGTCAACTTATTTATTGATATTTACTAAATAAAAAATAACTTATATATTTACTTACTGTAGTTTCTTTTTTGTAGATTTCTACGGCAGCGCCTTAACTGCGGTTTCTGGTCCTGCGCTCTGCATGCTACTTACTACTGTTTACTACTACTTACTACTTTTAGAGCCTCGAACTCATCGAAAATTTTCTCCAAACTAAAATCATAATGCTCTATATTTGAAACGTATGTTTTTGAGAATTTCTGAAAGTTTATATTTTTCCAGGCTCCCATGTCAAAAACAGTGAAATATTCATCGACATTTGATTGATTAATTTCATCCATTGGAAGGTGTATAATACGGCCTAAATCAGGTTTAAAATCATAACCATGAAAATGATCATACAGCAAGATTAAAGCCCATCCCGCTTCCATATAATGCCCGCCAATACTTAAACTTAAGTCGCCCGATTTCACAGCTTGGATACCTCGCAGAGACCAATCAATACCACCGATAAAAATGTCTTGCCCTGGACGAAGCCCAATCTCTTTGGCCGCGTGAACCCCCTCTAATGCGAGCGTATCACTCGCAGCCCAAATTACAGATATTCCGCCATATTGACGAAGCAAAGTCCTAATAGCCTTCGTCGAACCTTCCCAATGTGTTGCAATCAAGCGCCGAAGCTTGACGCCGTCATCACTTGCGACCAAAGCCTGCAAGCCTTGGTTACGCAAAATCGCAGCGGTAGAGGACGATGAGCCGCCCACACCTAAAACATTTACCTGTAAGTTAGCCTCTTGCGGCTTACCCAGTTTTCTACTCGCAACTTGGTCCACTTTTTTTAGATGGGCTTTTGCCAGACGAATCAAGCTACTCGCCAACTGTTCGCCGACTTGTTCGTCATCAGGATACATATGACCAAGCCACGTTGGGTAGTGTTGTCTCGGTGTGCCAACTCGTTCACGCTCAGAGCTCGCCACCTCAGAATTAATAATAAAACTCGACACCTCAGCTTTATGAGCAAGCTCGAGCATTTCAGGCCCTGCACCTTCTTGATAATGAAATATAACGTAGGCAGGCTTTTCGGTGCGCGCTACCACCGCTTTCATAGCTCGCAAAGCCTCGAAACGACTATCGGCATAGATGATATCAAGATCCAATCTAAGATCTTTGGCGACATCTTGGGAGAAAGCAATCGCGTTACTCCAAAAACCTAAGCGCTCTGGAGCGATTAAAACCACACGCGGAACTTTAGTCGCAGAGTTTACTGAATTTGCAGTAACGTTCTCAGTATTAATCGCGAGGCATAATGCTGCGACGACACCGAATACACGTAACATGAAGGCAAATAATAGGTTGTTATGGCGTAGTAACATTCAATTAAACTTATGCACGAACAGTGTTAGTTCAGTATAAATTTCGTCCAGAGTTTAGTCCAGAGTTTAGTCAGTTTGTAATATTTACATTTAATACCAAATTTCACACTCAATAACCGATATTAAGATGTCTATCCTCTGGGGTTTTCAGGGCTTCAATATTGAATGAATAGTCTATGCTTTAAGGGACATACATCCCTTATCGATGCCCGTATGAATTCTCCTACAAAAAACCCTTTTGTAATCCTCCACAGTCGACTTATTGGCAGTATAGTGCCAGCATTTTCAATTCACGACCCGCAAGAGTATCGGCGAGCACGAGTTCTATCCGGGTTTTTGGTCTACGCCTCACTATTTTCCGCATTAATGCAGATTACACGTTTCAGTACTGATAATCTTGCGGGGCCACTATTTGCTAGCTCCCTCATCCCCGTCGGCTTTGTTACGCTAATAATCGCGTACCGTACAAGTCGAAATGTAAATGTATGTGCCGATTTAACAATTCTTATGACGTTATGGGCCGTTATTCAAACAGCCTATTTTGACGGTGGATTAACCTCGCGAGCCCACAACTGGTTGCCGGCAGTCACCCTAATGGCCAGTTTTATAGGCTTTCGAATAAAGGCTTTTAGCACGCTTTTGTATGCTTCCATATCCTTAGTTTTTTTACTCGTCAGCCACAAACAGGGCATGATACTAACGCCAGATCATGCCAGTCCGCTTGTAGCCTATATTATCACCTCTGTAGCCTCGATGCTTTTTGTCGCCATAATTGCATCGGCCTACGAGAGCACTCGCAAAGAAGCGACCGATGCAATTTTGGGAGCAAAAGAAAAAGCCGAAGATGCCGTAAGACAAAAATCTCTATTTTTGAATACTATGAGCCATGAACTGCGTACCCCAATGAACGGCGTAATTGGCATGCTACAACTTTTATTGCGTAGCACGCTAGATAAGCGGCAGCTTAAACAAGCACAAGCCGCAGCGCATAGTGCCGACAGCATGCTAAATCTAATTAAGAGCATTCTCGATTACGTGAAGCTCGATAGTGGGCAATACCAATCGACAAAACAAAACTTTAATCTGGCCGAGCTAATGCAAGAGCTCGCAAATAAAACTCGAGCCAGCTGCGAACAAAAGCAGCTAACATTTAAGTATTCTTCACATTTTCATTCAGACTTACAATTTGGTGATTATCACGCGCTTAAGCAAATACTCACAACATTACTGGATAACGCACAGAAGTTCACCAACGAAGGTGAAATACGGCTTGATTGCAGCGAAAAAGACACTCTAATCACCATTAGAGTAAGCGATACAGGACAAGGCATTGCCGCAGACAAGCAAGTCAATATTTTCGAGCCTTTCACTCAGATCGACGCGTCCTCTAGCCGAGCATTTGAAGGCACAGGCCTAGGTCTGGCGCTGGCAAAACGCTACTGCCTACACCTTGATGCCGAATTAACTATCATTAGTCAACTAGACAAAGGCAGCCAGTTTCAACTGCAACTTCAGATGCAAGCCGAAGGCAAATAATAGCCAATACTCGTCATATCGTTTCTCTATCCGTGATCTCACTCATTCCTTCCGTAATAGCTATCCCCTTCTGTAGCAATCCCCTTCTGTAGCAATCCCCTTCTGTAGCAATCGCCCTCTGTAGCTATCCACCTGCGTAGCAACCTCCCTTGGTAGTAATCACTATTATAGTAATAGCTATAGAAATAGCTTTCGCCCATTCAATAACGGCTTTTGTCTTTCGCTAATAGAATTCTGTCCTTTAACTATGCGTTTCTGCCTCCAATAATAGCTTCTTTCACTCTGCAATTTTCACTCTGCACTAGTTTCCCCCCTCAGTAATTGTATGTTCACATAAATTAGTGAATACTCTTTCGCAATCCTAACTTGATACTAAGCCCCCTCGAACACCTATCCCTACGGACACTTATTTTGCTAAACAAAGAGCCTTTAGATGTACTTCACGCCACATTTGGCTTTCAAGAATTTCGCGGTCTACAACAAGACATCGTTAACGAAGTATGTGCCGGTGGCGACGCGCTGGTAATTATGCCCACAGGCGCCGGAAAATCTCTATGTTATCAAGTACCTGCGCTCTGTCGTGCAGGCACCGCAATTGTGGTCTCTCCACTTATTGCGCTCATGCAGGACCAAGTCGAAAGCCTAGAGCAAAACAATGTTCGGGCTGCATTTCTAAACTCAACGCTTTCGAGTGAATCAATCTATCAAATTGAACAGCAGCTCCAATATGGTGAGCTGGATTTACTGTACATGGCGCCTGAACGCTTACTGCAAGAGCGAAGCCTAAACTTACTGGAGCGCTGCAATATCGCGCTATTCGCCATCGACGAAGCCCACTGCGTATCACAGTGGGGACACGACTTTCGGCCGGAGTACCAACAATTATCCTTGCTCGCACAACGCTTCCCCAATACACCGCGCCTAGCGCTCACCGCAACCGCCGACGGTGCTACACAAAAAGAAATTATTCAGCAGCTGCAGCTTCATGATGCTAAAGCCTTTATTAGTGGTTTTGACCGGCCAAATATTCGTTATCACATCCGTGCGTCTACAAAACAAGCAAAAGAACAACTCCACCGATTTCTTCAAAACGACCATCCTAACGACGCGGGTATTGTTTATTGTTTATCTCGAAAAAAAGTAGAAGCCACGGCGCAATGGCTATGCGAGAAAGGCTTTAATGCACTCCCTTATCACGCCGGCTTAGATGCCAAAGTACGAGAGACAAATCAACGTCGATTTTTAATGGAAGAAAAGATTATTATCGTCGCTACCATTGCATTCGGCATGGGCATTGATAAACCCGACGTACGCTTTGTCGCCCACCTTGATATCCCAAAAAGCATAGAAGCCTATTATCAAGAAACTGGGCGTGCCGGGCGCGATGGCGATGCGGCAAACGCGTGGATGTGCTTCAGTCTGCAGGGCGTAATAATGCTTAGAAAGATGCTCGAAGATTCGCAAGCAGCAGAGCAACAAAAGCGCGTAGAAAGAATAAAACTCGATGCCATGTTAGGCCTGTGTGAAAGCGCCGGTTGCCGACGAGAAGTTTTACTTGAATATTTTGGCGATGAACAAAAGCAGCCCTGTGGCAATTGCGACAACTGTTTAAACCCACCAGAAACTTGGGACGGAACACTCGCGGCGCAAAAAGCCCTGTCGACTATTTATCGCACTGAACAACGCTTTGGTGTGAATTACCTTATTGATGTTCTCATAGGAAAATCAACGGAACGTAATGAAAATTTTGGCCACACGAAACTCGCTGTTTTTGGCCTTGGTAAAGATTTTAGCGCAGATCAATGGCGGTCCATCTATAGGCAACTCATCGCAGCGGCTTATGCTCAGGTTGATATAGAAGGTTATGGCGCGCTCCACTTGACGGAAAAATCTCGCCCGATTTTACGTGGTGAGTCGACCTTAACGCTTAGGCATGAAGCCAAAACCGAAACGATCGAAAGACACAAAAGCACCAAAAAAGGTGAAGGTCGCTTATGGGAAGCGCTTCGAGCCTGCAGAATGCAATTAGCCAAAGAGCATTCATTGCCGCCCTACGTTATTTTTCACGATGCCACTCTCATGAGCATGTCAGAACTAAAACCTGACACCCTTCAACAACTTTCGCGCATTAACGGTGTTGGTGCGGCAAAGTTAGATAAATATGGCGAGCAGTTTTTAAGCGTCATTAGAGAAAACGCTCAAGAGGGTAATGAAGAGAGTTCATACTTAGCCACGCTACAGCATCGTTTATCGGGTCATAACTTAGAAGACATCGCCGACCTTCGCGATTTATCTTTGCCAACAGTCTATAGCCATATCGCGCGTGCAATCGAAGAGAACAGAATCACATTGGCGCAAGCGGTATACCTTCACCAAGAAGACATTGATGTCATTCATAATGCGGTAAACCTACACTACGACTTTGATAATCCAAAATTGAAACCGATTCATGATGCACTCGACGGCGAATATAGCTATGAACTTCTCCGCTGCGTCATGGCAGAAGAGCTTCGTTCAAATCAGAGCTATTAGTGTTATTAGAACCGAATCTAAGTTGGCAGCGAAGACCAGAGCCCGGCGCAAAGCTGCAGCGAGTACCTGAGTATTAACTTCAAATACAGCCTCAATTTCATTCAAGGGATTGTACATACCTACACGGGAGTCGATAATCAGAACAGTGCATCGTCACAGGGATGTGACTTATTAGAGTAACGCAGGAGCAGTTACCGAGGAGCAGTTACCGTAAAGCACGTAAGCGATAGAATATTTGGCGTTAACCAATGATCCCTTAACGTAATAACTATTTTAAGATAACAGGTACTTTAAGATAACAGCTACTTCCGTTGCAGTTTTCGAAATTCTGCAGGCGGCAATCGACACGACTTTTTAAAGCGTTTGGAAAAATTAAACACGTCATGATATCCAACATGACCGGCAATCTGTGCGATTGCCCAATTGGTATGGGTTAATAGATATTTAGCTCGCTCCATACGTAAGAAAATCACCTGCTGGACTGGGCTACGCGAAAAGTGCTGTCGGCATAAGCGATGTAAATGCGGTGCCGAATAATGAACCCGCGAACACATTTCATCAATGCTCCAATTATAATGAAGCTGCTTTTCAACTTCACGAAACAACGAATCCATCCTATGTGACTCGGGAATTAACGCGTTATCCCGACTCAGCGTTTCGGCTAAATAATGACCGAGCTGTTTAATAAACGGCTCTCGTAGAATTGAGTTTCGCTCATAATATAAGACACTCAATATGTGAAATATTGTATTCGCACTTTCGCAGTATTCAACGAGACCTAATTTCGTAGAGAGTGATTCCCAGCGACCTGTTGCGGCTAGATCAAACCACGCAGTCGTCCATTTATCGCCATCGATTTCAAAATAGAATGCTTGTCCCGCAGGCAAAACCACGAGGCTATTTTTCTCCAGCCGCTGTTCACCTGAATCAAGATGCAAATAACCACTGCCATCGACGGTATAGAGTAATAAATGACTATCCGGTTTTACTCGTCCAATGCGATAATTACCCGCCAAATGCGAGGCTCCAGATAATAGAATTCCAAGCTCTGCAATTTCAGGTACGCGAGTGACCCCAACAAATCGCTCTTTGCAGCTTGGGCCAATTTCTAGAATGTCTTGCCACATGGGATAATTGTCCTTATGGAACCTCTGATTAAACTCCGGAACTCGCTGCCTTTCGGGAATATCGTAGCTGCCTGCCTGAGTCGGGCTGATTGCTTACACGGCGTAAATGAAGAACGAGCTCAATGACCTAGACTTGCACAACCGAAAGCCCCTAGTATCTAAAGGGATTTAAGCTGCAGGCATGTAACTAACTAGACCTCCCAGGTGACAAGGACACTCCCGTAACGTATGCCAATATGGATATCAATACTAGAGCAATTCGTTCATACGGGATATGAGCTATTAGGATAACGCATCGTCACAGGGATGTGACTTATTAGAGTAACGCAGGAGCGGTTACCGAGGAGCCGTTACCGAGAGAATATTTGGACTTAATCCGTATTACCTTTTATTTAATTATGATAGAAATGGATAAAAACAGGATGATTTTACCCATAATCATTCACTCGCGTATTTATTATATTAAGCCAACAAAAAAATATGATTACAACCCTATCAAACTAAAAGAGATAGCCATGAATATTATCGATACGCTCGGGTTTATTGCCGCATTCTGTACAACGGCGTCGTTTTTGCCCCAAGCCCTAAAAGTATTGAAAACTCGCGACACCTCTGCACTATCATTAGGGATGTACGCTCTATTTACGCTTGGTGTCAGTTTTTGGCTAGTTTATGGTTTACTGAAAAATGACGCCCCTATGATTATTGCAAACATAATCACCTTGTTTTTAGCCGTATTTATTCTCGGCATGAAAATCCACAGTGATTTATCGCCCTCTGGCCCAAAAAACACAGATTCTAAAAATACAGATTCCAAAAACACAGTTCCAAAAAATAGTCCCCCAAACAAGTGAACAACTATGACGCATAATTTCGACAAAGACTTTACCTGGGGCGTAGCAAGCTCGGCCTATCAAATAGAAGGTGGCGCGCAAGAAGGCGGCCGCGGCCCTAGCATATGGGATGCCTTCGACCATATTCCAGGAAAAATACTCAACGGCGATAATGCTAGTGTGGCCTGCGACCATTTTAATCGTTGGCAAGAAGATATCGACTTAATGGTGGATATGAACATTGACGCGTACCGATTTTCCATATCGTGGTCACGCATCATGCCGCAAGGGTACGGCGAAATAAACGAGGAGGGGGTAGAGTTTTACAACAACTTGATCGACGGTCTTCTGGCGAAGGGCATTCAGCCTTGGGTCACACTTTTTCACTGGGATTTGCCGCTTGCATTACAATTTGAAAAGGATGGATTACTCAACCCCAGCATTTCCGACGATTTTGTTAACTATGCGCGCGTGTGTTTCGAGCGCTTTGGCGACCGAGTTAAACACTGGATATCTCTCAATGAACCGTGGTGTAGCGCCATGCTTGGCCATGGCCTTGGTGTTAAAGCACCAGGCCGAGTTTCGTTGACCGAACCCTACATTGTTGGCCATAACCTACTTATTGCCCATGCGAAAACCGTTGAACTGTATCGACGTGAATTTAAAGCGGAGCAACAAGGGCTGATTGGCATTACAAATAACTGCGACTGGCGAGAACCCGCCAGTAAACACACTAAAGATATAGAAGCAGCCGAGCGCGCACTAGAATTTTTTATCGGATGGTTCGCCGATCCTGTTTATTTAGGCGATTATCCAAAAAGTATGCGTGATCGTCTGGGCGAACGACTGCCCTCGTTTACCGCAGAAGAAAAACACCTGCTTTTGAACTCCAGTGATTTTTTTGGCTTGAATCACTACAGTACATTAATCGCGTCAAACGGCGATGGTATGGGGCATATTGAGAATACTATTAAAGGTAATGGCGGCATATCCGATGATCAAAATGTTTTACTAAGTTCGCGCGATGAATGGGCAAAGACTGACATGGGGTGGAATATTGTGCCATGGGGCTGCCAGAGCCTACTAGAGTGGATTCATAAGCGATATAACGGCCCCAACATTTACATTACCGAAAATGGCTGCGCACTCGACGGAGAAGATGATATAGACGTTGCTATTGATGATCAACGGCGTATAAATTACTTACGTAGCTACATTGATAAATGTGAAGCAGCGATAAAGAATGGCGTTAAACTTAAGGGTTATTTTGCTTGGTCCCTTATGGACAACTTTGAATGGGAAGAAGGTTACAGTCGACGATTTGGTTTACATTATGTCGATTATACAACCGGCGAACGCACGGCAAAACGTTCCAGCCAATGGTATAGTGAAAAAATCATACAATCCAAACGTTAACATTACTCAAATAACTAACAGTCCTTTTCTTTAGTACTTTTGAGTATAAAAACTCGCACTAATTCGAGTTTCTCCCAGAATTCCATTTACCGCTAGTCATCGCAAAAAATACGCTATACTTAGGCTATACTCAAACTAAAGTTAAGACAGGCCTGCACAATGACTTCGGTTATTGTAAACCCTGCTTTTGTTGGTGTGTGCCATCATGCGCCAACAGTTCTGCTGAGATGTGTATATTAGGTATTAAACCTTCCACCAATACAACACTATAAGCAAACAACGGATACAAAACTTAAGCACCATTTGCATGTTGCTTAGCGTCACTACGGTTAAGGGATTCACGTATTTTACAGGCAAGCAAATATACATATCGCTACCTGAGTAACATAATACTCATAGCGCTTTGCCTGCTCACACTAGTGGGCCTGCCGGCTATCGCCCAACCTTCCGCTCAAGCCAAGGAAGCCGACCTTCGTGCCGCTATCATTCATCGTATATTATCGTTCACTGATTGGCCGCAGACTGAAGATGCGCAAGTTCAAATATGCACCTTAGGCGACGACGACAGTATTCGATCGTTCAAATCTTTAAAGAGCATAAAACTTCGCAACCAACAGGAGTTGAAAATTGTCGATTATAAAAATCGCATCGTTGAAGCGACATGCTCTGCGTTAATTATCAGTAAGGCTCATCAGACCAAATTACCCGATTTTAATTTTACTATCTGCAACGATTGCTCTACCAAGAAAAACGCATCCACTGTCAATCTTATTCGTGTTAACAATCAAATTCGCTACAACATTAATTTGGCCGATGCGGCCAAAAGTGGCATACGCTTTCAAAGCGACGTAATTAAATGGGCAAATAAAGTGGTAAAGCCCAATGACTAATCTTCGCCAAAGCTGGAATAGTCTACATGCCAAGTTGCTTCGTAATATCGCGGCATCGTTATCCGTTGCCATTGTCTTAAGTGGCATAGTATTACTTATTGCAGTCAATAATTTCATCAAAGCACGAACAGCAAGCGAACTTGGCGTTATCGGAAATATCCTCTCTGAAAAAACAGCCTTCCAATTAGGACTAGGCGATTACTACCGTAACGAAGCCGAAATATTGTTATCTTCCGCTCGCCACCATGCCGACATTGAACTCGCGTGTTTATATACCGCTGATGGAAGTATCTTTGCCGAATACAAGGAAACGAATAGCACTAAAATCTGTAAGGTAAACACGTCTCTTGTTAGCTTTAAACTGATTAAACAAGAGCTGCTCAGCACTGAAGTTATTTTCCCCATCCATCAAAACGGCGAACAACTGGGGCAGCTCAACATTAGCTCGAGTGGAAAAGAACTTAACCGCGCGTTAACAGTATTTTTCATTACTGTTCTAGCAACACTAGGCGTCGCAGTGCTCATCGCCTTTTTCATAGGGCGAAACTTAGTTAATCGATCCTTGGTGCCATTAACTGCACTATCGGAAACCTCGAAAAAAATAGCCGAAAACCCATTCCTGCAAGTTCGCGCAGAAAAAATGGGCGACGACGAGGTCGGGAAACTTGTTGATGTATTTAACAGTATGCTAGATGCCTTATCGCTCGAAAATAAACTGTTGAAAAGTTCCGAGTCTACATTTAGAAGCTTGGCTGAAAACGCACCGGTCGGAATATTTTTACGAAAATCATCAACAGATTTTGAATACGTGAATGGCACATGGCGCAAACTGACAGGATTAGATCTTACGAAATCTAGTGATTTTGTCTCACTAGTAGCCGATGATCACAAAGATAATTACCAGCGTAAAATCAGTCGCCTAGCGGAACAACAACACTCTGCGGTAGTCGAATTCGAATTCCTGACTCCCGCCAGAGAGAAACGTTTCTTTATGGAGTATGTTAGCCATATTCAGGATTCAGACGGTTCAAGTTATGTCGGTTCACTTCTAGACGTAACCGATTTAAAACGCGCCCAAGTTGAATTGGAAAGCCTTGCCTATTACGACCCGTTAACGAAATTACCAAACCGTCGCTTCTTAAAAGATCACTTGAATTTCGCACTAGCAAAAGCACGTAAAGACAATACCAAGATGGCGGTATTGATGACTGACCTAGACGACTTCAAGAAAATCAACGACTCGTTAGGCCACGACGCCGGCGATAAACTACTAGCAAAACTGGCAACTCGACTGCGCGACGCGGTATTTGAAGAAGACGTTGTATCAAGAATGGGCGGCGATGAATTCTTAATCCTTGTTGAAAATATCGAAAATACAAGCTGCCTAGAATTCATATCGAAACGTCTATTAGGTGCTATGCGTACACAGGCCGTACACGAAGAGAATATCATTCCCGTATCAGGATCTATCGGTATTGCCGTTTTCCCCGATGACGCACAAAACTCTGATGAATTATTACGCTTTGCCGACATGGCGCTATACAGCTCAAAAGCCCGAGGCGGAGATAACTTTAGCTTCTATTCTGAAGAGCTCGATCGCAACATTCGCCAACAAATTCATATCGAACAAAAGCTAAGAATTGCCTTAGATGAAGACGCATTAGAGTTATTTATCCAACCCCAGTTTAATTCAGGAAAACACACTATGTGCTGGGCTGAAGCGCTTATTCGTTGGTTTGATAAAGACGACGGGGCCATATCTCCAGCTATGTTTATTCCAATAGCCGAGAACTCCGGTCTCATTCACCGCGTTGGTGACTTTGTTATCGAGCGAGTCTGCCAAATTCTGGCTAAGAATGGCACAGCTCTCAAGCAACTAGGAATGCAAGGTATTTCGATTAACCTTTCAGCCCGACAGTTTTTCTCCCACGATCTTATCAATAAGATAAAAAACACACTCGAAAAATATAATGTGCCTGCCGGACGACTCGGAATTGAAATCACCGAAACTATGGTAATGGATGATGTTGAAATGGCCATTTCCATTATGAATGAACTCAAATCTATGGGATGCATAATCTCTATGGACGATTTCGGTACAGGTTATTCATCTTTGACCTACCTGAAACGCTTCCCAATTGATCATTTAAAAATCGACCAGTCCTTTATCCGAGATATTCCCGAAGATAAAGACGACATGGAAATCGCCTGCGCGATTATCGACCTTGCCCATAATTTGGGCATGACGGTCGTCGCCGAAGGAGTCGAGACAATCCAACAAGCCACTTTCCTGGCTAAAAACAACTGCGAGTTTTTACAAGGTTACTATCTCTGCCGTCCTATATCTGTCCAGGAAGTCCTCGTAAAGCACTCGGCAAATAAGCGTCATAATATACAAGCCCCCGACTCAGCCTCAGCCTCAGCCTCAGCCTCAGCCTCGAATAAGCGTTAATACGTATTTCGTTAAAGCATATTAAGGCTTAGCCCTGTAATACTTAGCCCTGTAATACTTAGCCCTGCCATACTTAACGCTTCAATAATGCGCACCTAGATATCAAGCCCGCTCACCTCAAGACAACCCCCCACATAAACATCAGTCAGACGATTTCATTTTATTTCGTGCATCGTGCAATCAAACGGTTCCCCCAATCGTTATATCTATACAAACCTGAATAACGACACTGGAAATAATCACATGAACGTAAAAACACTACTCGGAACCTCCTTACTAAGTGCTAGCGCCCTGCTTAGCGCCAACGCACTTGCTGTGCCGGATGCACCCGCACAATGGGAGAAGTGCTCAGGAATCGCTAAGGCAGGCCAGAATAATTGCGGTGCGCTTGACGGTTCACACAGCTGCTCGGGCCAAGCCAAAACAGACAATATGGAACATGAATGGGTCTACGTACCAGAAGGTACGTGTGAGCGTATCAGCGGCGGCAAAGTTCGCGCTGTCAAACCGGCTAAATCGCAATAATATGCCGATAGCGCACGTTCAAGGGATGAAGGCAGGTATCGGCCTTCGCCCCTTACACCTTCATGAACTAATTCGAACTCAGCCCACAACGGCTTGGCTCGAATTGCATATCTGCAATTACCTTAATCACGGCGTTAACCGCGCGCTTCTCGATAAAATTTCCGCACAGAGTTACAACTTAAGCTTTCATTCTGTCAATATGAACCTTGGCGGCACTGTCGCGCTAGATGACGACTATTTCAAAAAGTTAAAGCAGGCCTGCGATAGCTATCAACCCCTACTTGTTTCAGATCATTTATGCTTTAGCGCAACATCCGTCGAACATTATCACGATTTATTGCCAATACCTTTAAACAACCACAGCCTTGAACGTCTGGTCAATCGCATGGACGATGCACAAACGCGTTTGCAGCGACCTATTTTGATCGAAAATATTTCTCAATATTTTTGGCATAAAAACAGTAGCTATAGTGAAGCCGAGTTTTTGAATCTACTGTGCCAACGAAGTGGTTGTTCACTTTTACTCGACCTAAATAATCTTTACGTTAACCAACAAAACGGTGGCCCTAACTGCAGTGAATACCTAGACCAAATCGAGCATCGCAACGTTAAGGAAATTCATTTGGGTGGGCACACACAAACCGAAGAACGTTTAATCGATTCACATGCGGAAGATATATGTGATGACGTTTGGAGTATTTATCACAAGTATTGCTCTGTAAACCCAGACCCGCCATGCTTAATTGAATGGGATTCACAATTGCCCGAACTCAATTATTTAATAGAGCTTGCGCAAAAGGCCGACCAAATCAAACATGATGCGAACGCCGCAGTAGATACGCTGAACACTAGCCCTGAATTAACGTCAAAACACACAGTATAATGATGACAACAGCCGCAATACCCTCAGAACAGTACTCAGAGCAACACTCAGAGCAACACAGAGAACAGCAGGACATTCCGGCCGAAGAACTCGACCAATTTGTTAATGCTATTCTTTGCCAATCAAAAAGTGATAATGCGTGTTCATCGCTTAAGGTATACGAAAACAATTTTCTCAGTGCAAAAATCCAAAGCCTTTGCCTTAATTACCCCTGCGTAACACAGCTATTAGGGGACGAAATTACAGCAGCCTTAAGTAAGGTCTATGCGCAGCATTACCCCTCACAGCACTGGGATCTCAATGTGTACGGACAGTCTTTTCATCAGTTTATTGCCAAGCAAAACTTAGGACCAAAAGCACATCTGCGTCCTTGGGAAGCCTTGGGGCATCTCGCACAGATCGAGTCGGCACTTGTTCAATGTTATTATGGATATAACCGAGTACAGATAGAAGCCTTTGATTTATGTGACTTATTCAGCCTTTACGGCCTAACTGACCAACAATTACAGCAAGGTCTTTTACAGTCCCACCCTTACCTTCGCTGTGATAAGGCTCTACACTTCAATCACCGCTTAGAAGTCTCGCTGGTAGGCCACCAGTTACAGCTTATTAATACCTGAATATAACGCTAGAATATAAAATCAGATTATAAAACTAGGGTATAAGACCATCGTCTATGATCGATAATGCGGGTTTGCAGTCTCTTTACCAATACGCGATGAGCCTCTGTCAATCGCGCGACGACGCCTACGACCTAAGTCAACATGCCGTAGAAAAATACTTAAGTCGCAGCCGTACTAATGATCTAACAGACCATGACCCTGCACGTCAGGACCTAGCACCACAAGACCGAGCACCTCAAAATTTAGCTGCCCAAGACCTAAACCCCCAGGAAAAAGGCGCCTATTTACGCCGTGCTGTGCGCAATAAATTTATCGATAATTATCGTAGCGATCAACGTTGGGATAGCGAGAGCTACGAAGAGAATAGCGCTTACGATATTTCGCTCCAGCCATTGGAACAAAATATTATTGCAATGGATGAACTTGATAAAATCTGGCGCTTACTAGAGCCTGTCGATAGAGATATCTTGTACCATTGGGCAATACTTGGCATGAGCGCCAGCGAAGCCGCGACAGAACTGGGCCTTGCGCGTGGCACGATACTGTCGCGCATTCACCGTTTACGAAAAACACTCGAAAAAAACTTAACCGACGACAATATTCCAATGGAGGGCTCACTATGAAAAAAATTACAGGCCCAAAAACAAACGCCCAGACAGAGCAGCCTTTAAGAGACGCAATTCAACAAAAAATTGAATCCGAAGAGCTGAACGATAATCAACTATCAGCATTAATGCAATTACAGCAGCTACAAGCACAAAAGCATTCAAAAACCGGAAATTCAACTGAAAAGCCTATGAGTGAAGAAGCGGTTCAGGCTAACGCATCAAGGTACGCGCTTATAAACCGACCCTATGCGATACGACGAAGCACTTACGGGTTTGTAGCATTAGCCTGCTGCTTATTCCTTGCGGTTGGTGGCTTCACTCGAAACTATATAAGCCTAAATCAATTGGACTCGCGAACACAGCAAGTGGCACACTCAGCCGTCATGGAAGTGGAGACGGAAGTGGCGATGGAAGTCGCACTCGAAGCCATAGGTAATCATCTAAAACTAAAGCCGCTTGAAGTACGCAGCCAAAACATACGCGATGTGCAAAACTACTTCACACAGCTCGATTTCAATCCTATTAACTCAAACCAGCTTGCAAGTAATACCAATGCGGGATTAATCGGTGCACGTTACTGCTCTATCAAAGGTGTTACGGCGGCACAACTGCGTTACCGTGAAAGCAATCAGGACATAATCACATTTTACGAGGTCGCCTACGACGCGACGTTGCACGGAGCCATCCCTGATATTGCTCAAAACCAAAGCCCATTACAACTAAGTGTAAAAGGCCTGAACGTAATACTCTGGGTTGAAAGGGATCTACTTATGGTGCAAGTTCAACGCTAACTTAACGTTAAGTCACGGCTATTCATTCACATTGCATAGCCCTTGCGAGTTAGTAATTGAGCAGTCCCTTAACTATTAGCTTCACGTGTTTTCGTCGCCCATAGTTCGCGCAACAGACACTAGCGCCACAATTCGTCTGATTCTGCCCTAACAATGTCAGTATCCACCGATATACTTTGTTCAAGCGGCATGGATACACATCAATAAAGTAGTGCTCGCTCCCAAACCACAACGAGTATTGTGGCTATAATACAGTTCATGTTTTCGCCTGAAGTTGCGACTTCCGACCAAAACCTGCGCCATGTTAAAACGGAAATTCTTAATAACGCTCAATGGAGATCACTATGAGCTTGCCATCTATAAATCGCTTAATCCAAGTATTGACACTATGTAGCCTAATTTTTGCGTGCTCGGATAAAGATCCATCGACAAATGCAGCCAAAAACAGCAATTCGCAGGATGCAGCTACAAGCAATGGGGGTCCGGTCGATGATGCAAGCCCAAGCCTAGAAGAATTGAAGCGTGACTTCGCGACTACACCGTTTAACATCCTGCATATTGCCGAGCTCGACTATGACCGCTCACCCGCCATAACCCTATTATTATCGGCGCCAATTGACCCTAATAGCCAATGGCGTAACTACCTTAGCATTCAAACTAAAGGCGGCGACATACCGGAGGGGGAATGGATTTTAGGCCGAGACTTTAATGCCGTATATTTTCCCTTTATAGAAAGCAATACCCAATATATCGTTCGCGTAAAAAAGGGCTTGGCCTCACTTTCAGGTTTTCAACTTAGTGACGAAAAAACACAATCAATTCGAACCAATGAGGCTAAAAAAAGCTTACGTTTTATCAGCCGTGGAACACAGCTTTCACCAAGTTTATCGGATGGTCTAAGTATCGAATCCGTTAATGTGGATGCCATTGACATAGATTTCCATCGAGTTAATGACACCGGCGTAGCAAATTTTTTACAGCGTAACTTAAGCACCGATGGCAGTTACTACGAACTCGAAGAGGTAGGCCAGTACAGCAAACTAAGTTACAGCGCTCGTTTCGATTTAAACAATACAAAAAACAAGACCCAAAAAACACTTATAGCGCTTGATTCTTTGGACAAAATTAAAGCACCGGGCATTTACTACGCGGTGATGAAACCGGCCGGTGACCACCCTTATGAATATAAAACTACGTGGTTTACCGTTGGTGATATTGGCGTCCAGGTTCGAACACTTGGTGATGAGCAACTCGCATTTGTCCATTACTCTGATTCGGCACTGGCGGCCGAAAACACCAAAATACAACTTTACGATAGCGACGCAAAATTACTCGATGAGCAAAGCAGCGATTCAGACGGCTTCGCTCGATTTCGAAATCACAGTAAAGAAGCACATTATGCCATTGCTCAGAACGGTAAACACTTTGCCGTATTAAAACTTAAAAATGCGAATATGGATCTATCTGACTACCGTTTGGCGAGTCGGGAACAGCGACCTCTAGAGCTGTTTTTATATGCGCCACGCGATCTGTATCGTCCGGGTGAACAGGTACACGTCAATGCACTTTTACGTGATTTTGACGGAAAGCTCAGCCCAAGCCACGCCATTAAAGTTGACATTAAAACTCCCGACGACAGTAGCTTCTCCTCATTCAACTGGAAAGGCGACGACCAAGCATTTTATGAACATAGTTTTAAGTTGCCGGCACAGGCGAGTACAGGCGAATGGCGCTTTGTTGCGAAACTCGGCAATGGTGACATTTTCGACTACCCCTTTAGTGTTGAAGAGTTCCTACCAGAACGCATGAAAATGCAGCTAGAGAACCTCGAGGGAAAACATCAAAGTAACCAACAACCCTTAAAAATATCAATACAAGGCGACTATTTATATGGTGCACCTGCATCAGGGAACCGGGTCGAATTTACCGTTCGCACACAGCAAGCTCGAACATTATTTGACGACTGGAAAGAGTTTATATTTGGCCAAGAAAACTACTATGACTTTGACGATAGTTTCGCGCTTGACAGCCGCACACTTGATGAGACAGGGCATTTAGATCTTACTGTAGATCCGCGCTGGAAGTCTGCGGAACAACCCATTCGAGTCACCACAGAAATTAGTCTATTTGAATCCGGCGGGCGACCGGTTAGCCGTAATATCGATCACATTATTTGGCCACGAAAAACACTCATTGGTATTCGACCACTTTGGCAAGGTGATTACGCTCACCCGCGCAGCCAGGTTAATTTCGAATTAATTAATGTTGATCAAAATGCAAAACTGCAAGAATCATCGGATCTTAGTGTTTTATTGATCCGCGAAGATCACCAATATTACTGGCGCTGGAACGACGCCTGGCAGTATTCCAACAATCAAACAAATATACCTGTCTACAACCGAAATTTACGCCTAAATGATAAAAACGCTAGCCCTCTATCTGTTCCGGTTGAGTACGGCAATTACCGCTTGGAAGTACGCGACAAAAATCAACTCGTTGCAAGTTATCGATTCTATTCTGGCTGGTCATGGGATCACCCAGATGTGGGTGAAACTGGGCGACCCGATAAAGTCGAACTAAGCTGGCAAGCGGAAAGTATTCTTACTGGCGAACAGACCAAGCTCACCATAGACGCGCCCTATGACGGTACGGCATTAGTTACTATTGAAGGCCACGACCTACTATGGAAAACACAAACCACCGTTAAAGGTGGTATCAATCATATCGATATTCCCGTCGCAAAATCTTGGAACACACACAACCTTTATGCCACCGTCAATATAGTCCGTGCCGGCGCAGCCAAAAGAAAACAATTACCTAAACGAGCATTTGGTTTGATTCACTTACCGCTCAACCGCCAAGATCGTTTACTACAACTCACTGTCGAGCATGCACAAAAAGTTAAACCTGACACACGTTTTCACGCAAAACTAACTCTTCCGAAAAACCAAGCCAAAAACGCTCACGCTACGATTGCACTTGTCGACTCGGGTGTTTTGAGTATTAGTCAGTTTAAAACACCACAAGCATCACCCTGGTTTTTTGCGCCCCGCGCCTATCAAGGAGAAATTCGTGACACATGGGCTTCGTTTATAGAGGAGCTGAGCGATCGTCGTGCTCGCCAACGTTTTGGTGGGGATGCCGGTGAACTTTCTCGAGGTGGAGATCTTGCACAAAGCCAAGTACAAATCGTGTCACTCTGGTCCGGAAAGATCAGCTTCGACGAAAAAGGCGAGGCGGAGCTCGATATTCAACTGCCATATTTTAATGGCGAATTACGACTTATGACCATGGCGTGGAACGACCAACAATTTGGTTCTCACGAAGCACGCGTCACCGTAGCCGCGCCCATGATTGCAGAAGTCAGCACGCCGCGGTTTATGGCACGCGGAGATCAAAGTACCGCTACTTTTGATCTGCAAAACTTAACCGATGATGTACAAATTATTGACGTGACGGCTCGCGCTAGCTCAGCCCTGGGCGGAACAAAAATCTCTAAAACCTTTAGCCTAGAGCCGCAACAAAGAGAATTTATTGAACTACCCTTAACAGCGATCAAAAACTCTGGGATGGCCAATGTTGACATCGATGTCAATGCAAATTCAGAAAATGCGAGTGCAGACCCAATCGCATTATCACGCAGCTGGGGCTTGTCATTACGCCCACCGTTTCCCGCCGAATTACGACATGTAGATACAGTACTTGATGCGCACAAAGAATTCGAAGTGCCTATAGATTTCCTGCAAGCTTTTGAGCACGACAAGAGCCAGTTCAATGTCAGTATTTCGCCAACACCGCCACTGAATTTAAACGAACATCTTGTCTCTTTACTTCAATACCCATACGGCTGCTTAGAACAAACAACAAGTCGAGCCTGGCCGCTCATGTCGAGTAGCGAAGCTGATCTTGTTCGTTATTACAATGGCGACGACCCCCGCATACAATCTGGGCGTGTCGATGCGATTCAATCAGCCATAAGCCACATAATAGGAATGCACCGTGGCGATGGTAGCTTTGGCTTATGGAGCAGTCAATCAGAAGAAAACCATTGGCTAACTGTCTATGCGAGTGAATTTTTATTAACAGCCAAAGATCAAGGCTATCAAATAGACGACAAAGTTTTAAAAGCAGCACTCAACCGCCTTAAAAAATATCTAACAACTCGTGGTCGCCTATGGAATGAAAGTAACCATTACAGCGAATGGCCCGATCACTACCACTTCTCTTACCGTGGCTATGCCGCGTTAGTACTGGCACGCAAACAACAAGCTCGCTTAAGTGACGTAAGAGGTCTATACGATAACTACAATCAGTTTAGTAAACGTAAGCTCCCGTTCGCCCAAATCGCCTTGGCTTTAGAACTTGCAGGTGATCAACGCCGAGCAAAAGAAGCCTGGGGGAAAGCGTTGGCTAAAACCACAGAAACCCGAGGCTATGCTGGTGATTACAGCAGCAAAGTTCGCGATTTAGCGTGGACGATGTCACTCGCCTTAGAAAGTAAATTAATCGACAACCCCTTCGCCGGGATGATCGAGTTACGCGACGCCTTAGTTGAATCACGCTGGCTCTCTACGCAAGATCGGTGGGCATTGTACCGTTTGGGTACTTCGCTTGAAAAAAACCGTAGTGACTCATGGAAACTCAGCGTACTTGAGGACGCAAACACCTTAGAAAAAAGCCTACAAACCAGTTATCAAAACGTTTATCGCGAGATGGACATTCCGAAAAATTATCGTATCGATAACACCAACGAAAGCCCTCTATTTATATCACTGCGCCACTTGGGCTACCCCAAAGAAAGTCCAGCAACAAAAAGTGACGGCATTCGTATAAAACGTAGCTACTATAACGACAAGGGCCAGCTACTAGATTTAAAAACTTTGACCAGTGGTGATTTAGTATTGGTTCGGCTCGAAGCCATTAGCCAGAATGAGAAATTTATTCCTGACGCCTTACTCGTTGATCTACTACCATCGGGGCTTGAACTGGAAAACCAAAATCTCGCCACCGCTATCGATATGTCTACTCTAATGGTGGAAGGTACAACTGTTGAGCAGTGGCAATCAAACAGTACAATACTTAATCGTGAATTTCGTGATGATAGATTTGTAGCGGCCGTAAAATTAAATAAACGCCAAGCGACGAACATATTTTACTTAGCGCGAGCCGTAACACCGGGTCGCTATATCGTTCCGCCAAGCCTCGCCGAAGATATGTACCGCCCGTGGATACATGCCATAGGGAATACACAGGAGCCCATCGAAATACTCAAGAAGTAAACGCTGACATACAAATCACATTTATAATTTTGTGGTTATTTTGTGGAATATTGTGTGGAACCATCCCGCAATAAATATTCATTAGAGCAACGTCAGGTAATAAATATTACCTGAAAATCTAATCGAATATTTTTCAACAAAGATATTTACAGTTCGAATATTGGCGGTAAAAACATTGACAGTACAAGAGTCACCGTACTGTCAATGTTCACATTAACGACAATACTGTATTGAAAATTGTCATACTAATAACAATGGCGCTAACAACTGCAGTTCCAATAACTAAATTTCTAAACTACAGTTCTAAAAACACAGTTCTAAAAACACAGTTCTAATAACGACTGTACAATAACGCATTAACCGACTCCACTTTGTGGCGTCAATGGAGAACACCTTTCTGTCAATACGCCTTAAAAATACTCGTTGGCGCGAAAAGTCATTCATACTGATGACAAGATTTCCAAGAACGACTCGCCTCGCTCTGATTTTTTTCTTCCTTCTGCTGTCAAGCATCGCTGCTTTATGGATCTTGGATATCGTATTCCCGTTATACAAAGTTGATACGCAACAGGGTTTCGCGCAGGTTATTACCGATCGTCACGGTGAACCTTTACGTGTATTTCCCGACAAAAATGGCGTATGGCGCTACCCTGTAGCACTTGAAGACGTATCCCCACATTATATCGAAGCATTGCTTACTTACGAAGATCAATATTTTTATCAGCATATTGGCGTCAATCCCTTAGCCCTCATCCGCGCAACATCACAAGCTCTCGTCAATGGTCGAATGATTTCAGGCGGATCTACGCTTAGCATGCAAGTTGCTCGAATTTTAGATCCGCACACAAAAACATTTTCAGGAAAGATAAAACAAATTCTCCGCGCTATTCAGTTGGAGTGGCACTACTCGAAGCGAGAGATTTTAGAGCTATACCTAGCGCGCGCACCTTTTGGTGGCACCATAGAAGGCGTGCAGGCCGCCAGTTACGCCTACCTTGGAAAATCGGCCGCGGTATTAAGCCATGCCGAAGCCGCTTTATTAGCGGTGCTACCGCAATCACCGTCACGTAACCGGCCCGATCGCCACCCCCAGCGTGCGCAAATTGCCCGCAATAAAGTGTTGGATCGCTTAAATGATTTTGGTGTTTGGGACGCTCAAACCGTCAATGAAGCTAAAGTCGAATCGGTTATTGCCAGTTACAATTCAAAGCCGAAAATTGCGCCGTTATTAGCACGCCGTTTAGCAAAAAAACACCCAACGCAAGCGCTAATAAAAACAACTATCGATAAAAACCTACAGCAAAACATAGCTCGCACGGTTAAGAACTATGCCAAATCTTTACCAGCAAAGACGTCGGTTGCCGTTTTGGTATTAAACAATCAAGACCTAAGCGCACGAGCCTATGTTGGCAGTGCCGACTTCAATGACGACCAACGCTTTGCACATGTCGACATGATTCTCGCGGCTCGCTCTCCGGGCTCAACCCTAAAACCATTTCTATACGGCATGGCCATCGACGAAGGGCTAATACACGAGCAATCATTACTGTTAGATGTTCCCAGTAATTTTTCGGGCTATAAACCCAAAAACTTTGATCAAGACTTTAACGGCGTCATTGATGCTCGCAGCTCCTTACAAGCATCACTTAACGTACCTGCGGTACAGGTTCTCGATGCATTTGGGCCGAAGAGCTTTTACGCGCGCCTTGCCAGTGCGGGATTAAAATTACGGCTACCTAAAGGCAGTCAGCCCAACTTATCGATTATTCTCGGAGGGACAGCCAGTACACTCGAAGAACTTAGCGTCGCGTTCGCAAGTCTACAACGCAAAGGTTTAAGTCGTGAAGTTCAGTATATTTACAATCAAAAGCCCAAGCTCGAACGACGTATGTTTTCACAAGAGAGCGCATGGATAGTGTCAGACATATTGAAAGAAGCATCACTAAACCGTTTTGACCGTCATAGCAACATCGCCAAGATCGGTCATGGTCTTCCGTTTAAAACCGGCACCAGCTATGGCTATCGAGACGCGTGGGTTTTGGCGAGCAGTAAAGAGCTCACCGTCGGCATATGGGTTGGTCGGCCGGACGGCAGCGCACTACTCGACAATTATGGCCGCCATACGGCCGTACCATTACTACGAAGAGTTTTAAAAAATTTCTCGACTGACCAATTGGAAACTCAAAAAAGGCCGGAGACCGTGAGCCGCAATAAAATTTGCTGGCCTCTTGGAAGCTTACAATCACTGCAAGAGAGCTCGTGGTGTATGAAAGAAATTAGTGCTTGGCTGGCTAACGATAGTGCGCCAGCTAATACTCTGCGCGATCCTCTCGACAGTTACTGGAGCGGAAGCTTAACCCAACTAAGATTAAACCAAGACGGGCTGCGCCTAAGTCCAGACTGCCCCGCCGACACTATAGAGAAAAAAACGATTGCACTATGGCCTACATCAAGTGAACCATGGCTACCACTGCATTGGCGTCGTGAACATTTAATACCCGCTCTTGCACCACAATGTAAAGAGACCAAGAACCTAAGCACACTTACAATAGAAGGGCTAGAGAATAATACTATCCTCCAAGCTCGGCCCGATGAAATTCATCTACCAACGATACGTGTTAAAGCACGAGGGCATTCCGCTTCCCCAAACTGGTTTTTAAACGGGCACTGGCAAGGCGAATCTGCCACTATCGAATTGCGCCAACTTAACCCTGGCGACCATCGGTTAAGTGTGATGGATGATCTTGGTCAATTTGCAGAGATACATTTTCGCGTTGAACCCTAGCCAATGAACCTTAGCCAATAAACCTTAGCCAATGACCCCTAGCGAGTGACCATCCATAAATGGCTCATCGCCAATGGCGATAAAAAACTGTCAGATTTACGCAACTAGCTCTAGTGGTGCGAAGATGGCGATTTAAATCTCACCGTAGCAGAGCCCTATTTTTGGATTGGCGCTAGATAACCAACCCCGCATCTAATTACGGTGACTTTATAAATCATTTAAAAACGCCAATAAATCAATGCGTTCAGCCGCCGATAGATTTAATACCGCTTGTTTTGAATTTTCAGCCTCACCACCATGCCACAAAACAGCTTCCATTATGTTTCTAGCACGCCCGTCGTGTAAGAAGTTTGCATTTGTATCAACAACCTTAGCAAGCCCAAGACCCCAAAGTGGTGGCGTACGCCACTCGCGTGCACTCGCTAAAAACTCCACGCGCACATCATCCCCTAATGTATGATTATCAATATCGAAGCCCGCTAGATTTTCGCCCATATCATGAAGCAGAAAATCACTATAGGGGAAAATTCGTTGATTCGATAATTCAGGAAAATCCGCGCTCGACTCCGTTTCATATTGCTCAGTATGGCAATCAATACATCCGGCGCCAATAAATAAACGCTTCCCATTTTGAACATTATTCGCGTAAGCATTTCGGCGCTGCGGCACCGCTAAATTAGCCGAGTAAAACGCAATCGAATCAAGAATTTTGTCGGACACCTCATAGTTATAGTCTTCAACGGCGTCACCATTGCCGTTTTCGGCGGCTAAGCAATCGTGCTGATGACTTAAACAAGGCTCTTCTTTATGTATACGACTGGTTAAACCCATATCATTTAAAAAAGCCCCTGCCGCCTGCTCTATAAGCGATGGTTGTCCCGCTTTCCAACCGAATCGCCCAAGCATTACTCGCTCTTCTTCAATACTCCACACATAGTTCGCACGACCTGAAACTCCATCACCATCCGCATCGTTTACATCTTCACGCGCTACAATATCTAATTCCGAAATTAAGGCTACAAGACCCAACCCGATCATCGGCGGCGCAACACGTGGCGACAAAGCGATATCAGCATCGAAATCATATCCTAGTGCCACATAGCTAGATTCGAATTGCCACACAGGCTCGCGCACTACCGTTGTTTCACCATCGCTATAGACAAATTCACGTTCAGTATAAGCGACACCTAAATTAACTTCAGCCTGAACACCTACGATTGAGTCGTGCTGCAACTGTCCTCCCACGCTAGAATCACCCACATTTGCGCGTAACGATTGCGCCATAGCAAGCGCTTGCTCGTCGCTAATATTTACACGTGCCGCACGAAATAACAGACTACCAAAATCACACTCATCACCGAGTTCACAAGCATTAGGAGCATGACCGCGACCATCGCGAATATGGCAATCTTGACAGGCATTATTATTAAACAATGCGCCTAAGCCGTCACGCGAGGAAGTACTCGCACTTCCCGATACCCAAGGATTTTCAAAAAAATCGTTGCCCAAATTAAACCGTATTATCCTTTCATTATCCGTCAAGTTAGCCGATCGCTTAGAAAATGCATCCGAATTTGTAATGTTCACACTCGCACTACCGCCAGGTAAGTGTTCATCGATGGATGAAACCGGATCCGACTGTGATGGAGCGGGGGACGGCGTAGGTGACGAAATAGGAGACGAAATAGGTGAAGGAGAAGTACTCGACCCGGACCCGCCACAAGCGCTTAAAGCACAAAAAATCATTGCCCCTGTTAATCTAAAGTACACCATAATATTCTCTATAAGGCCGACACCAGATAAACAACTGGCGTTGACGATAAATCCCGTAAAGTACGCGTAATCACGCACTATTAATCATAAATATCCATTCAACTATTGCCGTTATCAAATGCCGTTATCAAATAAGCTTTTCTAATAAAACTTTCTGATAGAGCAGGCTATTCACGCACTCTAAGAAATTGGCCAATGAATATGGCTAATCACCGCCGCCAACAATGATTATTTCGCTCAACGCCAAAATTTCCTGTGCTTCAACAAACAACGAATCAATGTCAATTAACTGATCGACAGCGCTTTCTGCAATAATACGCTCGACGCCATCCGAGGCTTGACCAATTATTTGGTCATAACGTACCGTATTTTCGTTGCGCTCACCGGCGACAAAAATTTTGGCCATTAGGGTTTCAATGTCATTCAGTTTTGCGTTAATTTCAAAATAGGTTTCGGGATTTTTCTGTAGGATCAAATCCGCTACACTCGCACCATCAACCTCGCCATAGCGACCGTAGAAAGCGTTACGCACCCCCTGAAAATTGTAATAGATGGCCACATGACTTAAATCACTAAAGCAATCATGCTCCTCTTCTGGGTCCCCTAACTCCAAACCTGAACTCATGCGCGCTGACGCCAACTCATCGCTCGCCATCGCACGGATCGATCCCAGGATATATTCCAAGGCTTGATCGTTATTTAAAAAGTTGTATGCCAATGTACCTTCCGTGCTGCGTGCACTAGGACTCCACTCTGCAAGCATGAGCTCTAGATCATCTACCAGTAATTCAGTGGCGGCACGTAAGTATTCTGCCCGACGTAAACACAAATCATCTGGACAATCATCTTGAGAAAAAGCACTTGCCAATTGCTCGCCCGCACCAGGCTCAGTTCCGTTGTTGTCTCTACCCCATAGTAAGAATTCAACAGCATGAACACCGGTACTCACATTCGCTTCGTTATCCGCAGCGCCATTTTGTGCGATAAGCAGTGTTTTATTGATATCAACATCACTCTCAATCAAAGCATCAATATGGTTTTCATCGAGAGGCCAAGCATTCACTTGCCCCTCCCACTCATCTACGCTGGCAGGCCCACCATCTAAGTCTAAATTGGCATCCAGTGTAATAGCGGTATCCCAGCGCATAATCTCCGATTGCTGATAAGGGATACGGGCATCTTTATAGGCTGATTTTGCGGCCGTCAACCGTTCCTCACTTGGCTCGGCAATTAACTCATCAACACGATTTAATAGCGCCTGCGCCTGCGTCAATGAATCGCCATACGCGGCGTAGGCCATATCTGTATAGTTATTTTTAACCGTCTCGACCTGGACTGTGTCTGTATTGCCGCCCCCGCAAGCACTCATAAACAGGCATGACCCAGCGAGGCAAAAAACTTTAATTGACTTCATATAACATCCTAAGTAGATAACATTAAATGCGAATGCTAATCGCTATCATTTGCATATGCAATAGTATTACCGTAATATTTTCAATTTGGCCTGCAGTGAAACTTTATGATCGATAGTACTTTTCAGCCGCTAGCAGCCGCTGTCCCTAGCTACCTTATTGAATTCATCCATATCGGCCTTGGATCGTTTACTCACTTAATTGACCCGAATAAGCGCATATTTATTGGCTATCTAACGCTAAATGCATGTATCGTGTTTTTGGCTTTTAGATTTACACGCAACTCTCATAGTGTTATCACAACCAAAAGACGAGCATGGCTCGATGGCACAAGCTGGCATGATCTGTTTTGGCTAGTAAGTAATCACATATTGCGTGTAGCCCTCGTTACACCACTTTTATTTAGCCAAGTGAGTCTTGCCATAACAACGAACACACTTCTTGTTACCTACTTGGGACAAGGGGAATACCTTCACTTGAACGCGCCAAGTGCGCTAATTTTATTGAGTATTTGTGTATTCATGTTCGAGGATCTTGCACGCTACATACTGCATAGGCTTTTCCACTCCATCCCATGGCTTTGGCGATTTCACGCCGTACACCACAGCGCTACCGCACTAAACCCTTTAAGCCTCTATCGAGTACACAGCGCAGAAATGCTCATCAACACGCTACGCAGCATCGCGACAATAGGTTTAGTCAGTGGAGTATTTATGTATGTTGTCGATGGGCCGATCGGCCTGATAGAAATATTCGGGGTAAATGTCTTTGTCTTTATTTTTAATAGCGCAGCGGCCAACTTACGGCATACACCAGTATGGTTAAGTTTCGGCAAACTTGAGCATATTTTCATAAGCCCCGCGCAACATCAAATACACCACTCAAATACACCAAAGCACTTCAATAAAAACTACGGCTCCGCCTTGGCCATATGGGACAAGATCTTTAATTCATGGCTGCCAAGTAAGAATCAAACCGTACACGGATTTGGTTTATATGAAGATAGAGCTAGTATTCCATTAAGTAAGCAATTGCTAGGGGTAAACCTGAACAGCAAAGAATCACAACGAATGACAAAGGATAAATGGAACTAAAATAGGCTATAAGGGAGGTACAGAGAGTGCATACAATACCGAGAACAGTACTGTGAAAAATCTCGAGGGTGTAAAACTAATTGTGTAACTGCTCATTATCTATAACCTGAACCAAAGGTAATATAATGAGTAAAACAATGGATCACAAAAAGCTGCAAGCCATGGCCGAAGAACTGGCCAAAGACGTCAAA
>JBLIMQ010000043.1:0-30799 GCA_047638775.1 Flavobacteriales bacterium
CCCTAACATAGCCAACCCTGGTCAAGAAGATAGTGACGGAAACGGCATTGGTGATGCGTGTGATGTGCTTCCGCCGTTAGATTCTGACGGTGATGGCATAGCGGATAGCCTCGACAATTGCCCTAACATAGCCAACCCTGGTCAAGAAGATAGTGACGGAAACGGCATTGGTGATGCGTGTGATGTGCTTCCGCCGTTAGATTCTGACGGTGATGGCATAGCGGATAGCCTCGACAATTGCCCTAACGTAGCCAACCCTGGTCAAGAAGACAGTGACGGAAACGGCATTGGTGATGTGTGTGATATCACTGAGCCTTATGGTTTTAAGGTGATTTCGGCTACTGAAATCCAATTCTTTGCTGAAGCTTCAAACTTTTCTGATTTGCACTATAGAGTCAATAATGGTGCACAGCTTAACGTACGCATGATTGACGATGGTCAAGGTAGAAAAACCTACAATATCTCTGGTTCTGCAGGGGACACAATTACAGGTTCGATGACTGTAGCTAATCCATTAGCATTTGATACAGAGTTCTTTCAATACACCTTTATTGATGGGCCGTCGGATGTTGACGGTGATGGCGTGATTGATAGCCTCGACAACTGTCCTACTATTGCCAACCCTGGGCAAGAAGATGCCAATGGTAATGGCGTTGGTGACGCATGCGAAGCTGGCACTTTAGACCAAGATGGAGACGGTTGGGCCGATGTTAACGATAACTGCCCAGTTATTGCCAATCCTGGTCAAGAAGATAGCAACAATAATGGAATTGGCGATGCCTGCGAACCTGACACCGGCGGAACAGGCGTTACCAGAACCGCGAATGGAGGTTTGCTATTCCATATTGCGCCTGGTGCCACCAATGCCATTGTTCATTACCAGTTGAATAATCAAGCACAGCAAAATCTGATGATGACGGTCGTAAACGGAAATTTTCAATGGGAGATAGCAGGACTTGAGGCTGGCGATCAAGTTAGGTACTCATTTACTATATTTAATCCCTTAGCAATGGATACTGCGAATGAGGTTTTTGTTTATTAGTAGCGAGTCCTTAGCATTTTAGTGTTTGATTTTGGGCCACTTTACTGGGCTGAATTAAACGAGTTCTAGAGTGTGGGCGTTGTTTGTTCACTTTGCCCCCTAGCGAACCTAGGGGGTTTTTTTGCGGAATTTTTCGCTTTTGTCTACCTTTTAGCCACTAAAAACATAATCAATTAATACATTAATGATTGTATCCGGTCATAAATAAATAGGAGGAACTTGTCATAAAGTAACGAGTGCCCATCCATGAATAGTTTGTCATGAGGTAAATAAAAAAGGAGTAGATTTAAGACACTTGAATCGGGCGTTTAATGTTTTGATAGGAGAGGTTTAACATAAGAGGGCTTGGCTAGAACTCTTCGGTTATAAAAACTCATCATGCCTTTATCTTTATCTTTATCTTTATCTTTATCTTTATCTTTATCTTTATCTTTATCTTTATCTTCGATTCTAGATGGTTGGTTTTTGGGGCTCGTTTGCTCCACGCGTAGATCAATAATCTGAACGAGTATGCGAAATTATTTACCGCACAGTGTTCACTTTGGCGGTCGAACCATAAATTTAATGCGTGCGCGATGAATAGTCACTGTCATCCTGCGCAGTTTTTTGGACTAGCATATTCTCAGTTGAGGGAGTTCTGGTTTCTTTTCAAATAGAAAGGGATGTTGGGGGAGGGTTGTTCGGGTCAACTATTTTCGGGTTTTTGTAGTATAAAAAAAGGGCTACCTTTTCAGGTAGCCCTTTTTGGGGAGGGGTGGTATCCGCCCATATTTATTTTGCAGGTTTAGGGATTTCTATGACTTCAATTAACTCTACATCAAAGACAAGTACCGAGTTACCCGGAATTTTAGGATTGCCAGATGCGCCATAGGCAATATCTGAAGGAATGTAGAATTCCCATTGTGAACCCACTTTCATTAACTGGAGGCCTTCGGTCCAGCCTTTGATCACACGGCTTACACCAAAAGTTGCAGGCTCGCCACGATCACGTGAGCTATCAAACTTAGTGCCGTCAATTAATGTACCCGTATAGTGTACTTTTACCGTATCTGTTGCTAAAGGAGACTTGCCTGTACCTGCTTTCAATATTTTATATTGTAAGCCAGACTCAGTAACAATAACGCCGTCTTTAACTTTGTTTGCAGCCAAGAACTCAGCGCCCTTGGCTACGTTTTCTTCGGCCGCTATCTTTTGTTCTTCAGCTTCAGCTGCACGTTGCGCTTGCATCGCGTCATTTACACGTACTCTGAAAGCATTCATTGTTTCGGTAATAGCGGCTTCATCTAGTTGAGAATCGCCTTTTAATCCATCATTAAACGCTTGGATAACAACGTCAAGATCTAACTCAATACCGGTACCATCGATAGATTCAACATTGGCTTTCATGCTTTTACCTGCACCAATACCAATAGTGTATGACTCTTTGATTTTTACATCTTCAAAATTAAGTGCCACTGCAGTGGCCGCTGGAGCCTCTTTAGCGTCCTCATTACATGCTGCAACCAGAATGGTTGCACTCGCAATTAAGGAAAGTTTCAACATTGTTATAGTTTTCATTGTTAATCCTAGTTTTAGTTTGAATATCAATAGTATTTGGGTGTCAAGAGTAGTTGTCGTGACATTACGATTTATTAGGCTCAGTTTACCAGTTTACCAGTTTACCAGTTTACCAGATTACACGACGCAAGCTCTAGTTGCGAATATGCAAAAGGATCAATGGAGCCAGAGTTATTTGTAATGGCAATGACTTGGGGCTTAATGAATACTCTTGATGCTATTTATTGTGCTGCGTAGTCTATTCTAATTTTACATGAAGCATGTATTAAATCGAAAATATACACAATTTTAGTATGATGTACCACTCACAATGGCGTTTAAATACCCTGAAATAATAAAGAAAGGGTATGCGTGCAGTGAAAATATTTGGAAAGTTGTAGGTTAGTTTGGTGATTGGCGGCTTGATTATTCTGTCTAATGGTTACAGAACGTCGTCGAATACCGGTCTATAAGCGGCTAAGAATCGAGGTGAGAGTAGGTAAATCGGTGGAGTCCTCGAGCCAATTTGCAATACGCTTAATAGGGTGGCAGTGTAAATGACATCGAATCACTCTAATGGATATGCGACGTTGATTACAGTCGTGTGTCTATATGCCTTCTGAGTTGCATGATTTTTGTGGCGGGAGTTGCAATAAATATAAATAGGCTTAGTAGACAGCTTCTGGGTATTTGTTTACTACAATCAGAAGGGTTTGTTTATAACGGGGTAAATATACGATAGAGCACTGGCCGCATCGCCTCAGATACCTATAAGTATAGAGATTGAAGCACTTAGTACGGCAACGCTAATAGCTCTGAAAATCGAAGATATATTGTCATTAGAACACTATTTAGACAAGATTCGTATGCTCTTACCGAAGATGGTTGATAGTGCTATATATTTACACGCAATGTTGAATGCTGCTCTTGGCAAACTATCTTACTGCATTGAGTTTAATCGATCAGAAAATTTCTACAATTAATCGCCCGGTTGTGAACTGGGGGCAGACGCAGTTTACTACCAATCAAAAAGTTGAGGCATTAGAGCGCCTAAATAGACAATTTCAAGTCGCTCAAATTATGGGTTCTTTTAAGGGGGTGGCGCGCCCAAAGGACAATTTACAGATAGTTAGTGTTGCGCCTAGATACCCGATTGAAGTTATTTAAGAGGGGTTCAAGGCTATTGCACCACCGAGCAGACTGTTTTAACAGATGGGAAGACGTAGGGCTTCAGGGCAGATGAATGCACAAATGATATGTTTAAAGAGGTCCCTTTGGTAGCGGCCGAAAAATACATCTATAAGCCAAAGATTAAAGACGGGTAGCAATTCCAGTCTGCGGAATCAAGAATCGAATATTTATAAACTCAAAGTAGTGAGTAACAAATCCATGCGGCGTTCAGATTGAAGAGACGGAAGATATTTCGTCATTTTGAAACGACGTTATCGAGCGCTCAATATTAATAAATCATTACGCGTGAATCTCTGCCGCGCTTCCTTCACAAATTTTATTAAGTGCGTGTTGCCGCGTACACATAATCCCTATCACCTATCACCTATCACCTATCACTTGCCAGCTAATTCTTTTTTCAAGCGCTTGGCAAGTGTCCCATTAAATACAGGGATCCATACGGTTAAATATTTTCGCCATATTCGATGATGATCCAGAATGTGATTGTATTTTTTTTGACGGCTTGCAGAGTTTTTTTAGGTTAGGGTTTTTTAGTGCGAGAGTACGATTGTCTGATAATAAAATCGTTTCGATGGCCTGTTCAAAATACCGTTTAAACGAATCCTCTACACCACCGTTTTTAGTGAGTTTATTGAATCCATCATTTAGTCTTTGGCGTAATCGGCCTGATGGGTCGTTAATAAGAATGCGCGCGGGTAATGGGTAGTAGAATAAAATGTTCGGCGCAATCATCAGTTCGGGGTATTTTTCTTTGTGGTTCGCGAAGGCCTCTTGGATCTCAATAGCGCCAAGTGGAATATAATCAAATCGTCCAGCGACTAACATCGGAAAAAGAGCTTCAAAGGTCTCTGACTCTACTACTGGAAATTTATTATGGCGATAAATTGCAACATCTGCCCAGCTTCGTACTTGCCCAGCGCTATACTTACGTAGCTGTTCATCGCTGTGCGTACGATTAAACTTTGCCAAATCTTCTTTGCGTATAATCAACTGACGATATCCCAATATTCCCAAATATAACGGAAAATCTACCAGTGTCGCTTTATGACTTAGTCCTTCTTGTATGCGGCTACTTACTTTCATGTTGAATAGATCGCCCTGCTCCAAATGAGCGAATGATCTACGTGGAGTATAGATATCCGAGATCAGATCTAATGAATAGTCACCATATTGAGCTAGAGTAGCATCTAAGGCATTTTGAATAACTTCAATTTCGTATGCTTGCCGAGCCTTCAGCGCGCCGCCATTCCAAAAAATATAGCGATCTGGCCGAGCATTATCATTATTATCAGAAGCCCAAACTGAACACACCAAGGTAACATGTATTAGCGCCATATGGACTAGTGCTCTAAGCTTTATATACACTAGATTTACCTGCATGTTGCCGCTCTCGCCTTTCTAATGAACATGTTGATTATAGTCTTTATTCGACAAAAATCACGTGAAGGTATTGTGGGCGCTAGGTATGCACTTTAAAGCTCCAGATGAAGCTGTAATAAAGCTATTCGGTCATTAAAAAGCTAAAAAGCTAGCAATGTATCTAGAATGGAAAGGCCGCTTCGATCGTCCTCGATTAGGTATGATGTTAGCTCTATGTATACGTTTTCCTTGCCCGCTCTTCACGGTTATTTCTGCTCAGTATTTTCGCCGGTAGGCCGCTCTGTATGCCGAGCAGCACGCGCCTCTCAATAATAGGACTTTGACGTTGGTTAAAGAAGGCTTACGTTAATTCGGCACCTTTTATGGTTTTGTCACTGATGGCAGCCCCTTTTCATTGATGTGGATATCTGGCATCGTAGTTAATAGCTCGGTTGTTAGTATATTACGGTCATTCTTTCATCTATTGTGGGTGATGAAGACTGGGAGTGTAGCTTCGATTGACATATATACCTGCCAAGATAGATGATGCTATTCAAATTTGAATTGTGTGATTTTCAGTCTTAATCTTGACCTTAATCTTATCTTTTTGGTGATTCATGAAGAAATATGAAGTAGTTGTTCAGGACATCATTAGTAAAATATGCCAGAACACTATTGCGTATAAACTACCGTCAGAAAGAAACCTCACTGAAAAGTATAAACTGTCGAGATTTACAATCCGAAAAGCGTTAGCGAAATTAGAGGCGATTGGCGTTATAACGGCTAAACTTGGTTCTGGTTATTTTATTAACGCTGAAATTATTGGAACACCACTGGTATACAACTCGATCACGGAAAATAGTTTTGGTGAAATTACTTATCGAAAAATACATTCAAAAAAGAGGCATCCAAGTCATCATGAAGCGCAAGTATTTTCCATAGATGAACGTGATTATATCTGGAATATAAAAAGATTAAGATTAATTCATGATAAAGTTATTCAAATAGAAATGACAGATATTCCAGTAAAGATGTTTCCTGATATGAATGACTCAATAATAGAAAGTTCTTTGCAGAAGCACGCTCTTTCCCTAGGTCTAATAATAGATAGTTACTTAACAACGTATAAAGCAATAAATGTCTCGAAAGACGATTCTGAGCTGTTAATGTGCAAGCGATCTACGGCTGCAATGAATATAACGAATAGAGGGTTTCTTGAGTCGGGTGAAGTATTTATTCTCAGTGATATTATTGATATCAATTACCAGTGTACATATCACGCCCCGTTTAATAGCGAAAGTATCCGCTATAGGGATAAGTAATAGCGCGGAGTCGCGTTTTTTTAGAATGTTTTTTTAGAGTGAATTGGTTTAGGGTAAATTGTTTTAGGGTGAATGTTTTTAGGGGTAGTCACTGTAAAGTAACTTGCTTTACAGTGACTTGCTTCACGACGAATTGCTTTGCGATCATCGTTTTAGGCCGCAATTAATTTAAGGCGTATGTATAGACCCATCAGGGAGCCTGCTTTGGGTCCACTCGTGTGGACGATAAACTAAAGGAAATTTCTCAGCTTCTTCTCGGTTTATTTCTACACCAATACCGTTTTTTTCAGCGGCATACAAGTAACCATTTTGTGGCTCTGCTGCATCTGGAAATACAGTTTTAGTGTTTTCGTTATACGGGACATGTTCTTGAATTGCAGCATTATGTAAGTGAACATTCAGGTGTGTATTAACCGCTGCGCCAATAGGCGTCATATCTGGTGGGCAATGCCATGCAAGTCTAACCCCAAAGCTTTGGCATAGGTGCCCAAGTTTTAGTGCTGGAGTAATTCCGCCTATCTGTGATACGTGACAACGTATGAAGTCGATACGACGGTTAATTATCAAAGGTTTCCATTCTTCAGGGTTGTTAAATAACTCGCCTAAACCTAGAGATACTGATGATTGGCTTCGAATATTGTCGAGCCACTCTGTTTGATTTGGCGGCAGGATGTCTTCAATAAAATACGGCTTGTATTTTTCTACATCTTTAGCAAATTGTATGGCTTGATTTGGGAAAAGTCGCTCGTGTACATCGTGAAGAATATGAAATTTATTTCCATATTTTTCTCGGAGTAAGCTAAACATGGTGAGTGTGTTATCCATGTATTGATCTTGATCATAATATGAACCCGCTGTAGGGGATGATGCTGAGTGTATGTTGTCAGGTATTCCGCCATAAAACCCCAATTGACACCGAATATGTTTGTATCCTTTTTCTAAAAAGGAATCGACTAGTTTATAAAGCCCTTCCATTGAATCACTTGTTGCGTGGGTATACGTAGGGATAGCATCGCGAGATTTCCCGCCAAATAATTGATGCAACGGCATGCCTGCGAGTTTTGCTTTGATATCCCATAGGGCCATATCGATACCGGAGACGGCGTTGTTAATTATTGGCCCATTTCTCCAATATGCGTTAACCATCATCATTTGCCAAAGGTCTTCTATATTGTTGGCATTTCTTCCGACTAGAATAGGTTTTAAATATTCATCCACGATGGTTTTGACCGCTAATGGACGCTGTTGGAATGTTGCACATCCATAGCCGGTTATCCCGCTGTCGGTTTCTACTATAACGGTAACTAAGTTGTGCCTGTCTGGTTTGGTGATTATGCAATGGATGTTGGATATAGTGTTTTCTTTCACGATTAAGAGGCCTTTACTAAATTAACTCACACTATCTAGCCGGCAAAAAAATAATATTTCAAGTGATAATTTCATTGAAAACGAACTGGTACGGTGGCTGGGGTATTTTACAGTAAAAAACATACCAAATAGGAAGTAAATCAAACGATCACTGATTTGACAATTTTGGCATGAATTCAATGTCATTATTTTAATTGGATTAATAGATATTCTAGGTATGATGGCCAAAGTTAAATCATTCTAAGTAACAGGTAGTCTGTAGATGAAGCTTACTGAAAATAATGTACAACCGACTAGTGACATTTCACCATCTAAAGAAAACAGCTTTAATGAGAATGTACAGTTACTACTTAAAACCCTTGGTGGCTCTGGTAATATTGCAAATGTTACGCATTGCATGACAAGGCTAAGACTTGAATTAGTCGATGAATCAATAGCAAATGAAGATGAAATCAAGAAAATTTCTGGCGTTAAAGGTGTTGTTTTCATGCAAGGCCAAACACAAGTGGTCATCGGGGTTGATGTTGAGAAATGGTATAACGAAATTCTAAATACACCGCCGGCTGATAGCCTCGTCTCTGGTTCTGGCTCTAGTGCAACTTCTGGCTCTAGTGAAACTTCTGATTCAAGTTCAACTTCTGATTCAAGTTCGCCTGAAAAAGTAAAACTATTTCAGGGTGTTATGCGTATTGTGGCGGGAATATTTGGCCCGGTAGTTCCTGCAATTGCAGGGGCGGGTATGTTGATGGGACTTCTTTCGGGTTTAATTGCAACAAATGTTATTTCAGAAAGTTCAGACTCAGTGTTTTTCTTTCGGTCAATTTCTGTTGCTGTTTTCTTTTTTTTGCCAATGCTTGTGGCTGTCTCTGCGGCAAGAATGTTTAAAGTTAATGAATATATCGCTCTTGCGGTTACTTCTGCAATGCTGGCTCCAAAATTAATTGATAAAGCGGCACAACTTAAAAGTATTGGTGTCGCCCCCGAATTAACGGTGCTGGGTGTCGTGCCAATTGAATTGTTAAGCTATGGCGGCGCAATTGTGCCAGCTATTTTAGCCGTTTGGTTACTTTCAAAAGTGACGCCACTGGTTGATCGACTTGTTCCTTCAGCGGCTAAGCCGGTATTCACTCCACTTTTAGCGTTAACCATTACAGCTACAGTCACATTGTCATTTGTTGGGCCGGCTGGAATTTGGTTAAGTAATGGCGCAGGCTGGATAGTCAGTTCGTTATTAGATATTTCACCGACACTCACGGGTTTCATTTTCGGCTTGACTCGACCAATAACCATTGTGTTCGGAATTCACCACAGCATGACACCTATTAGTTTGAACAACTTTGCGCTATATAACAAAGATCTATTAATGCCAATCATGTGTTTAGGTAATCTTTCAATCGCGGGTGCAACGATGGGCGTTTGGTACACTCAACGTAAGTTCGTATCTAAAGAAGAGTCTTCAGTAACGGCAGGTTCGGGCGTGACAGCAATACTCGGTATCACGGAGCCTGCGCTTTTTGGTGTACTAACTAAATATACTAAAGTCTTAATGGCCGCCAGTTTGGCTGCGGGTATCTTCGGCGCGATATCCGTAACGCTTGATACTCATTTAACCAGTTATATCTTGTCATCGATATTTAGTATGCCTGCTTATTTGTCGGGTGGGACACGTAATTTTATCCAGGCCATATTAGGTGTGTCTGGTGTGTTCGTTCTGTCATTTATTCTAACTATTTTTATGATTAAATTCGACAGTGAGTAATTTCATACTAAAGGGCTTAGGGCTTAGGGCTTAGGGCTTAGGGCTTAGGTAGGTCTTAGGGCTTAGGTAGGGCTTAATGGGCGTAATGTATGACCCATAATAAAAATAAAACGCGATCATTCCCGATTAAACGCATGATTTAATGAAGAGCACGCTTATGACTCACATCGCTATTATCGGAGAATGTATGGTTGAATTGATAGGCTCTCCATTTGGCGAGATGCGTCAGAGTTTTGGTGGTGACACCTTAAATTCTGCAATCTATTTAAACAGATGTTTAAGCCAAAACGAAAATGTAAGCTCAAGTCGAAATTCAAAACGCTACTTTAGCTCGAACACCGTTCGTACCAGTTACGTGACAGCGCTCGGTACAGATATTATTAGTGATGGAATGATTGCTCGTTGGCAAGAAGAAGGTCTATCAACTGATTTGGTCCTTCGAGATGATAGTCGTACTCCTGGGATTTATTTAATTCAAGTTGATGAAAATGGAGAGAGAAGTTTTATATATTGGCGTAATGACTCGGCCGCCCGCTACATTATGCAGCACTCTGGTTTTACCGATATTAAACACGCGCTCAGTTCTGCCGATATGATATTTTTGAGCGGAGTTAGTCTTGCAATACTTCCTTATGACGATCAAAAGAAGATGCTAGCGCTGCTTAAAGAGCTTAGACAGAAAGGATGCGAGATAGTCTTTGACAGTAACTATAGGCCGAGTTTATGGGCACAAGAGGGCGTTGTAACGGAGGTTTATCAGGAGGTATACCAAACAACTGACATTGCACTAGTCACCTTTGACGATGAGCAGCTTATCTGGGGTGACGCTACACCTCATGATACAGTATCTAGATTACACCGTTTGGGTGTAAAGACTATCGTTGTTAAGCTTGGCGCCGAGGGGTGTTTGGTCTGTGATGGAATGGGTAGCGCTTCAGAGCGCATACTGGTTGAACCCGTTGAGAAGGTTATAGATAGTACTTCTGCCGGAGATTCATTTAACGGAGGCTTCCTGGCGTGTTATTTAACCGGGGGTACAGTACGAGAGTCTTGCAGCCAAGGAAATGCATTGGCTAGGCTCGTTATACAGCATCAAGGTGCGATTATTCCTGAATCAATTACTGCGACCTTAAAAACTAAAACTAAAACTAAACCTAAACCTAAACCTAAGAATTAGATGTGGCTACAGCTAGTGAGCAACTTGAGGGTCTTAATGTTGTTCCGGTTATCTCTTTGGATAATGCAGAAGAGATAATTCCGTTAGGTAAAACGCTTTCAAATAATGGCTTGCCAGTCGCTGAATAACATTTCGCTCTTCAGTGGCTGTGGATGCAATTCGTCTACTTAGGCAATCTTGGCTTGATATGTTAATTTGCGCAGTCACCATATTAAATCGACAGCAACTTATTGGCACCAAGGACGCTGAGCAACCTTTATCGTGTCGCCTGGGTTTAACCCCCAATACTGTTGGGCGTGCCACTATAGTGGTGTAGGAATTATTGTGAGTTCAAACAACCAAAGTACCGTTCAGACTGTATTAAAGGTGGGACTAGCGACGCTAAAGTTTTTCCATGTGGGGAGATAAGTATGGTGAAATTTCTATTGGCTCCCTATGCAGGTATTACGTTAATGCCAACTGGAGGAATCACGCGGATAACATGAATAGTTAGCTTTCAATACGTGGAATGTTGGTATGCGGTGATACTTGTATGGTAGATAAGAAACTTATGTTGGGAAAATATTGGAGTACTATTATCCGCCGGAAAAAAACTACCGAGCTAATGAATACCTGAAATATACACTATCAAATATATATGCGATGTCAAGGTATGTCGTGTGAATAAAATATGCATCATAAAAATAGTCTATATCGTTTTTTTTACTGATACTAAATTTCACTGATACTAAATTTCACTGATATTAAATTTTGTTGGTGTGGCGTGACCGAATAGGAATGAATCAAGACAGTGCGCATTAGAAGCGACTGGAACTTTATTTAAAGAATGGTTGCGGAAGGTGACTGATGCCTTAAATCCCTAAGCTATTTTTTTATTGGACTGTAGAGGGGTGGGTTATTTGTCGTGAGTTTATTTTTCAGGATTTATGTCCACTGTTGTCGATATTCTAAGTGCCGGGTAAATTATGGTTGAGTGCCTGAAACCTGGGCTATATATAAATGAGCCCGAACTGGGTCGGGCTCATTGTTTTTCTTTTATTTAGTTAAATGCGTAGCTAAAAATATCTCAACACGTTTTAAGAATTCAATGCGGTTTTTCTCATTGGCAAAACCATGACCTTCTTTCTCTATCAGCATGGTTTCGAGTGGGTGGTTTTTTTCTTCTAAGGCTTTTTTCATTTCGTGGTAATGTTTAACATCGACTCTCCAGTCTTCTTCACCGTGAATGAGTAGTACCGGGGCCTTTAACTCGTCGACGCGTTTTAATGGGGAGAAACGATCGAGTTCTGTCTTATCGTGCCCTATGACTTCATCTAAATAATTTTCACCATAATTTAATCTTTCGATGTCGCCAGTCGTATACATCAAGTTTAAATCATACACACCGACAAATCCTATGGCGCACTTAAATAAATCAGGCTCAATAATTGGGCTCATTAGCGCGGAATAGCCGCCAAAAGAAGCTCCCATAATACACACTCGATCTCGGCTAATTTCGTCTTGCTTCATGGCCCAGCGCGTCCCATCAATAATGTCGTATTGTATTTCGGCGCCCCATTGGCGATACCCTTTCTTTTCGAAGCCCAAGCCATAACCGCCAGACCCTCTAAAATTTACTTGAAGTACGGCATAGCCTCGCGACGCCAAAAATTGTACTTCTGAATTGTAGGTCCATTTATCTCTAGGGCCATGCGGTCCGCCATGCGGATAAACAATAAGGGGCATATCAGTTTTTAGTGACTTTGGTTTGGTCAAGTAACCATGAATGTCGAGCCCATCCCTAGATTTAAATTGGATGGGCTGGGTTTCGGATAAGCTGTCGGTATCAACCCACGACGCAGCATTGAATAGGTAGCGCATTTTTTTTGTTGAGGTATTAAACAAATGAAATTGACCGGGTTCGTTAGCGCCACTGACATGAATGATTAATTGGCTATCGTCCAATGTGGAGCTGGTAATTCGAACACGTTTTCCGTCAAAGGCCGAAAATAGGCTGGGGTACCATTTGGAATAAAGGTGCTCTTCATCGATTAAATGTAGATTCGGTTCTCCGTCTTCAAAGTGAACAGCCACTAGGGTATTGGTATTGCGGTCATGGACTAGCTGGCCGGGGTCGACAGAGCCGTGAGCGAATGCGAGGGTTTTTTCACCCGTCTCAATGTTGTATCGGTAGATTCTGTCCGTTTTATGAAGGAATCGGGCTTTTAGGAATACAGCATTGGCTGAACCAGTTTCACCGATAATTGAAATCTCCTCTGCTCCTTCAATCATGTTGGATTCGAGTGCCTCCCACTTACCACTAATAAAGCGATGAGCAATAAGGACATTCTTACTTTTTTCGGCTTTACTAAGCCCGAGGCTAAAGCGTGGTTCTGCAGTGGCAGAGAATGTTACATGTGCGAATTCACTAGGGGCTTTAACAATGAATTTCACCTTTCCCGTTACAGTATTAATTTTGTAATACTCAAATAATGGTACGTCTTTACTACCACGATGATAATCTTGAAATCGTATAAGGATGTTTTTCTTTTCGCCGGGTAGCTGGTGAATTACACGTGCGAAACCTAGTAACATATTGCCGCGCTTTCTACCTTTACCGCTTGTTAACTCAATTAGCTTACCGTTAATTGTTCCTAAGCCTGTGTGTTGGATTATGTTCCGTAATTTTGAACCATCGGCATCCATGGCGGTCAATTCGCCCGTATGTGCCTCGTGTTCACGGCGTTTTAGCTCTTTTGTGAAGGATACAACGACTCGCTCATTATTTGCCCAGCGAGGGTTTGTAGGAGAGCGATCATTGGTTGCCGGTATATGACTAATAACCGATAGGGAATCTGTCTTCACGATGGCGACAGTACGTTTTCCCTGGTCCGCCGCGCGCTCGACAGCAATATATTTTCCGTCGGGCGATAATACGGCGTTGTAATATTCGTTCGCCTTAGTGAAATTTTCAATAGGGGGGAGGGTTGCCCCTACTGCGCCCGAGATACATAGAGCGATTACACTCAAAATAGTTTTGTACATAATTCATCCTTATAAAATTATATCGACCGTAATATCAATCTAACGGGCGATTAAGCCAGTAACTAATCCAATAGCTAGTCCGGTGTTATATCGACTCTGTCATCATTCGATGATCAGATACCGTTTGCGCATTGTCATCATCGAACATGAGTGTCCAAGTGAGTACGTTGGCTAGGTTACGGTAGTTAAGTGCGTGATACCTGACGATAGGTAGTTGTTTTGTTGATTTTGTTGATTTTGTTGACGAGCTATATTTGGGGCGCCTGAGGTGAGTTAGTTGTTTTGTTGATCTGTGTTGATCTGTGTTGATGCTTTTAATATCTATATAAATCAATGGCTTGACGCAAGAGGTAAGCCGTGGGTAAGTCTTTTTAACGTTGAGCCGCACGTGCCATTAATAACTATGAGGATAACAGGACGATAACTGACGCGGATTAATGGATAACTGCAAGCATGACTTATACGCGTAATCAAAACTTTAATTTACAGGGCATTATCGTCTGCGCTGATCAAAACACGCTTTCTTATGACCGTAAGACCATCAAGCTGCAACCTAAGGTTATGGAGGTGCTTTGCTACCTTGCGCAAAACAGTGATCGAGTTGTCAGTATTGATGAGCTCATAGCTGCGCTTTGGGGTGGTGCCGTTGTATCTAATCATGCTGTGCAGCGGTGTATTTCAAACATACGTAAACATCTAACGAAGCTCTTAGGGGAGGGCGACTATGTTATTAGCTATAGTAAAAAAGGCTACCAGCTTAGCTTGCCTCAGCGTCCTCAGCCCGACGAGAGCAAACACATTGCCCCTTCCTTCACTTCCTCAATGGATTCTTCTACCGACACGGTTCCCCATAATCTTTCCACCACTGGTGCGCTGTCTACTAATACGGAGATAGCTAGTACGCAGATCGTCGATAGCTATCATCGAGCGAAGTGGATTCTTGGTTTTATCTTGGCTTGCGTGATCCTTTCGTTAATCACGTTAAGTGTTTATACCGTGTTGAATCGATCTAGTGACGGCGTACACCCTATGTTCGAATCACTCGAGCCACTAACGTCTGAGGCGGGACTTGAGTATTACCCTGAACCCCATCCAAATAGCCAATATTTCGCCTTTGGAAAATATCGCAATACGCACTATGAGCTATGGATCAAAGATCTTATGGGTGAGGAATGGCGTATTGATCAGGCCCAGGGTAAGTGGGATTTGATGGCATGGTCACCCGATGGAGTGTCGTTAATTGCCTCTGCTGCAAATTTCACGAATGACGGAACATCTATCGATGTCTATCTGTATGAATTAGATTTAACTGGCCACCAGGTGATAAAAAAAACGCTGCTATTTCCGTGGAAGGGAGATCTATTTAGCATTACTTGGGCCAGTAATGATGTTCTTGAGCTGACAGGACGTTATGGCGTACGAGGCGAGCTAACACACTTTAAGTACCGTATTAGTACTGAAGACCTAAATGTTGCGGAGTCGACAGATATGTCGAAGTCGCCGCACATTATCGACATTACGGACGGGCGCGTTGCGCTTGCAAGTTATCAGGGCAAGGGCATGGTTGTTGATCTTTACGACACAAAAGGCCGCTTGGCTACAAGTCGTCAATTTGAGGTGTCTTGGTTGGATGTGAGCTGGAAGCCTGATGGCTCGGGTGTTTTACTTTTAATGAATCAAAAACTCTACTCGTTAGGCCTCAAAGGTGCACTTCGATCAATTCCCTTTATTACGGATAAAACCATTCACAGGCCTAGATATAGTCGTGATGGTGAGAGCATATTCGTGACGCTGATGAGTGAAAATAGTGATATATGGCTCGAATCTAAATTGGGAGCCGCAGAGCAGTTAACCGGGCATCCCTACAATGACTCTTTGGCTCAATTTGATCAGGCAGGTGAACGAATTTTCTATTTGTCGAAACGCGCGGGTACGGTTCAACTTTATGTTTTGCAAGATGGTGAGCACTCCCTTGTGACAAAATCAGTAGATGAGCAGGATATTGTGTATTTTGTTTTATCCGAAGACCAGCAGACGTTACTGTATAAAACGACGAAAGGAATTTACAGCTACACAATATCTGAAGCCGCTCATTCGATACTCATTGAACAGCCAGAGGATATATACCCTGTGGAGTACTTATCCGAACAGGGCCTTATATTTTATTCGAACAGAGAATCAGAAAATACGAACATATGGAAAATGGATGTACACACAAAGGCAAAGAAACAAATAACCTTCGGTACCGTATATTTTGCAATTGCTATAAACGGCGATTTGTATTTTCAATATTTTAAACAGAAGGGTTTATACAGACTCCGTAATAGCGAAAAAATCCCGACTATAGTCACTAATAACTTGCCAGCTAATTCAATCTTCACCTTGGTGAACACTGAAGGTGTCTACTACATGTCGATGGAGTTTCAGCAGCAATCGAACAACTATTATCTGGATTTTGCAACGCAAGAGTCGGTGGTTTTTTCAATGCGTGATAAACCTTTGGGGCTAGCAACTAGTTTTCATCCCGATATGGGGGTGTTGATCTCGCTAGACGCAAAACAAGACGGTGATATCTTCAGAATGAAATAATTTCGATGTGAAATCCAATTTATCTCAATGTTAATTAAGGTGTACATAGTTTATTACTAGGTAATCGGGTTTGTGTTTAGGTTTTAACTGAAAAATAATCGATTCGTAAGATAGAAGCTGTCAATTAATACTGAATAGATGAAACGTATTTGTTCAAGTGACAATGTGAAATGCGGTACTTTTATTCCTAAGTATATTAGAGGGGAGTGATTTAGGTTATTTTTATATTTGGTTTTCTGTAGTTCTAACTTTATTTAATTTACGTGTGATGGTCTTGATTCTAGGTGCATCTATTTTTCATTATTCTGCCCGTACTTTGTAAATAAATAATAAATAATAAATAATAAATAATAAATAATAGTAGGAAATAATCCGTATGAACATGGCATTCATCAAAAAACTTTTGCGCACCTACGTTGTCGCCGGGCTAGTGTCGATAATGGTCGCTTGCGGTGGCTCGGGAAGTGGCGTCGATTCTACGCCAACACCAACACCAACACCAACACCAACACCAACACCTACACCTACACCTACACCAACGCCAACGCCAACGCCAACGCCAACGCCAACGCCAACGCCAACGCCAACACCAACACCAACACCAACACCAACACCAACACCAACACCAACACCAACACCAACACCTACACCTACACCAACGCCTACACCTTCTCCTGTGCCATTCGATGAGGCGCGCGCAGGGAATATTGACGGCGTAAAGGTTTGGCAATTACCGGATGCCCCTAATGGAGATAAGCCGGATCAATGTTGGTTAGCGGTTGGTTCGGATGATAATGGTGAAATATATATTTCCGGTCATGATCACATAAATAACTCAATGTTGTACCGCATGTATCAATCTGACGAGGTATTGCGTTGGGTGGGTGATGCCGAAACGGCGTCGCTAGCCGTAGATAATTGGGAGGTCGGAGAGTCAGCTGAGAAATTTCATACACGGCCTATATACCACGACGGGCGCGTATATGTGGCGACCTTAGATTATTCAAATATTGATTTCGGGTTTTTGAATACTCGCGGGTTTCATTGGTATGGCTACGATCTTTTTGGTAACGAACTTTTAGATCTTAGTGTTTTAGAACCCAACGGCGTTGGCGTAGAGGCGCTACAAATTGTGTCGATTCAAAAAGATGAGCGCAATGACTTGTTATATGGAATGTCAGCGCCAGAGAATAATTTGGTTCGTTATGATATTGCGCGCAGTGAAAGTACCGTATTAGGTAAGCCAAGTGAATGGACGGATCTCTTTTATAGTAACCGTTTTATGTGGGTAGATTCACGAGGGCGTGTGTATATTTCTGGAGGTTCATCACGAGGTCAGTGGAACCGAGGCGAATCAGCTGAGACCTTTGATCATATGTGGTATTACGATCCTGGTACTGGTTTTGGTGAATTACCTGAATTTTCATTGCAGGCGCCAAACTCTATGGAGGTTGGCCAGTGGGATAGAACTCACGAAAATCTCTATACAGCCGATGATCAAGGAAACATTTACCGTTTTAATGATGCTGCAGTATCGTGGACTTTTATCGGTCAGCCAGATTTTAATGGTGTAAGTGGTACGCCCAAAACATGGGTCTTTCAACTTTCGGCTGATGCGGAAAAGATATACATTGGCGTAAGTGATGTCAGCTCGCCGAATGCTATTTGGGAGTACGATATTGGTACCGGCCAGTCGGTAGAGTTAGCCAAACTGAGTGAACTCGACACCACGGCAGGCACACAACAATTTATTACGGGCTATGATTCGTGGGACAGTACCGGGAGTTTTTATATAGCTGATTTCACCATGTTTAATGACGTCAATGTGTATATGTTAGGTATTAACCCTGTTCGTATTAAAGCCAGTAAAGATGATTCCTTTGATCTGATTGAAGTCGGCGCTCAAGTTAGTAGTGGCGGTGTGAGTCTGACGCGGTCCGGTTCGATTGCTGATGCGTTAGAAGTACTTTATGACGTTACGCTTTATGACGCAGATGATAATAGACTTAGCACTGCCTATGGTGAGGCGATGATTGTCAGCGGGCAAGCAGGAGTGGAATTAAGTTTAGATAGCTTAAATCTGCCGAATGCCGATACCTTTGACCGTGCTGTTTTCTCGGCATCGGCCGACGGTAACGATTATGTTTTGGCAAGCGAATATACATTGACGTTATAGTCAATCGCTGTTGAAGTTAGAATCGCGAAGTTAGAATCGCGAACCAGAACCGCGAAGTAGAACCCTGAACAAAGGCATCTATTCAAGAAAAGTATTTAATCACTTTATATATGTGCAAGCGTAGTTAAAAATGAAAACGCCCTTTTTAGTATGGCTAAAAGGGGCGTTTCTCTGCAGTGAGCAATTGAGCGAAACTAGATACAACTATGTTAGTTTCGCCCGCTCCAGTGTTTAGAACCTAGAACCTAGAACCTAGAACCTAGAACCTAGAACCTAGAACCTAGAACCAGAACCAGAACCAGAACCTAGTGCTTAGTGTCTTGCTGGCGATTGCTTTTCTCAGATAATCGTATGATGTCAGCTAGGATATTTCCTGTTTCAAGTAGAAGTGCGTCCTCTTTGATATCGATTTTATGTCGATTGCTTGCTTCTTCAGCGCGCTGTTCATCTGTTTTGTTTTCATCTCTTTTGTCAGAAGCCTTGAACTCTGCAAGATCCTTGTACGGTAGAAGCTGCTTGGCAACGCGTCGCTTGTTGTCAATACGCATCGCTTCTTTTTCCAAGTCTTCTTTTTGTTTAATACGAAAGTTTTCGTTTAAAGAGATCGTCTTTCTTTTCTTGTGTTCTTTTATTGTGTCGATTTGATCTAAAATATATTCAAAGTCGGGGTTGGTCTCTGCCCTCTTTTGGTGAAGACCTTTAAGTGCGGGAAGTATGGATGCGAAATCAATATACTTTGCGTGTGACGCCTCGCGGATTTGGTCCCAGGGTAGGGCGTAATCATAGGCCGACTCGCCGACTTCCTCAGTGTCGATGAGCTGTGGCATATCGATGTCGGGCAGTACGCCTCTATGCTGAGTACTTTCTCCTGAAACGCGATAGAATTTGGATTCGGTAACTTTAAGCTGACCTTCAATAAGTTCAGTTACCGACTGAACAGTCCCTTTACCGAAGGTTTGTGAGCCCACTATCACTCCGCGATTATAATCTTGTATTGCACCGGCAAAAATTTCAGAAGCGGAAGCACTTAGACGATTGACCATAACGATCAACGGCCCACGGTATGTAGCTTGAGTTGTGGCGCGTTGATGACGACTGATTCGGCCGTTCGCTTGTTTGATCTGTACTACTGGCCCCGTATGAATAAATAGGTCTGTTAAGTTGGTTGTCTCGAATAGCGAACCACCACCGTTGTTTCTAAGGTCGAGTATTATGCCGTCAACGTTTTCTTCTGCCAGCTCCTTGAGTAAACGAGCGACGTCTCGAGTAGTGCTTTTATAGTTGGGGTTACCTTTAGCGTGTTCTTCAAAGTCTATGTAGAACGTGGGTAGGTTTATAACGCCGATTTTGTGAGTACTTTTACCGTTGGACACTTCGAATACTTCTTTGTGCGCCGCTTGATCTTCAAGCTTAACGCGCCCACGGGTGATGCGAATAAGCTTGGGTTCACCGACAGTGTTGCTAGAAGAAGGGAGTACCTGAAGTTTAACGAGAGTGTTTTTATTGCCTCGAATAAGGTCCACAACATCATCAAGGCGCCAGCCCACTACGTCTACAACTTCGCCCTTGTCGCCTTGCCCAACTCCTATAATGCGATCGCCGGCTTTTAGTTGGCCTTGTTTATCCGCAGGGCCGCCAGCAACTAATCTTAGAACTTTTGTGGTCTCGTCTTCCGACTGCAAGACTGCGCCTATACCTTCGAGAGATAGCGACATGTTGATATTGAAGTTTTCAGATGTTCTGGGCGACCAGTAATTGGTATGAGGGTCGTATAGCACAGTAAGTGCATTGGCTAAGGTTTCAAATACATCCGCGCTTTTTTCTTGACGAATACGTTTGAGCTGCCGCTTGTAACGTTTTGAGATAACATCTTTGGCTTCTTTGATGTCCTTTCCAGTCAATTTCAAATTTAAAAGGCTCAATTTAATCCTTTTATACCAAAGTTTATCCGCCTGGCTCATGCTGGTGGACCACGGCTCTTCGTCTCGCTCTACCATAACGTCATCATTTATGGAAAAATCAAACTTTACGGTAGGATCATCGAGTAGTTCAAGTACAGACTCCATACGTGATGCCACTCTATTTCTATATATCTGGTATATATCGTAACCAGTTTTCAGGTCGCCTGCCTTGAAATAATCATCAAATTTTAAACGGTGCTTTTGAAATGATTGCACATCTTCGTCGTAAAAAAATAGGCGGGCAGGGTCAAGCGTGTCCAGGTAGTTGTCGATAAAATTTGCAGAGAGTTCGTCATCGATGACCATGTCCTTATAATGTCGTGACTTCAGTTTCGCTAGAACATCTTGAATGGTGGCAGACTGAGACTTCGTATATGTTAAGGTTTCCAGCGTTGCCGAAAAGACACTAAATGAACAAAAATAACTCGCCAATAGAAGAGAAAGTAAAATACGTTTCTTCGTGATCATATAAATTTGTACCTGCTGTTACGGTTTCCTGAGCTTATTGCGCCAGAGTCTGACTATATCATAGCTTATTGGAACTCTTAGAGCCTGTTTAGTCGATATAGTTCTACGGAATACCGTTATAGTAAGTTTAAGGTAAGCGTCAATCCAACTACACCCTTATTAATGTGAATTAAATTCGTTAAATTACAGCTTCCACTATTCAACAAGGACGTGCTATGCCAACTAGTAGATGAAATATACTAATGTAAAGTTCCGTGGATTCAAGTTCGAAGTGCATCAATAATTAGGCTGGCATGTAGCTCTATAAGCATTCATTAAGTAGTGCTTACGGTTTGATACTGCACGGACGACATAGGCAAGCTGAGCTACAAATGATCTGCCCATGAATAAAGCCTATAAACGGAAGCTCAAGTAAATTTGGGGAAGATTTGAAAAACATTTAGGGTTTCGACACTAGAATGTGAATCTCAATAGGCGCAGATATTGTCGGGCTGAAGCCCGACCTACAATCAAACCTGCGTATTCACTCGTGTAGGTCGGCCTTTAGGCCGACTGAGCTTAGGCCGACTGAGCTTAGGCCGACTGAACTTAGGCCGACTGAACTTAGGAAAATTTAACATAGTCATACGCCAAACCATCGCATCTGCTTATCCGGGTCGAATTAGCTCCCAATTGAAATCTCTATTAACGCGCATTCGTAAAACATCTGTAAGTTGCTTATGAATTGAATGACGTTATATGTGGTGTGGGTTGCTGAGTATGCACGACAATATAATGAGTTGAGTTGAGGTGAAATTAGTGAAATTGAGTAAATGTCCTCATTAGTATGTTGAGACGAGCGTGGTGATCACTTAACCTTTAATTATGTGCATCTACAATAGATGTTTATCGCCTAGGTTTTTATTCTTCCTGCGCGTTGAACTCATGTTTTTTCATTTCTTCAGATAAGGCGTCTGAAAGAAACCGATAAGCCACTTTGACTTTGGATGACTGTTTGAGGTCTACATGATGCAGCACCCAAAGGCCCCAGCCGGGCTCTACATATTTGGATGGAATTCTTTTTAGCAGTGGGTCGCGTTCGCCTATAAAACAGGGTATTTGCGCGATCCCCGCGCCATTTCGCAGCGATGAAACCATGCTAATTAGGGAGTTGAATTTACAGCCCCGTTTCATGTTTGGGTAATTTCGCTCCAGCCAAAGTGGTCGGTCGACCTGATCAATCCAACTAAGCGCGCTTATATTACGCGTGTCTAAATTTGGTGTTGAATCGATGAGCTTCGACGAGGCATAAATGGCGTAATCAATCGTTGCAATGCATTTCCCTACTAAGAACTGAGGTGGGTTATCGGTAAAACGGATGGCAATGTCGGCCTCTTGTGCGTTTAAATCAATTGGGTTGTCCGAATTGATAATCTCAAGTTGGATGTCTGGATAATCTCTTGCAAACTTAACTAATGCTTTATTCAGTAGATAGTACGACACGACATCCGGTAAAGTAATTCGTAATTTGCCGTCAAGCTGCTCGTCCTGACCCTGTAACTTTCGGCTAAAGGCGAGCGCTTCTAGCTCCATATTTGTTGCATAAGATAATACAGTCTCGGCATGTTCTGTTATGACGTAGCGGTTACGTTTACGTTCAAACAACTTGAAGTTTAGCTTTTGTTCCAAAGCGGCTATGCGTCGCGAAACGGTTGTATGGTTAACGTTAAGGGCTTCGGCCGCACCAGAAACTGTACCCTGGCGGTAAACTGCGAGGAAATATCGAATATCATCCCAATTAATGTTCTGCATAATCGCACACCTGAACTGCATTATTGTTTGTTTTTCTGCGTATATGCCTAGGTTACTATGCGTGACAACTAACTAATACATAAAAGTGAAAGAAAACGTATGAACCGATTAAAATCAATGTTTATAGCAATGTACCCTATGTTAGCTATGGCTCTAGCGGGATATAGCATCTATCAGCAATCAATATTTGGCTTCTCCCTAGGCTGGACCGGTATTATATTGGCCAGTTTGCCGATGTTGATGGTCATTATGTGGTTATTGATTTTTCAAAGTCAGGCTCGTACTTCTAAACATTTCCCGTTAATCACCGCGCTGGGATTTGTGGGTGTAGGCTTAAGTCTCTATGAGTTTTTTGTAGTGCAGACCGATATTACGGCTGTGGTCTTATCAATCACGGGCCTTGCCACTTTCTTGATATATAATTTTTGGTATTCATCGCTCGGCCGCAGTGATAACAGTCAGCTATCCATTGGTCGTTCTTTACCTAGTTTCAATGTAACAAAAGAGAATGCCGAAACTGTTTCATCTGAATCTTTCCTTGGCAGCCCGACAGTACTCATATTTTTTCGTGGTAATTGGTGTCCACTGTGCATGGCGCAAATCAAGGAAATCGTTGATAAATATAAAGAGCTGAGTGAACTAGGCGCAGAAATTGTTTTTATCAGTCCGCAGCCCGAAAAGAATACAATCAAATTAGCGAGCAAATATGGACTGAATTTACGTTTTCTAACGGACAAAAATAATGCGGCCGCTAAAATATTAGGTATTGAAATGAAAAGCGGCTTGCCGATGGGCATGGAAGTTTTAGGTTATGACTCCGATACAGTTTTACCTACGGTGATCATCACTGATGCGAAAGGGAATATTACATATTCGGATCAAACAAATAACTATCGTATTCGGCCTGAGCCTGAAGAGTTTATTAATATACTAAAATTGCAAGTAAGTGTCGGCTGATGTGGAATTAAGATAACTGATCTAGGGTATAAGCGCTTATTTTCAGAGTATGTATCCTAGATCTCGTTAAATTTCACGCCAATTTTATCTCTCACAGTTCCCCTGGTCTGTATGGGTATTTGCCGAGGCTATGGTGCTACAACTTGGATATACACAACACACGTGACGAGGCGGGTGACAGCGGAAGAAAATAGCCTTTACGTTCTTATGATGTATGAACGTAAAGGCTATAAACCCGCTAAAGCACGCATAGCATCCCTTATGGAAAGCGGTGGATCGAATATCAACCGTCACCTCCTTGCGATGGATGTCATTGTCGCGTTGATGCAATATGATCTAGCGAAATCAGTCGATTTGATCAGATTGTTGGCCCCGGAAAAATCAATCTGAACATTGGGTTCAGAGTCGTTGGTCATGAGCTAGAATTCAATAAATACCTATTGTTGGTAGGTGGGCTCTAGACTAGTCGAGCATATATAACCTCCATAATTTAACTATACCCCCCATAATTTAACTATAACTACGATATTTCTGATAATGCGTGATGCTTTACAGAAAAAGATCGAATATGTGATGCGCTAACAGAGGTGAATACTGGAGTTAATATATAGAGCGAATACCTGAAAGTATGGGGCGATCAATAAAAACACCGATACTCCTAGTATGAACAAATATGTAATAAGTTGGCACGTTTTCACGACTTATACTTTCACACTTTATACCTTCATGGTCACTTATAGCGTCATTGCTTGGGTGTCACAAGAATGATTAATATCAACGAGGTTACAAATGATCCGCTTAGTATTTCAATTTATTGTTTCTCCCTTAAGTGTGCTTGTATTAGCGCTTTTAACGCAAGTGAGCCTTGCCGCTGACAGCACCGTTAATGCTAGCTATAACGCAGGTCGTGATGAGCTTATTAGAGCTTATCAAGCTCATGGTAATGAGTTGTCTAAAGCCTATATAGAATGGGGAGCGGCGGCCACAGCGCCCGCGAAACCTAGCGTACACGGCAACCGCTACCTAATGACTTATGTGAACGACTTGGGCTTTTCAGAGTATATTAAATACGCCAATTCGGATGTGGCGATGCCTAAAGGTAGTATCATCGCCAAAGAAAGCTTTAAGCTAAAAAAGAATGGTTCGCTTAAAGCTGGACCATTATTTTTTATGGAGAAAGTAGATACTGAGGATTCGAGTGAATTCGGGGGTTGGTTATATAGCGCTGTTAAGCCTAATGGCAAGCCGATGAAAGTTAAGCAGACCTTTTGCCATTCGTGCCATGTCGCTTACCAAGGACAAGATTTTTTGGGTTATCCTGCGGTTGATGTGCGACTTGCTGTGAAGCAGGTAAGTGTTGAGCCTAGTGTTAGCCAGCATCAGGCAGGCGTCGAGCCGTGTGTTAGTGTGAATCATGACAATGTTGACTCAAGTGTCGGTACGAATCAAGCCGATATCGAGTCGACTGTTGACGTTACTCAAGTAAATATCAAACCGAATAGTACTGTGAACCAGGTAAGCATCGAGCCTATTGCTAGTGTGGATGTGAAAGCCTTTAATGTGTGCAGCGGTTGTCATCAGGTTGGTGATGAAGCTCAAAATGTATTCGGCCCTGTTTTGAATAACATTGTTGGTCGTAAAGCGGCGACGTACCCTGGTTATGTCTACAGCGCAAGCTTAAGCGCTGCGAGCGAACTCGGATTGATTTGGACTGAGGATAATATTAAAGCATGGTTAAGTGGGCCGACTGCATTTCTCCAGCATCATTTAGGTGATAAAAATGCTCAAAGTAAAATGCCTTTTAGTTTAGAGAATAAAAAACAGCAACAGAAGGTTGTTGATTTTTTAAAATCGTATTCGCAATAGGTATCGGAGTACCGCCTAGTGTTACAAAATATACTGAGCTTGGCCGTTATGCGGCCAATAAGAAGGGCGTGATGTTGTAATTAGCGTCCTGCTAATATTGAATAAATAATAAAAACGCATGTATTGGTGGTTAAGGGGACTTAGCTCTTTGTCCGGTGAGTGACACTTGTCACTGTTTGTACGATACTGTTAATGATTTAGAGCTATTTCGACGCGTCTCATTTTCATAACAGGGAATCATTAATCCATGCCATCCTCAGCCGCTACTATTCAACGCGCCCCAGGTTGTATCGCTCATCTACACGCATTTCGTGGGTTTGCTATCATATCGATTGTGCTTGGTCACTGCCTAGCGGGAATCGCTTATTTTTCCGGCGGACCTAGTGTTTCGTCCTCGGCACAGTTGTTTTATTCGGTTGTAGAAACATTTGGCCACGGTGGAATACTCTATTTCGTGTTAATTTCTGGTCTTTTATTTTCGCTTGTATTGGAGTCGCGGGGATACAGATCATTCTTTATCAGCAAGCTAAAGAATGTTGTTCTACCGTATATATTAATGTCATTTCTTTACACTTTATTCACGGTGTATGGTGGTCCAGAAAATGACGTATCAGTTTTCAATTTATTGACTATCAGTCTCAAAAACATCTATATGGGAACAGCTTTTTTTCATATGTGGTATGTGCCCGTATTGATACTTCTTTATTTGACGACACCATTGCTAGCCAAAATTGTAGCTTCGCCTAAGCTACGGTGGTTAATGGTGGTGCTTTTTTTATTACCACTTGTATTCTCTCGTGTTTGGCCTGGGTTTTCGTTCTCACGCCAATATATTTCATCGGTGCTTACGGTGCCGGTATTTTTATCGGAGTTTACTATGATAAAAGCATAGAAATTGCGGAAAAGCTAAAATATGTTTTTATTGTGCTAGCCGTCCTGACCACTGCGGTGTGCTTTTGGTGCTATCAAAATGGTTTTGAAAAAGTGTATTTCATCTCGGTAAGGGAGTCATTACTGTATATTCAAAAACTGAGCGTTGCAGCACTGGTACTTGTAGCGTTTAAACGTGCGGAAAGTAGGCTTCCTAGTTGGTTAGGTCTATTCGCCACGTATGCTTTTCCTATCTATTTTATTCATGCATTTTTCGAGGTTATTCTTTTTGCCAATCTATTTAAGGCTTCCGATGGCCCCTATTCCTTTTGGTTATTGCTAACTTATGGTGTAGTGGGCGGGACAATAGTTTTGTTGCTTTCATTGGCTATAAGCATGTTGATACGCAAGTTGTTTGGACGATATTCGAGGCTTCTGGTTGGCACATAGTTGAGTATGGCGGTGCTGATTTAGTATGATTGTTTTACATGCTGGCTTGGCATCCTGATTTAGGATATTAGCTTTTACTATCTGTTATGCGAAGTGGATGTACGAAATCAAAAAATGAAGGCCTACTATCGGTTAGTTTTATATCGGTTAGTTTTATATTGGTAAGTTTAATATCATTTGATACAACCAATTAAAGTTGCGTGGCCATACGTGTCTAGTTTGAACATTACAGAACAAACAGTGTATGGCCGCGCAGGCTTAACCGCTAATTAAAAACACCCTTCATTAAATCGTTCATTGCCATCCCAGGCACATAAACCGCTGACGCATTCTGCTAGGTTATTGTTAAAGGTATTGGTTCCGTGATCATAGATTTTAAACCAACCACCGTCATCCCATACGGATGTGGGCTGTCCTTTGGTCGATGAGGCTGAGCCAAACGATTGATACCACTGACGTACGTTGTTGCAACTCATAGATGTTTTAAGCTTGCCCCAGCCAGCCCCCCATTCGCCAATATGAATCGGCATACCATTACCGACCGAGTTTGACCAAGAAATCATAGTATCCATCGGACTGTTAATGTGGCTATCATTAAAGTTAAATGACTTAGGTGCGTCTTCACCGTTAAATTCAAACCAAGGGTCATAATGGTGGAACGTAGCCATAATATATTGATCTTGACCGCCGCCAACTTCATTTAAGTTAGGCCAAACTACTGCCATTTCGTTTGCATGGAACCACTGATTACCACCAATTAGAATGATTCGTTCCGGGTCGACTGCACGAATTTTATCATAAGCTCGACCTGTCATATTCCGTAAGTCAGCTGGTGCCATGCCTTCATCACTTGCGTTGGTGCGGTGAGGTTCGTTCAATATCTCATAGGTAAGTCTATGATCGCGATTACTAAAAATGTCGGCAACGTCTTGCCAGATACGTTCTAGTCTTTGCCATTGGTTGAAGTTTTTAATATCGACTTCATGGTGAGCATTAATGATCACGTATAGACCAGGTTGGGATAGCGCATAGTCTACTACCTGCTCGATGACGGCTAAGCGAGAGTGGCTTCGGTTTATCACTCCGGCACCATCAGCTAGGCTAGTACCACCAATATTTATCGTCCAGGAAATAGGAATACGGACATTTCTAAACCCAAGTGCGTAATACGCATCGATTTTCGATTTAGCCGCTGCTAAGGTACGAGGATGTTGATCGCTCTCGAACATCTGTCCAAGGTTGAAGCCCTTGCCCATCTGTTCAGCGGCCGTTATAGCGGTAATTCCACCTGTTGAAATTCCCTTTCGTAATTCTATCCAGTTTAGATTAAAGCCACCTGTTTGAACGTGTACGCGCAGAGAATGCGTACCTGCGGATAGTGAACCTAAGTTAGTCGATTTTGTCATCCATGCCTGCCAGTCTCCCGTGGAATCAACACTGAGGGTGCTGCCTGTATTCACACCATCTATTTCTACGGCAAGTAACCCGCCGCCTGCTGCAGATGCTACTCGTGCGTCGAGAACGTAAGTGTCCGTGGCGGTGACATCTATTTCGTACTCAAGCCATTCAGTACTTGCGGTCCAGCCAACGTTAAAGCCGCCGTCTGTATCGCTAGTGGATTCTATATCTACGTCATCGCTACGGTATGCGGCGCCTTGGTTACCCGCGGTGGTGTCAAAGTAATTGGTATAGTCCTCAGCTTGCAAGGTGCCAGGTACCGATACTGATCCTGTAGGTGTAGGTGTAGGTGTAGGTGTAGGTGTAGGTGTAGGTGTAGGTGTTGGAGTCGGAGTCGGAGTCGGAGTCGGAGTCGGAGTCGGAGTCGGAGTGCCGTTTACCGAAAAATCTGTTGGGCTAACGGCGTTTCCACTACCAACAAAGCCAAAGCTTACCTGTTGGCCGGGTTGGATATTACCGTTCCAACTTAGACCGCTCAAATCATAACAATTTCCAGCGCTTGAATTTAACGTGGCATTCCAAACCTGGTCGATATTAAATTGCGAGCAAAAGGTGAGATTCCAATCACTAATGGTGGAGGTTCCGTCGTTTAAAATAACAATGTCACCTTGGAAGCCTCCATTCCATTCGTTTGCGATGTCCATGCTCACGTTGGCAGCCCATAGAGGCATGCTGGTACCTGCTGCCAAAGCAACTGATGCTGCGAGGGTTTTAAATTTGAATTTTGTATTCATATTATTCTCAATTTATCGTATTTTATTTTCGCCAATAGAAGCGTTTTTTATAGTTATTTACTGAAAAATACTCATAAGTAGGATCGTATAGACGCAGTAATTCGCACGGACTCATTGGTGAGAGTGTGGAAATAAACGGCTTGTACTAAACCTTACCGATCTATTGGGTAGTGAGCGGGTTTACGCCTTTAAGCTAGAAATACAGCCTAAGTGAGCATGTGACTTCGTGGCGGCGACGTTGTTTTTTGTAATCCGGCCGGTAAGCCAGGTGGTTGCGCGTCATTCATCCATGTTGATTTTTTCATAGAGTTTTATCTCAATTATTTTTATAGTGAATTGTCTAATCCAAATTGAAACGGTTTAAAGCGTTCGCGCTCAAATATCTGTGAGATTAACAAAACGAAACCCTTGTCCATAAAGCTAGCTCTAATAGGAGCCAGGGAAAGGTATTTACGTCATTCTCGAAAATTGAGGATTAGTCGAATCGTTTTTATTGTGCAAACATGAATCGGGTAATCATTAAAATTTCCCGACAGAATTAAAATAGGCGCTTAAAATCGGAAATTCGTCCTTTTTTGGGATCTTTACATAAGGTCGTACACATAAATGCCAAAAACAGCAGTTACGCTTACTTAAATGTACTTAACTCTAGGGTTAGATGAGGCGTAATTAGGATGTGGGCTCTGCTCCTTAAATTGTTTGCTGCTTGGAGTGCAAAGAGCTGAGATTAACTCAAAGGAAGAATGCGTATGTGAGCGATGGCTGGTGCGCTTATCTACATGTGCCGGCGGAATATATTCCGGAGCTACTTAATCCGGAGTTATATACTCAGGTATTGGGGGTATTGGGGATATTGGGGATATTGGGGGTGCTAGAGTTTTCAGGTGGGTTGAATGAGGTTATAGTAAACTTTTTATGTCTCTATCCGTGATTCAGATACGGCTTGTTTGGTAAATCTGCCATCGCACAGGCGAATGATGAAAACTCTGAATAAAATTGTAGTGTGTCTACTGATGTTTATACATGCGGAGTTGATAGCGGTGAGCCATCTGTTTCGCATGAACGTGATAAACCGAAGTTGATCGGTTTGTCCTGCGGGCAGTGGGAGAGCGTGGGTAAGGTAGATTTCGAGCCTAGCTTGTACTGTACTATCGGTTCTAAAGTTTGGATATCAACTTAGAACGTCAATTTAGAATGTCGAACTATAAAGATTGGATAGGGAAGACCATTAAAAACGAATGAATTTTCAGGGTCGATTAATTTTTATCGATACGTAAGTTAACGAAAGTATCTTTTTTTAAAAACATGATATTCAGCTTTGCGTGAATATTAATTAAGTAGTTATCCATCAAATGTATAGGGTTTTAATAATGCAAGAGTTACTAGATAAAATAGATGTAAATTAATACGTTCCTGTGATTCTGTCGGGTGCAACCAACGTATTGTTTGCGATTTTTATACTGATTATTGGCGTTTTTATTGCTAATAAAGTAAGTGAAATGATCTGTAAAACCGCTGAAAAATACGAGAATCTAGATAATACCTTATTTCGTTTTTTCGGTAGTTTAGGAAAATACATTATTCTTGCCTTTGTTGTGATTGCTGTTCTTAATCGATTTGGTGTGCAGACGGCGTCGATTGTTGCCTTAGGAACGTGCATAAAATAACGTCCGGAATTCACGAAGTGACCGGTCTCACTTT
>JBLIMQ010000044.1:0-30143 GCA_047638775.1 Flavobacteriales bacterium
GAATTATATTGATGAAGTTCACCTCAACCCCGAAAAAGGGAAAAGTAAGATAGTGGAAAGTCAGGCGGTATAATTTTTACACATTAGGCGACAACTCTCTTGAAATCTACCGAAGTAGAAGCGAGCAAGCTAGTAAGTAGAAGCGAGCAAGCTAGTAAGTAGAAGCGAGCAAGCTAGTAAGTAGAAGCGAGCAAGCTAGTAAGTAGAAGCGAGCAAGCTAGAAAAACGTATATACCTCGCAGAATCGCGCTACAATCACGACAATATTCATAATGTATAAACGCTTATTATGTCGATTATCAAAATCATCCAATCACAGCGCTTATTACTACTGCTAGCGGTAGGTTTTGCGTTGATAATCGCCGTCTTATTTTTTAGCCGTCCAAGTCAAAAAAGACAGTTCACCCCGCCGAGCACACATTTGAGTGTTCAAGCCATACGGGTAGAGGAACGCAACTTTCAAACCTATATCCAATCCTACGGACTTGTTCAAGCTAAAATCAAAAACCAAGTCTTTAGCCAAGTCAGTGGCCGCATTGACTATATCGCGGAGAATTTTCGTGACGGCGCCCACTTTAACAAAGATGAGATCCTGTTAAAAATTGAGCAAGATGACTACGATATTGCACTTGCGCTATCCGAAGCAAAGTTAGCCGAAGCCGAAAGTAACCTAGCCGAAGAGCAAGCTCGTGTAACCCAAGCCAAAACAGATTGGCAGCGCCTAGAGCGAAGTACGGCGGCATCTTCGTTAGTTTTACGCCAACCCCAGCTAAAAGCCGCCGAAGCCAAATTAGCTGGCGCCATAGCTGAAGTACGAAGAGCACAACTCGATGTCGAGCGTTGCACCATTCGCGCCCCCTTTACCGGACGCAGTCAGAGTCTTTCCGTCGATATGGGACAATACATAAACTCGAATTCGTTATTGGGTGAAATATTTGCATCATCAAACTTTGAAGTTCGCCTAACAATAAAGAACAAAGACTTAGCATACTTAGATCTGCCCACAAACAACATTCCTGTAAACACTACGGTCAAGCTATTTGCTGGTGACGTTGCGCAGCCGTCGAATGAAAAATACTGGCCTGCACAGTTGGTGCGCACAGCCAGCCATATTGATGACGATAGCCGCCAACTTTATGTGGTTGCCGCGCTTAAAAGCTCAAACCTAGAAGCAATAACTCAAGAAACTATTACCCTAGAAACTATAACTCAAGAAGCTATCACCCTGGATACAGCCTCAAGAAGTATAACGCAGGCAGGTTCAACTTTGGAAAATATGCGCTCAGCCAACAATGAAAGACATAGGACCGATGCCGCACCCTATTCTGGCCAATATGTAAAAGCACTTATCCCTAGTAAAACTATTCCCAACGCCATCTCCATTGCGAACACGAGCATTTATCAAGGTCGCTATGTCTATGTCTATCGCGACGGCGCACTGTACCGTCAAGATATTCAATTGCGCTGGCAAGGCCCATCATACAGCCTACTCAGCTCTGGTTTAAATCACGGAGACATACTTGTAAGTACCCCTTTAGGTCAGGTGAATTCAGGTACCGAGGCTCTCATAACTAATGCAAAAGAGCTTGGTATTTCATCTAGCACTGATGGCAAAAGCCGGCAGTTAAAAGACATTGACTCTGCTCGCTTAAAGAAATTAAAACAGGAGACAGAAGCCGCCAGTACACCACTCAAAGACGCTATTCAAACACGAGCCAAACAATCGAAAACGGAGCACTAACATGATCGCTTGGTTTACTCGTAATGATGTCGCCGCCAATCTACTAATGATAAGTATCGCACTTGCGGGGGCGTGGTCGCTCTTTACCCAGATACCCTTGGAATTTTTTCCTAGTTTTGAAAGTGAACAGATCGATGTAAAGGTCAACTTACGTGGCGCAACACCCGAAGACGCAGAACTCGCGTTAGCTATACGCATAGAAGAAGCCATTAAGTCCATTGAAGGTTTAGAACAGTACAGCAGTCGCTCCGTTGAGGGCGGCGCGACTGTGAGTATAGAAATTGCCAAAGGCTACGAAGCACGTGAAATACTCGATGACGTAAAAAATCGTGTTGATGCTATCAACACCTTTCCTGCCGATGCAGAACGCCCCGTTATATCTTTGGCTCAACGTATATATCCTGTTGTGTCATTAAGCATCTCTGGCGATCTAAGCGAAGAAGAGATTCGGGAGCTGAGTGAGCAAACACGAGAAGACTTATTAAAAATTCCTGGCATTAGCCATATTAACCTTGAAGGAATACGTGACTACGAGATTGCTATCGAGCTGCATCAAGACGCCTTGCGTGAACACGACATTGAGTTAAGTCAAATTTCTGATGCTATTGCCAAAAACTCCCTTGATCTCAGTGCCGGCAATGTTAAAACGGCCGGCGGAAATATCCTTATCCGCACTAAAGCGCAAGCGTATCGAAAAAGTGCTTTCGAGCAGATAATTGTAAAAACCCAAACCAACGGCCAAGTTCTTCGCGTAAAAGATGTCGCCACAGTCATTGACGGTTTTGAAGAAAGTGCAACACGCACGCGTTTTAATGGTAAGCCCGCGGCAAAATTAGAAGTCCATCGAATCGGCAAGCAAAGCGCCATTGACATTTCGAATAAAGTAAAACACTACGTGGCGCAAAAGCGCACACGCCTACCCAGTTTGATTCATATCGACTATTGGAATGATCGCGCCGAAATCATAAAAAAACGTATAAATACCTTAACCCGCAATGCCATACAAGGCGGCATTTTAGTCATACTATTACTTTCTTTATTCTTACGACCAGCGGTAGCAGTCTGGGTATTTCTTGGTATTCCCATTAGCTTTTTGGGCGCGTTCTTAGTGATGCCATTCCTAGGTGTTTCACTCAATATGATTAGCCTATTCGCGTTTATTATTGTACTGGGGATTGTCGTCGATGATGCTATCGTCACCGGTGAAAACATTTATCGGCATTTGGAGGGATCAGACTCTGGCCTAGAAGCGGCCATTCGAGGAACAAAAGAAGTCGCGATACCGGTAACATTCGGTGTATTAACAACCATAGCCGCATTTATCCCTTTGGCATTTTTAGATACAGGCCGCGGCCCGCTATTTGCACAAATTCCGTTAATTGTTGTACCGGTTTTAATATTCTCTTTAATCGAATCCAAGTTCGTTTTGCCGGCCCATTTAAAATATTTAAAGGTAGGAAGAGATAAGAAACTAGGGAGATTTAGCCGCTTTCAGCAGAAGTTTTCTCGTGGTTTCGAACAATCAATCTTACGCTACTATCAGCCAGTTTTGATTTTTTGCCTGCAACGAAAAGCCGCTACAACACTGGCGTTTTGCGGTACTCTATGCTGTATTGTTTTTGCCTTAAATCTAGGGCATATTCGCTTTGTTTTCTTCCCGCGAATTCCCAGCGAACACCTTCGATTAAATATTGAAATGCCTATCGGTACGCCTTTTGAGGTAACCGACAGTCATATGGAACATGTCCTAGACACTATCATTACGCTACAAAATAAATACCGTGACGCCGACTCAGGCGAGAGTATTATCCATAATATTCTAACGCAAACAGGTAACCGTGGCGGCGCCTCGCACAGAGCCTCTGCACGCTTCCAGGTGGCCGCGCCCGAAAAGCGTAGTATAGATATAGACAGCCGCGAGTTAATGCGTGAATGGCGGAAAATGATTGGTACCATCCCCGGTATCGAGCGCTTATCCTACCGCGCAGAAATTGGCCGATCAGGCGATCCAATCGATGTCGAATTACGGTCTAACAATTTAAAAACACTTGAACTGGCCTCGCATAAAGTTCAACAACGCCTGAGTACATATGAAGGAATTTTTGATATTTACGACAGTTTAGCGAACGGCAAGCAAGAGTTAAAAATCGATTTAAAAGCCGAGGCCGAATTATTAGGCTTAAGCCGGCAAGATATTATTCAACAACTGCGCCACGCGTTTTTTGGCTTGCAAGCACAACGCATCCAACGTGGCCGCGATGATATCCGGGTAATGGTGCGTTTTAAACTTTCCGAGCGACGTTCGCTTAACGATTTACATAATATGTTGATTAAGGGACCACAGGGACAAGCTGTGCCGTTATCACAACTGGCAACAATCACAGCAGGAGTTAGCGCCAGTAGTATCGACAGAGTCGACGGTTACCGAAGCGTCAATGTGCGCGCCGACATAGAAAAACAACGCGTCAACATGGCCGTATTGAATCAAGACCTAAAACAGTTTTTAGAACAGCTTACGCAGAGTTACCCGGATCTGAGTTATCGTTTTGGCGGCGAACAAGAAGAGCAAGCCGACACCAACCGCAGCATGACAACTAGTATTATTGCGTTAACGTTTGTTATTTACTGCCTACTAGCCATACCGTTTAAATCGTATTTACAGCCATTGGTAATTATCGCAATCATTCCTTTTGGTATTATCGGTGCCGTACTAGGTCATTGGATTATGGCCGTGGATTTAACGCTCATGAGCTATATGGGCATGCTGGCACTGAGTGGCGTATTGGTGAATGATTCGTTGGTACTGGTGGACTATATGAACAAATCACGAGCCAAAGGCATGGCACTTATGGATGCCGTAATCAATGCTGGAGCCGCTCGCTTTCGACCAGTCATACTTACGTCAATGACAACATTTTTGGGCCTAATGCCTTTGCTCTTCGAAAAAGAAACCCAAGCACAATTTTTAATACCTATGGCTATTTCACTCGGCTTTGGCATCATCTTCACGACTTTTATTACCCTTCTATTGGTGCCCGTTTTTTATCTAAGCTTAGAGTACGCCAAGCAAACTATTAAAACGATAAGAACTTAACTAGCGACCATCCGTAAACGGCTCGTCGCTAGCCAGAATTAAAATGGATTGCTTTGCGTCGTAAAATTGCAGTACTTGCTTATTGCAAACCACATCATCTGCCGGCGCTAACATGCTCGTTTACATATCTCTCCAGCAGAACCCTATTGATGGATGGGTACTCGCTAGTGAGCCTCCAATTAAATTCTGCACTCTGCAGCCTTTGGAATCATCAGGTTAATAAGAATTATTCGATTAATGGCTACACTAGCCAATAGGTCTTGTTACCTGCGTGGACGCAGCTAAGGAACGTGAGCAAAGGCGAAAGGTTGTCTAAATAGATTCCACTAAGGGCATAAGGACGAACACAAGGCCTGTCCTGCAACCGAACTTAACGACCTACACTTACATTTTCGAAAGCCCCCAACATACGAATACCGATAATTGAATAGGATAACGCGTAGTCACATGGATGTGGTTTATTAGCGTAACGCATGAAGCGTAAAGCGCGAGCAAGAGGCCTAAAGAATATTTTAATTTAATCAGAGCTCCCTTTGCATGAAGCTCAGATCAAAACATAAACCCCTAGTTCGGAAATCAATCACTATAATTCGCACCTGAATTAAATACTTATCCATATTTTTCCATTTCACCTTAGACATTTATCAAGCACTTAACCCAGAGGGAAAAACCTGTACAAGAAAAAACAGTATGCCGCTTCAAACCGAAATAACGGCCAAAAAAAACCCCGCGTAAGCGGGGTCTCGTTCAGCTAAATTTAACGAACCACAACGATTTACGGGACCGTTGTAGCTCTAGTTGCATCCGCTACAGGTGGCAAAAAGTTATTAAGAATATCGTCGCGAGCAGCCGTGTTATACAACAAGGCGTCCATGACACTACCCGCTAACTCTTTATGACCATTACGAACAAGCGGCGTTTGGTCCAATTCTACCTCAACTAATAAAAACTGATGCCCGTATTCATTTTCATCTCTATCTATCATCTGCAATATCGATTCTGATAGAGCAAACTCCAAGACCTCCGTACCCCCTATGATTAAGCTTGAAACCGGGACTATATCCGAATTCATACGATCTCCACTATCCCGATAGTTTTTAACAAACTGAACACTTAAACCCGTACCGACCGTTGTGCCATCTGAGGAGATTAAAAAGCCTTCAACGTCAAATCCGCCAATGTCATCATAGCCCTCACCCATCCATAAGCCGTGCTCTTGCGATATACCCGCGGTAAATTCGCTTTCTAGCGCAATAAGCTGATTCAGGCTCGTTGCCGCGACTGGCACTTCTTCACCGGTAACAGCATCTTGTGTAAAGCTTGCCGGTACGATATTTCGACACACCATAGTATCGGGTGCCTGATATTGATCACATTCAATACGGTAGCTGTCATTTTGCGTCGTAATTTCAGCCTGATAAAATACTGCTCCAGCACTAAAGATCATATCAACCGGTAAGGCTGCCATAAGATCTCTATCTAAAAGCCCCTCAACCGCAAGCCCTCCCACATCGAAAGCGGCAAGATCTACGCTAAAGACTTGCACATCAGAAATAGAACCGTCAAGACTAAGCTGTAAGGTCGCTGTTTCGCCACCGGTGCCAAAGCCATTAACCATAATCAAGTCTTGTGCAGGTACCGGACCTTGACCAGTCCAATAGTAATCCGGGCCAATATCGGTCACTGGCTCCCAGTCAGATGGCTGAAGACTTTCATTCCAAATGAAACCGCTTTCCACTGTGCCTGTTTGAATTGTGCCGTACTCATACTCCACACCAAAATCATGCTCGAAAGCTTCCATCCATGTAACACCCAGTTCAAATACCGCATCCTCTGTTACGCTTCCGTCAGCCTGCTCACCACTGGCCGTACCAGAAGCTTGACAACTTACATCAACAGTATCGTCGACTAAGCTTTCTGTTTCGCTAAAAGCAAAACTAAAAGCTCCTGTACTCGGATCGTATAAGCCCCCGGTCGTTACAAACGTATCGTCATCCGTGAAGACATCGAAGCTTCCATCAATTTGAACAATCCCCCAAAGAGCGTCCTCATCTTGAATACGAATAAAGATTTGATTGCCAATGGCTTCAATGTCAGCAAAAAAATCTTCGTCGACATTGTCGTCACACACGCCGGCATCAAAATCTAAATCCTGACTACCTAGGTCATGCGCCACATTCATAAGATAGAGACCACTCATATCAGGAACAAGAATATCGCACGCATCTCCAATATCGTTTCGATCAGTGTCGACCTGATCAACATTCGCCACTAGTGGGCAATTGTCATCCTCGTTTAATACAGTGTCTGCATCAAAGTCCGGGTTGACGCCAACATCAGGTCCACAATCCAAACATGGATCTGTAGGACAATCTAGACACGGCTCCGTAGGACAGTCCAAACATGGCTCCGTAGGACAATCTAGACACGGTTCTGTAGGACAATCCAAACATGGCTCCGTAGGACAGTCTAAACATGGCTCCGTAGGACAGTCTAAACATGGCTCTGTAGGGCAATCTAGACACGGTTCATACGCTGGCCAAAGGTTGAATAGAACATCGACACCAAAGTCCTGAACATCGATATCGTAGCTAGGCCCTTGATCCTCGCTATAGCCGATGAAGAAGCCACCACCTCGTGGAAAGCTAACCGTGCTAGAGCTAACCATTTGCCCTAAGTCGTCATAGCTTTCTAAGCTTGCTGTGGAATCCGGCGCTAGCGTGACGCTAATCTCGGAATCGCTAACATTGACGGTAAATAGCGCAACACCAACGTCTTCAGTATTGATGTTGTCACCGTCAGCAGAAACGGTGTGCTCACCACTTTCAATACCCAAGCTTAGAACCGGCTGAGGGCAATCTGGGCAACCACCAGTATCGGTGCCACCGGTATTGCCACCAAAGAAAGTTTCAAACTCAAGGTAACCCTCACCACCTAGGTCAAAGTCAGCAAAGACTCGAAAGCTCTGATCGCCAATTTGCCCTGAAAGATCAACATATTCCATTGCACTGGTATCTAACGTAATAGTGTAACTACCATCGGTATTCGCCGTTTGCTCATTAGACGTTCCTTCGCTAAAGCTTTCCAAGAAACTCACACCCGAATCCGTGGTGAATGTGAAGGTCCAACTTGGATCCTGATAAGCAGCGATTAAATCAATAACTCCGTCACCATTAATATCGTGCTCACCCGCGATAACACTTTGCGGCGCAGCCATGAACCAAGCGATTCGCATTGAGTCACTTCGTATAAAGCGGAAGTCAAAATCGACAGGCTGCGAATTAAAATTAACATTCATATAACCCGGAGACGTGACTTCAAAGATGTTATCCACATCGCCTTGCACATAACGATTCACACCGGCCGTTAAGGTAAACTTCGCAAACGTTTCAATCGTGCCATCAGCATTGGGGAAACTACTAATGTCCACCTCCATGATGGGCTCGCCACCGTCTGGATCAACGATTACGTAAAAGCCGGGGATATCCATTGCGATGGCATCGATTTGCAGACCGTCGCCCCAGATTTGAAGCGGGAATGTCATATCGCTATGGAACATCATGAAGCTTTGATTGGCGTCTACCTGCAAGAAGTTAGTACTAACGTCCGCGTCGACTCCAGCGATACACGAAGCTGAAAACGAATCAGTATCAATCGAGCCACAGGTAGGCGATTCAACTTCACCGCCAGTTGCGGCAGGCGCGAGATCCACATTAATGGCCACAATCGAGTCGGCGCTTAATATACCTTCGGTTAACACGACACGACCACCATCAGCGCCGGCTTCACTAACATTGAGACCCATAGTTAACGAGGCACTAGCCGGCTGCCCTTCGACTTCGAGTAGCTCGCCAACCGTAAATAAGCGGTTTTCGTCAGTACAGCCATCAACAACCACGCTTGGAGCACCAGTCGCATCTTGCACTAAACACACTTCAGATCCAGGTAGTAGATCAAGTTCGTTATCAACAAAGAATCCTCCGCCATCACCACCGGTTGTGGTAACGCCTTCAAGCACTAGCGAGCTGATACCCGTAAAGTCCCCAGCGTCATTTTGTAATAGTGCATTCAACGTGAAGTCACAACTACGGCCGCCGAGCCAAGCTAAATTGAGATTAAATTCAGGGGCAAGAAGTCGACCGGTCTCATCTTGAGTGGGAGCATAGAATGCTAAGTGCTCTTCAGGGAAGTAGCCCTCATCAGAACTTGAGGTGGCGCAAAATACAATGAGTTCATAATCAAAAGCAGCGGGGATAACACTGCCGCGAATAATAATATCTCGCGTTACGTCTAAGGTGCTTAAGGTACTTAAACCTGCAGGCTCTTCAGTGCCAATAGTTACTTCCAAATCACTTAAGACAACAGGCGTTTCTGGCAAACGAACGGTATGCGACCCAAAGCTCGGTGGGCGTCCAGGGCACGCCGTATCGCCACACATTAGCGAATTACCATCAAGGTCGGTAGGCGCCCAATACGAGATCTCGTAATCGAAATCGACAAACTCTGTAAGCGTATCCATTGTCGCTACAGGAGGACTTAGTGTGAAGCTAACCGATCCTCCGTTTTGAGATTGGCGCGCTACAACTACATCACCATCAACACTACGACTAGCACAATTAAAATCCACAAATGTACCGTCGTCTTCTAAGCTCGGCGGAGTACACGAGAACACAACCTGATCATCGGACCCGACACCGAAGATGTCACTCTGAATTTTCACAGATTGAATTTCACCGGGGTAAAGATTAAAGGTCTCAGTTAAGAAGCTTTGATCAACACCACCAGCACCATCACTTTGTGCAAAAGCATGAAATTCTAGGCCTTCATTTTGACCACCAGAACCGACAGCCCCGCCATCGCTTTTTACGCCAGGGATATTCGGATCTTGATCGTTTGGATCGAACAAGGCTGGCACGCCATCGAAGTCAGTATCAAAGACACTACCAACGTCAAGATCTAAATCACTAGAGAACGCCAAGCGTGGGTGGTCCAATGGACAAACACTCACGTCGTCATCAAAACATACTACCTCACGTGGATCGAGCAGCTCTTCGCCGTCGGCCCCAAGGAGAGGATCACCGTTAACAACATCGGTAAAACGAATCCATTCAAACGCAATTTCAAAGTTCGCATAGGGATCATCAGCAGGTAAATAACGTTGCGCTCGGCCTAAATAAACGGGGCTTTCTCCGGCATCTACAAGGTTGTCGAATATCGCCACGATATCGCCGTGCTTAATATTGAGAACAGCCGCAACCGCGTTAAATGGCGCAGGCGTCATTACGTAGCTTTTGCTTTGCTTATTAAAGCTCACTTTAACAAAGGTGATTCCGTCACGACCAGCATCTAGGCGCACAGGAATCGTTGAATAGTCCAGAGTATCAAAGTCCTCTACTCCGGTGATATTTTCTTCGAAGTGACGACTCGCGTAGCGAATAAACAAGCCATCTTCTGCTAGCTCTAGTTGGTCGTAAAGTGCTGTATTACCACCAAACGAAACTTCTTCTGGCTCGAGTAACATTGGACCATCGTAGCCTGCGGGATTATCCAAAACCAACCAATCGCCGTAGAGCATAGTTTGCCAAAAGACTCCGGGACCTTCACCAAAGTCGACACCCGCACCGGCGCCAGCACCATCATTCATACTTTGCTCTGGAATATCGATACCACCGAGCGTATTAATGCCGGCGAATCCAATATCGATGAATGCTTTTACGCTTCCATCAAAATCGGTGAATACATCAAGGAAGCGTAATTCGATTACCCAAAAACTCCCTTCAGCATCCATCATCAAATAGAGCCGATCATATTCAAACGTATCGGGATCGGCATTTAAGCTTAGACTTGGCTGAAGAGCAGCATCATCGATACTTAACGCTTCGATTAATGGCCGCATATTCGCTGCAACAATGCTATTAATGCCAAAGAGCGCATCGACACCATCGCCATCGATTAGGGAGAGTTCTAACTCACCGTCTACATAAGCTCCAAATAATGGGGCAAAACCAACACCGCTTTCACCTTGAAGCGCATAACCTAAACTGTCACTAACAAAACTAAAGTCGCGTAAACCTAGATTTTCACCTTCCTCTTGCGCCGTTATGTAAACAAGACCACCAGGTTGCTCAAAGTTCGACAGATCGATACCTTCAACTAAGTCTCCACCATTTCCATCGGGACGACTTTGATCGCTCACCATACCTAGACCGGGAGTAGGAATAAATTCCTCATCGGGACCAATAAAGAGAGGGTATTCAACGTCACACATATTGATGCTCGGAACATAACCATCAGCCCAGAAAAATAATTCTGGTAGCTCGTTTTGATAGCCATCAATATTAAACCGCAATACATAATCACGACCAAAAATGCCACTCGTTACTTCCGTGGGCAAATCATTTGCCGTGTATATTCGACGATCACCGACAAGCTCGTTCGTTATCACGGTATCTAAAGCATCACCTTTGGTAAACTCGCCCGTATCAGGGTTGTAGGTGACAGCAAAAACACTTAAAGATAAAGGGTTCGCCGCTAAAGCGGGATCTTGCCCATCAAAACGCTCGACAGCGCAACTAACATCGACTGTCGTGGCTCGGGCAGCTAAGTCACCCGCAAAATCTTCAATATTTTGCTCTTTAAATTCGGGAATATCTGGTAAGCCTTCAATGCCAACAGCGATAGAACCCGCATGATCACGGAACAGATCACCATTATAAATTTGAGTTACATTTAAAAGACTCGAAACAATCGTCGAGACGCTCACACTGTCATTACCTTCAAGCACTTTTAAATTGTCAAAGTGTGGAACAAAGCGCATATTTTCTGCACCCGCGTCACCGATCAACGAAACTTCATGAAAGTAACCGTCAGCCGCGTCAATTAAATATGTACTCCGCAGAACAAGCTGTAAAAAGAGCAACGATGTACGAACCGGAATATCACTTTCAGCGTTTAAGGTCGTAAGGTCGTTGTATATAGCGACCGGGATACCGGATGAAATACCTCGGCCAATAGCATCACGCGCATTTTGATATGCCGGTGTCGCTAGAGTATCGGCCGTACCAACAATAAGATCGAAATATTGCTCAGCTGTTTCGGGGTAGATAGCTAACAAGGTAGCTATAAGATCGAAATCAACCCCTTGCGTAAAGTTTGCTTGCTCTAAGGCTGATTGCACAGCATCAGCACCAAACTGCCCGTAAAAACTCTGTCGTGCGGTTAATAGCTCGATAGTATCTTGCTGGTTTTCGCCCAGGTTCAGGCTTAACGCGCGTGAAATTGCGGAACTATCCACAATATCAGCGCCACTAGCTAAAGGGGTTCTTCGCCCTGTAAATATAGGGAAGCCTTCTGGTGTGATATCTATCGATTCATTTACCCATGTAAAATTCTCAGCAATGATAGAGGCGAGACGTTTAATTTTAACACTGACATCAGCGTTCGCTACCAGAGCGCTAATAATATTGGGCGAGACAACACTCACATCCTGCAAATATTGATTCAATTCATGATAAATTCGAACCCGATCAATAAGATCAAAATCAGCCGATGTCGGGCTTCCTAATGGTTGACTAATATTATCGAAAGCAAGATCGATTTCATCTTGTGTTTCAGTAATATCCGAAGCGAGGCTTGATAATGGCACGGCATAATAAAGAGGTGCTTGTGGCACACCGTTGTCATCAGGAACGGCCAATTCTGCGCTAGCATTCGTGGTGTAATCACTATCACTTTCAAGCTCACCAGTACCGATTTTAAATAGGCGAATTTGGCGATCACCAAAACCGCGCCCACCAGGAAGTAAGTCGTTCGCTATATGAGCTGGTGCGGAAAAGCTCAAGGCTATAACTCCGGCATCACCCAGTGTATTTTCATCAACTATGACGGCCAAACCCATCGACATAAAGAGTTCACGTAAGGATTCCTCTTGCTGAAGAATTTTTACCGCCGCTTGCTGGGCTAACACTTCGTCTTGAGTCTGGTCACCAAAGTCTAATACTGACGCTAGGTCATCAGCATTCTCTTCGATCAAGTCGTCCACTTCGCTATTAACAGTTTCATCAAATATAGCATCAAGACCGGACAACAAACCCTGTGCGTCACTACCAAGTGAAGCCGTTAAAGTGCTATCTTCATCTGAAACTTCTTCGTCTGCGTTTAAGACCGTATCTTCCAAGGCGTCAATGGCCGCCTGATCGTCTTCCACGCTATCGATAACGGTCTCTAAACTATTTAAGTCATCATCACTAATATTTAACTTTAATTGTGATTCCTGTTGAACAATCACATCCTCGAGAGTTTGGCCTTCAGGAATCTCGATAATACTATCGGCGGCGTCCTCAATAACGCGTGTAATTTCTTCAGCAACCGTCGCGATAACTGTCTCCGTTAATGCCGCTATAGCCGCATCAGCAACGCCAAGATCACGTAGAGAGCTAATAGCATCTTTAATTTGATTAAGAACCGCAGATACCACGCGATGAACAATCGGGTCCACCGTGACAGGCTCTGGCAGGCCGGTTTCAGAGTTTATATCATTAGGATCAGCAATGGACTGAATAGCCAAGGCTTGCCTATTGTCACCCTCACCCTGTACGACTAAGGCGCGCACTTGTAAGCGGCCTAAACCCCTGAAAGCCGCAACAACATCGTCGTTAGTAGAGTCTTCCGTTATGGTGACGTCGTTAGCAATCATATATTCACGAACATCAGCAGCGTCGACTTCATAAGTTCCGTCGGCGGTCGATCGAACCGTTGCAATGGGGTTTTCAAAATTGACATCTGAAAGCAAGAAGATGGATACCAGTGCCGAAACACCTTCCATTTGATCACGCGTAAAGGTCTCGCCTGCTCTTAGTTTTGCGCTTTGATCTCCTTTGCCAAGCGTATTGGCAGCCTCTTTATAGGCACCAGCTTTATAACTTTTCTGTATCACTTTTCCGCTGCTTGCTTGCGGAAAAGTTTTGACCGTACCCGACAGGGTCACTACTGGAGCTGGCGTCGGAGTTGGAGTTGGAGTTGGAGTAGGAGTAGGCGTCGGCGTCGGCGTCGGAGTCGGAGTCGGAGTCGGAGTCGGAGTCGGCGTCGGAGTCGGAGTCGGAGTCGGAGTCGGAGTCGGCGTCGGAGTCGGAGTCGGAGTCGGAGTCGGAGTCGGCGTCGGAGTCGGAGTCGGAGTCGGAGTTTGTGAAGGAGACGGTGTCGGAGATAAACCGCCCCCTCCACCACTACCACCACTACCACCACTACCACCACCGCCACAACCGGCAATAACGAGAGTGATGACCAATAAAGGCACGGTAATCAGGCGCGTAAAGACACCTCGATTAATTGCTGGGGGGGTTTTTTTCTTCATAACTCTATTCCACAGTGAATTCTTCTATAGGCGAAGTTCCGTGGCATTACCTCGTCACGGAATTAGTGGTGTGAGTATAGAAAGAGAACTCTGAAGTAGCTTTTTTGAACGTCAATTCACCTTATAAAAGTAAAGGATTTTATTTTTACGAGCCTTATCAATGACTTATAAAACTGCCTCTGTATTTTTTAAAATCGCTACACAAATATTATTTTTTGCTGGGTTATTTTTAGATAAATAACATCTAACTTTTTCATTTAACCAATCATATACAGCTAAAAAACTCTATAGTTATCTCGACTTAGACTAACTTTCAAAAAAATAACTCCCAATTGATCTATATGAATTTTTACATTTTTAACAATTCGACAAAAAAACAACACTCAAAAAAAACTAGATGCATACCTTAAAGATACGCCAAAAAACCGACACGAATATGAATGACATAATGAAGCCTACACTGTCAATCACTCGGTTTACTCAAACGATCACCTTACAAATTGATACACGACCTAACATAGAAATCACGTAAGCTACTGCCATCAAGATTCGCAAACAGTATCAAACCGGCTTCAACGATACTGACTCTATTATTCAGGTTAATGATCAAGCTAAGGTATAAGCGAAGTAAAAAGATTCATCTCAACGCTTTTTCGACTTTTCTCAATAATACACTTGAATATGAACACTACTCACATTAATATGTACGCTGTTAATTTGCAGTGCTAACATATAACTTCAGCAAGGAACGAAATAATGGTACGCATCAGCCAATTCTGGGCCGAAACAATGATCAGCAAGCGCTGGCTTGTTCTTATCACCACTCTCGTATTAATGGCCCTAGCCCCCTTAAGTTTTAAGAATTTATATTACGACAACTCAAATGAAGCCTACTTTATTGAACATGACCCAAATCTAATTGCGTTCGATAATTTATTGGAGCACTTTGGCGACTCTGAATACTTAGTCGTAGGTGTACCCACTCGTGAAGGCGATGTAGATATATTTAGTGCTGAGACCATTCGTATGGTCGAGGAAATTAGTACATTTTTGGAAGATCACGAGCATGTCACCCAATTACGCTCACTCAGCCGATATCAGTACACGCACGACGATGACGGCATGTTAGCAACGGACGACTTATTCGAAGATATAGATGAATTGAGTGACGATCCCTCCCTATTAGATAAGGCACGAGAAATCATGCGCGGCGAGATCCTAGCCCTAGAAAGCTTAGTGTCTCGTGATTTTAAACACACTCGTATAGCAGCCCGTGTGGAGTACATCAAAAACGAAAACGCACATAACGTAAAACTTGTATCTGAATTGGTGGAGTTTTTAGAAGAAAAGCAGTACGAGGCACAAGGCTTTAAAATTAAATTATCAGGCGTTCCCTACATAAGTGAGCGCTTCGAGACATTAACTAAAACTGACCAAGCCGTAATTAACCCAGCAATGGCCGTTATTATTCTGCTTATATTATTTATTATTTTTCGGTCATTCTTCGCTATGTTGACGCCACTCATTGTGATTTTCGCGGCCCTATTTTTTGTTACCTCCTTTCAAGGCATTATGGCGTGGCCGCAAACAGCCGTTAGCTCTGCACTGATCCCAACCACCATTATTCTCGCTATTGGCACTTCAGTTCACGTACTGGTTGAGTTCTTTCAATCACGTGCAAAAGGCCTTAACCCAAAAGATGCCGCACGCACAACAACTCGAGACCTATTACTACCTATCTTGTTTACCAGTTTAACCACGGCCATTGGTTTTATTGCACTGTCGGTTACTGAATTACGCCCCGTTCGACAATTTGCCATACTCGCAGCTTTTGGGCCCATTGCCATTTTTGTATTAGCGACCACGGCATTACCTGCGCTACTTAGCTTTGTTCCCTGGATGCCGCGTAACCGTAAAAACCTGAAAGAAGGCGAAGAACTTAAGAGCCCAGTACAATGGCTAGTAAAAAAACTTCCCCCATTCATATTTAAGTTTCGTAAGGCTTTAGTAGTTATAGGCGTATTAATTACTTTATTTAGCGCTTACAGCATTACTTTCATGAGTATTGATACAAATGTGATTAATTACTTTAAAGATAACAGCCGTGTAAATCAGGACCTACATTACTTCAATGATGAATTTAAAGGTGTTGCCAATTTGGAACTTATTGTCGACTCAAAGCAGGACAGCGGTGTAAAAAACCCCGAATTTTTGAAGCGTGTGGAATCACTGCAAACGTGGATTGAGGGCTTTAACGAAACAGGTAAGGCAAATTCCATTATTGATTTTTACAAACAAATCAATCAATCCTTACATGAGAATGATGCTGCGTTCTTCAAATTACCCGATACTCGTCCCATGGCAGCACAATTTTTATTACTTTATGAAAACACCGGTCCCGAGGAAGACTTAGGCGATTTAAAAGATTTTAATGAGCAGTATCTACGTATGTCTGTCCCGGTCATTAACATGGATGAATCCCAACAATCGAAATTCCTCAACAACGTACGTGTCGTACTCGATAAAGAGTACCAAGATTTGAGTATTGAAATGACGGGTTCTTTGGTTATGAACAATGCGCAAAACGTCTACGTTAACAATGGGATGTTTCGTTCGTTTAGTATCGCCATAGGCGCCATTGGCATAGCCTTCTTAGTCCTTTACGGTTCTTTTAAGTACGGTGTCATTGCACTGATTCCCAGTATTGTTCCCATTATATTAACCGGGGGAATAATTTCACTGGCTGGAATATCACTTGACCTTGGCACTATGATTGTCGGCGCTATGACTATCGGTATCGCAGTTGATGATTCTATTCATTTAATGAGCCGTTATTTATTGCAACGTAAACGCGGGCATACAGCATACAGTGCCATAGAGCACGCATTAAACTCCTCGGGGCGAGCCGTAATGCTAAGTTCTTTTGTATTAGTTACCGGTTTTAGTGCCATGCTTTATGGGTCTTTTGTACCTTTTATCTACGTCGGGTTATTCTCAGCTATGATCATGTCGTTTGCACTAATTGGCGACCTTATCTTCATGCCGGCTATCCTATTGTTACTCGATCACAAAGAAGGTGATATTACTGAGCCCGAAAAGCTTACAAATCAATCCGTTGAACACGGAGAAGAAATCAATGCTTAAATTTAAAACACTTTTTTTTATTAGTTTAGTTCTCACCGCAAGCACGGCATATAAAGGCCATTGCGCCCAGAGTGCTAATGCGAGCTTAACAACTACAGTAACATCTACAAAAACAGCTACGACCTTAGATGCAGCCGCCGTCATGAAACTCAATGATGAGCGTTACACTGGCGATACACAGATTACCGAAAGCGTCTTAACGCTTATCGATAAAAAAGGCCGCAAGCGTATTAGAAACTTAAAACTCTTTGGCATTGAGACTGACGAAGTAGAAAAGTCGACTATTTACTTTCTTTCACCAGCCGATGTTAAAGGAACGGCGTATATGTCGTTTGATTGGCAAAATGAAGATAAAGAGGATGACTCCTGGTTGTACCTACCCGCTCTACAAGATGTGAGACGTGTTGCGGCATCTGATGAGTCGGGTGCGTTTATGGGCAGTGATTTTAGCTATGCCGACATTAACGGTACCGACTACGAAGATTTCAACTACACCATGCTTAACGAAAATGATCCCGTTGATGGGGTCGACTGCTGGCTAATTCAATCAATACCCAAAAACGACAGTGTCATTGATGAAACAGGCTACCTTGCATCAAAGTCGTGGATACGTAAAGACAACTACCTGCAAGTAAAAGCTGAAATCCAAGTAAAAAAAGGAAAGAAGGTTAAGTACTTTGTCGCGAAGAATATCGAAAAAATTCAAGGCGTATGGACCGCAAAAACCCTACAAATGATAACCACACGTAATGGTAAGAAAACGCATGCCAGTGTTTTACAGATAAATACAATTCAATACAACGAAGCCGTTGATGAAAGTCTTTTCGATACACAAGCGATGCAAAGGGGACTCTAATGCACGCTCGAATATTATCCGCTCTTCTCCTGTTAGGGCTATTCAGTATCTATTGTCCTAATATCAGAGCTGATGACTTTTTCGATAGCATTGATATTGGCGACTCTTCGTCCTCACACATGACAAAAACTAGCCTTTTTAAAGGTTTTTACCAGCAAAAGCTAAAATACGGTATCTCTCAGCCCGAGGCGCCTGAGTTTGATCGTCGCAAGGCCGCACTCGATCAAATACAAAGCGATATCTACTTGGAATTTAATACGGATATTTCCGACACCTGGAAGTTACGATTAGCCAGCAAGGCAGAGCTTGATATTATTCAGTGGGATGACAATACCCAGGACACAAAGCTTAATCACCAGAAGCTTTTATTAAAAGATGCTTACCTTGACGCACAATTTGACAATGGCTTGTGGTTACGCGCAGGTCATCAAGTCTTTGCTTGGGGCGAATCTGAAAATTTGAGTATTAGCGACGTACTTAGCCCTAGTGATCTACGTGAATTTGGCCAAGCCGAACTTCAAGACATTCGCGAACAAGTTCCGGCCATTATGCTATCACGTAAAGCTCTAGGCGGGCGCTTAACCGCCGTTAGCACATACCGGGCGGGGCATGATCGTTTGGCCGACGACGATGAATCGTTCTACCCCTACGGCGCACTTAAATCACAGGGGCTTACAATTGAAGAAAAAACCGCAGATTCACAGTGGGAATTTGCGCTTAAATATGACCATAGTTTTAATGGCGGCGATCTCAGTCTTGTATTAGCCGACATAAATGACAATGGCCTTAGCGTACAGTCCTTGGACACTGAAACTGGAGAGTTACAACTCGGACAAGAACGGGTTAGTGTTTTCGCGACGTCTTTAAATCGCGCCGTCGGCCGTTGGTTAGTTAAGGCCGAGCTCGGTCATTACTGGAACCAAGTACTCGCAGACAACAGTGTTAATCCTATTGAGGAAAACCAAGTTCGCGCCATGCTTGGGTTCGAGTACAGCGGATGGAATAACTGGCGCATAAGCTATGAGGCTAATGGATTAAAGGCCGTCGATAGTGATATGGCTGAAGAAATAGATGCGTCTGTAGCCGAAATGGGCCAAGTATTTCGCATAAATCACAACGCCCTAAACGAAAAACTTACACAGCAACTTTGGTTTATCGACCTTATTCAGGACAATGGCGCCGTAATCCGCTATGATCTTTCCTATGACCTAAACGACAGTTGGGGCCTTTCGGCCGCTGTAGTGCTTTATGAAGTCACCAGAAACGACTCTCAACTCTATAGCTTTAGGCATCACGACACCATAAATTTATCTGCGAAATATAGTTTTTAGGCATTCGGTGAACACTCAAGACAAAAGCTACCATCATGGCAATTTAAAAGAAGCGCTCGTTGCGGGCTTTCTAGAACTACTGCTCGAGCTCCCACTTGAAAAGATCTCTCTACGCAAGCTTGCTTCGCATCTAGGTGTTGCCCCAACCGCCGCCTACAACCACTTTAAAAAGAAAGAAGAACTTATTGTGGCCGTTAAGCAACAATGTCTGCAGCATTTCGCCGATTTTTTAGATCTACATTCAAGCGATAAACCTAACGCGACGGAAACAATTCAAGCTTTAGGGCAGGCCTACTTCCAATACTCTATCCTGCACCGTAGCTATTTTAGCTTTTTGATGACAGACAACGTCCCAGAAGAATACGTGAGCGAAGCGTTGGTAGCCGCCTCAATGAAAGCCGAGGGCTCGCTTAGATCAGCGATTAAACGTTTATTAGAAGAGAACAACCTACCCGCAACGCAATACAATGAGGGCCTAGGAACATTCGCTTGCTGGTCCTTGACCCACGGAGTAACACAGTTAGCGGCTAAACATATGAACCACGCCGCCTGCCTTGAAGGCCGCTGGCCGCCCGAATTTATGCTCAGTGATACGGAGCAAATTCACAGCTCATTTGCAGCATTAACCCAAATTATCACTCAAGGCCTACTCGTGGCGGCTAGACCCTAAACTATCACCATAACCGAAGCCTTAGTTTAAAAGAGTATTTGAGAGACAGCTATTCAGATCAAATTATTCTTAATTGGTGCGGCACTTTGAAAATCCTTGCCTATACTTATACTGAATTAGAAGTGAGATTAGGAAACCTCTATATGAAAGAAGAAACGATTCCCAAAGTCACCCTTAACCAAATGGAAGATGCCCTAGAAGAAAGGCAAAAGCCAGATCGACGCGCCGACAATGCGGGTCATAATCCTGAGTCAAAAACTGATCGACGCCAAGGCAGCCGGCGAGATAAAGCTAAGGCCCTAGTACATTAAATTAGTACGTTAAATTAGTACGTTAATGTAGCTGCATAATGCTCAGTTAAACTTAGTGAATTCTGCTGTACTTTTAGGCAAGACAGCAGAAGCGCTCCCTCCCCCGTTATAGACGCGTAAACAACATAACTCTCAGCGACCCTTACTCAACCCTAGAACTGAGCCCTAGAAGTAAGCCTTTAAGAGGCTAACTCTTTACAGCTAAACGTTATCTATGGAGCGCTCCCGATCAAATCTATCTTATTAGATCTAATTACCCCGATATGGCCCCGTATACCGACACCTCTCCAAGCGACACTATCAGCAATTATCAGCAATTATCAGGGAATATGAGGGAATATGAGAGAATATCAGAGGGCAACTTGGCCATAAGCCTAACGAGTTCCCAGCCTTAAACAGGACTCCGTAGCGGAGACACTTAAACAGCGGCTTTTGCGCTACGAGGTGGCATTGTTTATAACAGGTAAACGCTGATATCAAATTGCGTAAGCCTGCCCATCTTTATTTCACCTAGCAACGAGTCATTTATAGATACCCAATAGCTAGCTAAGGCAAGCTAAGCCAGGCTAGACCAAGGCTAAGGCTCGACAAATTGAACAACTTGCTCACTACTAGCACTTTGCTTTTGTCGTCGAAAGTTTTCGGCTGCCCTTGATACCTTGGTCAGCACATCCTTTTTATGCGATCCCTTAAGCAGGTCCACATACCGTATTGGCGACGCCATTAATGACCCCAAGCGTGACACGAATCCGGCTTTACGTGAGGCTACGTCATACGCGAGGTCAATACAGGATGCAGCAGGCCGATGCTTACTTCGATAATTGGCCTGCATCATGGCTTTATTTTTTCCCACTTCGTCTTTAAATGATTCTATATCAAGGCCGCTCAGCTCTAAGGCTTGATTCAAACCCTCTTCCGCGGATTTTTTTGCTTTAAACAATTGCATTTGCACTCGGCTATAAACATTTACCGCTCCATCACCATTGGTTTCAATCGGGAGAAAAATAGCTTCTGGGTAGAGTTCGGTAATCAAAGATTGCGCCCCATCAGAAACCGCACTAGAAGGCATGCAGCCAAAAGGCTTAATACTCAAGGTCATGTTCACACTGTTATCAACCACATTGTGAATCAATTTTCCGACTTCCATATGGCCTTCACCACCGCGTAAATTATTATCATAAAAACGATGACTAATTTCCGCAATATGCTCCATGTCAGGCAAGGTATAATTTTTTAAACCCAGTAAACGCGCATAACTCTTAAATAGAGTTCTCAAAAACCACTCGGCACCACGAATCATCATGAGTTTTTTGGCAACGTTTACACGCTCTAGAGAAAATTTAGAACCAATGCCGTTTTGCATGGACGCTATATTTCGATCCACGCCTTTTAGCTGAGCGCGCTCTAGCGTGTCGTAACGTGCCGCCCATAATAAATAGAGCGCCCAATTAGTAACGACCTGCACTTCAACTTCAGCGCCTTCTTCCTCTAGGAAGCGCTGCATTTTATAGTTGCCATCACCTTCGGTTGTCATCGCCCAAAACTCACCAATAATCGCGACACGTGGCTTAACTTGCGTTCTATCAACTTTGATCGCCGCGAACTCTTTGCGGCTTCGCCAAAGTGCTAACAATAAACCTTTACGCGTTTCAAAAGCTAAGGCAATACGCTTACGAGCATTATCAATCGCTTTATCACAAGCACCGGTTTCGACTTCGTAAGGACGAATTCGATACATGTAGGCGTTGAGCACATCACCTAAAACAACCGCTTTTGACATTGTTAAGAAAAAATTCGCGTCAATTTTTAGACCCATCTTTACACCAGTTGCTTGTTTCATCCCACCGGCTTGTTGAAACAACAGCACACGAAAACCTTCAAAACCGGCATCACGTAAAGCTTTTCGATACTCTGTTACGTAAGTACCGAAGCGGCAAGGTCCGCACGAACCCGCCGTAGCAAAAACAAAATCAGCCACAATGCTTTTTTTATCCATGCCTTTGGCTTCGAGTGCTTTAAGTTTTTTGACTAAATTACCCACGGTAAAGTAGGTGGGATTACATTGTCCACGATTACCAAATTCACGACCAAACTGAAGCGCACGGTTATCTAGTACGTCCATCACTTCAACTTTATAGCCCAAATCACGGAAGGCCGACTGGATAAATAAGTCGTGCGCCATGGTTAATCCGGAATGCAGTATCGTGGTATGCGCTCGTTGCTCTTCAGTAAATCTAGTGGGATTGCCATCGAACCACTGCTCTGTTTTTGTTTTGGGAATGTCGAGTCTTTCCCGTTCCAAGCTTTCAAAATCTTCTACCTGACGCTCAACTGACGACAAGTACGATTCCATATCAGCCGCCGGTTCGAACTCCACAGCGTCTGCCTTGCTACTCGTTTCCGTGAATGCTTTATTCATTATCAATATCCCTAATGTATTTCTATAGCTGGAATTTGCTGTGAATTTTTTTGTATAGCCGCATGAAAATCGGCATACTTTTCTCCATCTGTGCTGTCAGAACTCCCGGGCACTTTATCGTTAGTTTGATACGAGTCGACAACACTTTGCCACTTCGTTAACTCACTTAGGTAACGATCATCTAGACGAATTTCGACAGGCGCCGCAAGGAGTATATTTAGGCGCTTTTTTGCACTCGCGCGGTCAAGGGCATCGGTTTTGTTTTTTGATCTTCGAGCTTTTCCTACGCTAGGTTGAGCGTATAACCGTAGGCTTTAACGCGAATTTTAATCGACCCCGCTGGCTTATTTGCATCGATGTCATGCATGGCAGAATACGGTGAGCCAACAGCATCCATAATGCGATCGACTAAACCATACGTTGGCGCATCGTGGCCGCATTTAAAACTCGACAAATCGAGCACGGCCACATTGGGATGACGTGCTGCAAATTTAGCCGACCAAACTTTTTGCACACTGTTCACACTATAGTTTTCTGGCCAGATATCATGAATCTCTAATGGCGAAGCAATTAAATCTTTATTCAGATCTTCCGCAAAAAATGGCCGTAAAAACTCAGGATCTTTCGGTATAGAGCGCATAGACAATATGGGATAGCCCATGGATTGGTATTCTTCTAATACATCATGGTTCATGCCTGGGTCGTTATGATACGGGCGCCCTAGCATAAGCAAACCAATTTTGTTCGAATACGCCAGCTCCTCAAGCATATTCTTGCCGAGTGACTGCATATGTTGATCAAAGTAATCTAAAGCCTTGTAAGCTTGATCTACGGCGAAATTGTTTTCATCTTCACTCATACCTAAGAGTTCACTGAAGGCCGAAAACATTTTTGATTTCAACAATAGCGGTTCATTCAATGATACTGCTGTCGGAAAATATTGGATATTACGTTGCGCAAAAAAATCTTACTCTTTAGTAAAAGCGGCACCAATCACCATCGGTGTTCCGGACACGATCGGGCAACAATCCGTATCCATTACGCCTTCAACAAAGGTTGGAATATGTGTTATCGCGGGGAAAAATATCGCGTCAAGTGGATTTTTCTCATGATGTACAAATAATAAATTATGAATATGTGCCTGTACAACTTTTGCAGGAAAACACGGATCAACCGAGCCATATTTACCGCCGGCTTGCCACATTTCTTCGCCAGTATCATCCGAAAAAACAATGTTACGAGAGCTTAAACCCAAACTTTCGAAATACGCCCGCCAAAAAGTCGCCGTACTCCAAATATTTAAGGCTTTGGGTATACCGATACGTATTGTCGAACGCCGTTCACGCGACAGGTCATTAGAATGAACAAATGCTCGCCGAATAGCTTTGTGCTTTACACCACTTAAAAATCCCCGCGAGACCGTGAGATCGTAAATAAGAGAACCAGCCTCTGGCACCGCTTCAGTTTTATATAAACGTTTGAAAGACCACGTTGCTTCATAATCAACTAAGTTTGGATATGCCCGCATGCGTTCACGGCGCGTTTTATTTAACGTTCGTAGCGCATCATGATCCTCTACGGTGCCTTTTTCACAGGAGAACCCAGAAATATAACGAACGGTTTCTTCAGCACTAATATGGGTATCAATAAACGTTCTAGAGCAATTATTCTCACAAAAATCACAGCGTGTTGTTTCATCATTGCGCGTTGTATAATCAAGCTCAATCACGTTTTTCAATCCAATAAAACTCGACGAGCCCTTACGCTGCACAACTCGAATAGCTTCAAAGGCCGCGCCCAAAGCGCCGGCTTCACCAGTACGCGGGTGAACATAAACGTCGGCATTAGGAACGCGCTCTTGTATATAGTCAACCTGGGCTTTAAACAGCCGCAATATTCTTTTGTGTGCCGCCCTGTAGTACAAAGTATTTACCCAGTTCGGCCATACGCGGTATTTGCACTACATACTGCCAAATATTTTTGGGTAAAACTAAAGCTAATCCAGCGAGTAACTCTTCGCCGTTATAGCCTTCTTTTTGAAAATTGACGCGATCCGAATCCAAAAACACCGCACAGCCATAGCTAAACTCAGGTGATAGCTCCGCTTTAAAGGCGGTTTCGGCATACTCTGTAACAGGCACACCAAATTGATCGGCCATGGCTTGTAACAACATGCCATTACCTGCACTACACGAATTCGACAAACGGAAATTTTTGATCACGGCGTTTTGCATGAACATCACTTTAATATCTTGCCCGCCGACGTCGCATATCACATCAACATCAGGAAAGTAATGCTGCGCACTTTTCATATGTGCGACCGTTTCAACGATGTTGGCATCGGCTTTAAGTGCGGATTCCATGACATCGCCAGCGTAGCCCGTTACGCCAAAACCTTTAACATTCAACTCACAATCATTTGATTGAGCCCAGTCATACAGCTCCTGAAACATGGATTTCATATCTTCTAAAGGGTTACCTTTAGATAGCTGGTAAACCTTTTGAAGAATTTCACCCTGTTCATCAACCAATACGCACTTACTCGACGTGGAGCCGCCGTCTAATCCAATATAGCCTTCAATAGAAGACTTACCATTTAGATCAAACGCTTTAAATTTTGGTTCGGCATATTGCTGTTTGAATGCGTCAGCTTCGACAGAGCTGCTCACAAGTGCTGGCCCCGCGCTATCTCCCAGTTGCGATTTACGTCCGTCGCGAATAAAGGTTTTTAGACGATCTAAGCTGCCACAACATTCAAGTTTATCTTCGTGTACACCAAACAACACGGCACCGTATGCCGCATAGTATTCTGAGTTTTCAGGCGCGAAAATCAATTCATCTAAAGGAATATCTTGTGGGTAGCTATAACCGCGCTCCTGCCAGGTTTGCGGTATGCGGTAACGCCAACAATCACGCAAAAAAGGTAGATAGGCATTGGGGCCACCTAACAATAAAACCTTGGACTTGAGCGTATTCCCGCGTGTAAGCACGCTGAGATTTTGTCCGACAATGGCATCGGCCAATGAGCACATGATTTCTTCAGAAGGAATACCGCTTTTTATGAGGCTAACAATATTGGTTTCGGCAAAAACACCGCACTTTGCTGCGACATGATGAAGTTTTTCTGGATTAAATTTTTACGAACTTAAGGCCTCTGCAGCCATGCCCACCTTAATCATGCACTTATCTATTGTGGCACCGGTACCAGAGGCGCACTTATCATTCATAGAAGCGGTTGCGCGCTTCTCGCCCGACTCTTCATGTGTTTTAAACATAATGATTTTAGCGTCTTGCCCGCCAAGCTCAATAACACTGCCAACGTCGGGGTGCAAAGCTTCCACCGACATGGTTACCGCATTAACTTCTTGTATAAATTTGGCGTTAATATGCGGCGCTATCGGCGTTGCGCCCGAGCCGGTTATAAAGATTTGCGCATTATCTAAACTGGCCTGCGGAAGGTCGCTTAATACCTGCGAAAGTAACTCTAATACTTTTCAGCTTGGCGCGTTTCGTGCCGCTCGTATTTACTCCACAAGATATGGGCATCATGATTACGTACGGCAACTACCTTTACCATAGTCGAGCCTACATCAACGCCAAAACTCAGTTCACTATTGGACATATTAAATCGCGCGTATTGTATTAAACGTGGCGCTAACACTAACGAACTTTAATGGCTATGCCAAGCGAGTAACGCGCATGAATTGCAAAAATAGACCACACAGTTTTTATGGCAATTATTATATTGAACGGCGAAGCATTTATTGAGGCTGTCACTGATGACACTCAAAGCTCTTAATTACGGCTGTCATCGAGGGCGCAGAGGCTATTCAATGAAGACGCAGAGGCTCTTAAGAGGCTGTCACCGAAGACGTTGAAGTTCTTATTAACGCTCTCGCTAAGGCCCTTACTGATAGCCATGTTTCGATGGGATGTTTAGAGGGGATATTTATATAGGATGCTTCGACTGGATGTTTTGACTGGATGTTTTGACTGGATGCTTCGATACGGTTGAGGACAGTATTAAAATAGGGTATCGAGCATTATGCTCTATTAAAACGGCCTCACAAGCACATTGCTTTGGATAAAACGTCTGCTTTTTCCTTCCCTAGAAATTTCGCTACCACGCTCAAAGTAAAAGCGGTACCGAACCCTTCGCTTGTTGTTATATTACGATCGTTTACCAGTGGTGCATCCAGTAAGCCCTCCGCTTGACGTGCTAGCTCCACTTGAAACGCCGGATGACACGTTGCCTTATACGAATCAAGTAAGCCCATTCGACAGGGCACAACAGCTGGAGCCGCATAAATAGTCGCCAAACGCTGCTTTAGTGCCAAATTCCAACGAATAATGCCTTGCAACAAAGCGCTCGCATAAAGCACCGCTGCACACGCTATTCCACCAGGCACACAATTAGATCCCATTCGATAACGCCATACGGCTCGATAACAAAAACGCCAGGCAAGATAACATTACGGGAAGCCGCAATTTAGCGTCCCCTAGATAGAGCCTAAGTATAGCTCTAAGCCCTCACGGCGCCGGACATCAATAAGGTTTACAGCTTCCATTTCTTCCGCGTCATTAGCTATTAGAGTTAAAACACGGTGTATATAATTGACACCTATTCCATTCTTAAACACTAACGCTTGAAAGCACACATCAAAACTGGGACTATGCCGTGCAACGACTTTTCGTGATTATCGCAGCGATCTAAACATTCACAACATTCACAACATTCGAGCAAAGGTAGTATATGCGCGGCATCTTAATTGTTTTATTCAGTCTTTTATCTCTTAGTGCGTTTTCCGCCCCCGAACTTAAAGGCAACCCCGAAGACTTACGTGGTTTTCTACATCCTAAAGGGTCTGTAATCACAATTTCAGACAGTGCACTAGAAACCGCTTATTCCGATACCGCTATTGTACATCTAGTGGTAAGCACCGAAGCAAAACAGCTATCGCAAGCGATCCAGAAGAACACGCAAATTCGCACCAGTATACGCCAGCAATTAAAAGCCAAAGGGATTTCCGATAGCGCAATTAATAATTCGAAATTTTCTTCATCCCCAGAATATGGTTGGTTTGACAAAGAACCATCGAGCTATAAAGTCATAAACCGTATTTCGATAAAGATCCAATTGGAGCAACACCTGCAAGACATAGCCATCATTGCTGATGCACAACCGGAAGCACTGCTATCCGGAAGTAGTTTTGAGCACTCACAAAAATATGCGCTCACGCAAAATCTAAAAAAACAGGCACTAGAGAAAGTTATCGCCAAAAAAACGTTTTATGAAAAAGCACTCAACATAAAGCTAATAGCGACTTCCTTTCGTGAAAGTACAATAGACAACAACGTAACCGAGGGCGCAAACCTAGTTCAAGAAATAATCGTTAGCGGTATCCGTTCAGATCGAGAATTGTATAAGAGCCGTAACTTTAGTGACGCGCCAAAGCTCCGAGCGAATTCTTTTGATGAAATAAAATACGAAGCCCATATATCTATTGACTTCAAAGTAGAAAACTAAACTCAATACAAACCTACAAACCTACAAACCAAAACTATGACTGATTATCAATATAAAGAACGTGAAATAGACCCCAACACCCAACGTAACTTACGCTTTGGTGAGGGACATATTAGCGGTGTCATTTCAATCGGACTTGGAGTGCTAAGTTTTTTAGCCGTACTGTGTTACTTGTTTCCAAGTTACCTAACCACCTTAGAGTTACGACAAGCCTATGATGCAAAATCACTACAAACCGTTCTTATGTATGCAATGTATGGATCTTTAGCCTTTGCCTTAATAAGCTTTATTCTTAATAAGCGTAAACGTTATGCCGCAATTGGAGCGCTATTCACCTTAGCCGCATTCGCACTGGGTGGCTATTCAGTTAAAATAACATCTGTCGAGGTTAAGCCTTTATCCTTCGGGTTAGATTGGTTGATTTTGGCGTTCTTGGTATCGGCCATAATCTTTATATTCTTAGAAAAAATATTCCCTAAATATCGAGATCAAGCGATATTTCGCCCTGAGTGGGGCTTAGATTTCTTTTACTTTTGCTTTAATCACCTGCTAATCACCGTGCTATTACTTATTTCCAACTACTTTGTTAGCCATGGGTTTTCTTGGGCTCTAAGTGCAAACTTTCAAGCATGGCTCCAAGACTTGCCAATGGCCGTACAAGTTTTAGCTCTAATTATTTGCGCTGATTTTGTTTTATATTGGACTCACAGAAGCTTTCATGAAACTCCAAGCCTATGGAAAATTCATGCCGTACATCATTCTGTTGAATCAATGGACTGGATGGCAGGTTCACGGAATCATATCCTGCAGACCATTATTGATCGATGCTTAGTGATGGTTCCGCTATATTTACTGGGCGTCGACAAGCAGGCCCTAGATATTTACGTATCAATCGCTGCATTTCAAGCGGTTTATGTCCACTCAAATATTGGCCTACCAACAGGACCACTTAAATACCTTATCGCTACGCCGCAATATCATCACTGGCATCATAGCTCAGAAGCCCCTGCGATCGACACCAACTACTCCGTACATCTACCGCTATTTGATAGGATTTTTGGCACATACCATATGCCAACAAAGCATTGGCCTGCACACTATGGCACAACAAAACCATTACCCCGTACGTTTCTAGGTCAGCTACTCTATCCGTTCAAAAAATAGATAGTGTTTACATAATTCTTGCTACCCTGAGCTATACTCGAATCAGGGCAGCAAAAATATTTAGGCTAATTATTTTTACACACCTAACACAACCAAAATCCAACTAAACTTCGATACTTCGATACTTCTATACTTCTATAAAGAATTGAAGCTGTTCCCCGAGCTGTGACTCGAAGTTTCTGATCGTCAGATACCCAGAAACTTGCGTAAGAAAAATATAGATTATAGAAAAAACAAATGCGCTAACAACAATAAGGCTATGCGCTCTCCGCACCGAAGAGTATACAGAAACAAACTAAACCATAATTTAAAAAATATACTGATGCCGCTGGATATTAGCAACAATAATACTATTTAACACATTTATTGATTTATTGATTTATTGATTTATTGTTATTAATAGCCCTCCGCGCGCTTTAGTACTGCCTGTTTAATATCTATTGCTTTAGCGTTTTCTGGGGTATCCACTTGTGCCGTGCAGACCTCGTCGTAAATACAGATGGCATGATTTGTTGCATGACTAAGTTAAATTGG
>JBLIMQ010000045.1:0-29388 GCA_047638775.1 Flavobacteriales bacterium
TAGCCATTTCTTCTTCGTGCTCTTCACAATAGTGCGAACTCATTTAGCATTTTCACCAAAAAATTGAATTTTACTTCAAATCATAGTCTATTGGAATCGGGATGATATTTCGTGCACGTTCCTAACCGTATCGTGGAAGCTGGCGCTAAACCTGAAGTCTAATTTAGCATTCGAGCCCCCGCAATAACGCATATCTATACGTATGCGTAAAGTCACGAAGTTATATTATGTAAAGTCTAACGTCTGAAGTGGACGTTTGGACTTATTTCTTAAGGAGAGTGTTATGCGTGCTCAAACTCGATTAATCGATAAGCTTTGCCGAGATTTGATGCCAGGTAAAGTTGAATGGCTGGGTCTGCGGACCGGCCATCGGCAGGCTGTTAGTGTCGTGGCAGAAGTCAACGCACACGAAGGTCAAGGCCTTGAAGGTGATCATCGGTTCGCTAAAACACGGGGTTCCGCCCGCCAAGTAAGTATAATTAGTCGAGAATTTGTCCAGCAAATTGCGGATCACATGGGGCTTAAGGAAATCGATCCCGCTCTGCTTAGGCGCAATATTCTTGTGTCAGGTGTGAATCTTAATGCTCTGCGTTATCAGCGCATTAAAATTGGTACGGCAACCTTTGAAGCTAGTGCCCAATGCCACCCATGCTCGCGAATGGAGACAGCCCTGGGTAAGGGGGCTGTGGCCGCGATGATGGGGTATGGGGGCCTATGCCTAAAGGTTGTTGATTCTGGGTCTATTCGACTGGGTGACGAAATTCTAAAACTGGATGTTATTTCTTCTGACGTGCGTTGAATTTTTCCATTTGTTCCGGCGTCGCGGGTAATTGGTGATTATCTTTCCAGACCGCATATGGCATTCCGTAAACAACTTCGCGACTTTGGTCATAGTTAACGACCTCTCCAGCATCTTCAGCCGCTGCGCTATACCATTTAGCTAAACAGTTACGGCAAAAACCCGCCAATATCATTAAGTCGATATTTTGTGCATCTTTATTGTCATCAAGGTGCTTGAGTAGGCGACGGAATGTAGCGGCTTCAATTTCAGTTTGTTTTTCGGGTGTCATTTTCTTTCCCTTGCTTTTTTGGCTTTGGATTTGTCTATAGCTCTATCTGTTATCTAGATATAGGCGAGATTTGTGGTTCTTGATTGTATCGTAATTTGGAGGTTTTACATTTTGCGTTTGCTTTTAATAGGGCAAATTAGGGGGGGTAACAATACTCAAATAAGGTGAGTTATGTAAAAGCTTGTTAATGTGTCGGTTTTTATTCAAGGAATTTATCCAAATGAGACGAGTGCTAACCGTATTGGTTGTAGGGGTTGTCGTTGTAGGGGTGACGGTTGCTGGCGTGTTGCGGTATTACTCGGATCAAAATATGGCATCAAAGTCATCTCTGAAAGATTTACATAAGGCAGAAACGAGTTTATTAACGCGGCATATAGAAGCCGCTAAACCCTCGTTGGTGGCTACAAAGTTTAACGGCAGTTCGAACGTTAGCGCCATTAATTTGCCGATCCTAATTCCTATGGATGTTCTTTTGACTAAACTCGATCATGAAATTGATCCTCGGATGGAGGGTGTAGAGAAAGATGTTGTTGGAAGTCTGCTTCGTAACGATACTCTTGAGTGGTGGTTAGAGCGAGGGAAGATCGATTTAAAGCATGAGAACGGAATATTAAAAATTCATACCCCTTGGGTAGGTCTAGCTCGTCTGAAGGGGAAGGTGCTAATGGCCAAGGTTTCGACACACGTAGACTTGGAGGCTGACCTTAATCTTGAATTGAGGCCCGAATTGACTGAAGTTTGGACGCTTGAGCCAAATTGGCTTGGAGCCGTTGAAATACATAAAGCCGAGTTGGAAATACTGAATAAAGACTTTGACGTGAAAAGTAAGATATCCAGACAGGCTAATAAGGCCTTCGATAAAGCTCTTGAAAAGCAGCGGAAAAAGCTTGCATCTTCAGCTAAAATTGGCGAGCAAATAGCAAAGCGATGGGGTAGTCTATATCGAGTAAGGCAGCTGCCTGGGTCTTCATTACTTTGGTCGACCATGGAACCTCTGCATTTAAGGGGTCAGCCATTCGCGGTTAGCGACGCAGGGCTTAACTTCGTTTTAGGTTTGGATCTTGCGAGTAGAATACTCTTACAATATGCACCTCCATTGTTTGAACAGAAGCATTTACCTATAGCAAGCTTCGAGCCTATGGCGGATGCCCAGTTGAGTCTAAATGTTTTAACGTTGATCGAGCTTGATGTTTTAGCGTCCTCACTTAAATCGCGATTCTTGGGGCGTGTTCTTGATGAGGGCGATAAGAGCCTGGAGCTAATGGATATAAGCCTTGAGTCGGGTGGTGAGCGCTTACTTATTGGTTTGGATGTAGTTGCAAGGTACAAAGGTATAACTACTTGCGCGCAGTTATACTTGTGGGCTGAGGTGGCCTTAGAGGGAAGTGCCGTGCGCTTTAATTCGGTGGATTTTGATTTAGAAACAACAAATTTTCTTGCGTCTGAGTTAGCATGGCTTGCAAAGCCTCGCTTACTTGAGCATGCTCGTAAGGCATTAGTGGTAGACCTAGCGGATCAAATCGATGATGCTAAAGGTAAGGCGTCTGAAGCGCTTGAGCGGTTGTTGGAGGATCTACCACCCATGTCAACACTTGCGGGGCGTATTACGGAGGTGTCAATTCAGGCTTTATCTTTGAATGACAGCAGGCTCTATTTTACGGCTTCAGCAAGTACCGAACTGACGGGTCAAATAATACTGGATGAGATTTAGTGTCATCTAACTGAGGTTGAATATGGATAGCAAGCAAGCTTTATGTGAGCCCTGTACCTCTGGTAGTTTGATCTTAGCTGATCAGGAGCTAGATGCTCATCTAGGCGATCTAGAAAACTGGGCGGTAGCGGAACGAGACGGTATAAAGCAGTTGTTGAAGGTGTATCCTTTTCAGAACTATACGCTAGCTTTGGAGTTCACAAATCGATTGGCTCTATTGGCAGAATCGGAAGGGCACCACCCAGCAATATTGTTAGAATGGGGGCGTGTTGAAGTACGCTGGTGGACGCACAAAATTAAAGGTCTTCACAGAAATGACGTGATTATGGCCACAAAAACAGACGAGTTGGTTACACTATGAGTGATGTCACGAAGAGTAATGTTCCCGAGCCAAGTGAGTCGGTTGAGACTGATCCTGAACAACCGAAGGATGATCGGAAAACCCAAAAGGTTTTGTGTCGCCACGGCTTTCATACTTGGGTAGAGTTAGACTCTAATAGTGATAGTGATAGTGATAGTGATAGTGATAGTGATAGTGCTGCGATCGTATCTACGTGTCGATTCTGCGGCAAAGTAAAAGCCTTAAACTTTAATAATTAGTACGCTAATTTAATCCGTTGAATTTAAGCATAAGATTGACCTATGAATAACGAATGGCTGGAGTGGACTCGCTCTAATCTTGAGCGCGGCTGTGCCGCTGACGAAGTGCGTGAAATACTAAAAAAAAATAACTTTAGTTCTACCGAAATTGACGAGGCAATGAATATTGCTAAGCCTGGATTTTTTGGGCGAATTAAACAAAAAGTTCAGGCAAAAAGTCGCGAATTAGAATCATCAAATCGTGATGTCGAGCGTTCTCGAATAAATATTCATGATTTTGATTATCAACGAATGTCGGAACCGCGCATTACGCGTAATAATGATGCAATCCTTTATAGCGATGAGCGAATTCAGCTGTACACCTTAGATAATTTTCTTACTCTTGCTGAGTGCGAAAAAATGATAGCCGTGATTAACGCAAATTTGCGTCCCTCGACGATAACTTCCGGTCGCGATAGCTCGAACTTCCGTACCAGTAGTACGTGCGACATGGGGCTGTGCAATGATAGGTTCGTGGATAAGGTTGATAAGCAAATTTCTCGAACGCTTGGTCTTCGCCTTCCTTGGTCAGAGACGATTCAAGGGCAGAAATATCAAGTTGGTCAAGAGTTTAAAGCGCATACGGATTTTTTTGAGCCGCATACTCCAGAGTTTGAAAAGTTTGCGGCTGCTGAGGGGCAGCGAACGTGGACTTTTATGGTGTATTTAAATTCAACGCCTAAAGGGGGGGCGACGCGTTTTACTGCACTTGAAAAAGAATTTAAACCGAAGCCGGGGCAGGCCGTGATTTGGAATAGCTTATTGCCAAGCGGAGAGCCTAATGACAATACTATTCATCATGGTATGCCTGTTGAAGAAGGCGAAAAAATAATTATCACAAAGTGGTTTCGTGATAAGGGTAAGGGTACCCCGTATCTATCTAAATAATTGGTTAAGTTATTGTGTTAGGTAACTGGCAGCGGATTGACGTGGCCAGTTACTTGACATTAGAAAGTTATCAATTAGTGCGCTATCTATCTAGAGCGATACTGGCTCGCCATCAATTAAAGCAAGATTGCCTTCCATAGTGAGTCGTCCTTGTGCAAATAGTGCGACAGCCTGAGGGTAAATGACGTGCTCTTTCTTCAGCACTTTAGCGGCCAGTGACGCGGCGGTTTCATCGATATCAATGGATACTTGAGCCTGCATGGCTATCGGGCCACCATCGAGCTCTGCCGTGACAAAATGAACGCTTACACCATGCTCATTATCGCCGGCGTCAATCGCACGTTGGTGCGTATTCAGCCCCTGATACTTCGGCAAAAGTGAAGGATGAATATTTAGCATGCGGCCCTTGAAGTGCGCGGTAAATTCTGGCGTTAATATGCGCATAAATCCGGCTAAAACGACAAGGTCAGCACCCTGTGCATCAATAATCTCTTGCAATCTCTCATCAAAGGCTTCGCGGTTTGCGAAGGCCTTATGATTGATGACGAAAGCTGGGATATTGTGTTGTTCTGCGCGCTCTAGACCTTTTACATTATCGATATTAGATATGACCGCACAAATTTTGCCCGGTATATCCCCGTCTTCGACGGCATCAATAATGGCTTGTAAGTTACTGCCGCTACCTGAAATAAGCACGACAATACGTGTAGTGAAATCACCCATAAAATTGCTCGTATATAGAAGCTATTAAACCATTTCAACCCATGGTTCGGCGCAGTCATCAGCTTCGATACAGCCGATTTCAAACGCGTCTTCACCGGCGCTTTTTAATACATCTTTTGCTTCTTGAACTTTTTGAGCTGGGACCGCGATAACCATGCCTATTCCGCAGTTGAATGTGCGGTACATCTCTACCATGTCAACATTACCGTTTTCTTGCAGCCACTGAAAAATTGGCGGAAGTTCGCACTTGGACGTCTCTATGACAGCCTTGGTTTTTTCGGGCAATACACGCGGGATGTTTTCAAGTAAACCGCCACCGGTAATATGGGCTAGGGCATGCACTTCGGACTCTTTGATAAGTTTCAAAACCGACTTAACGTATATTCTTGTTGGTGCCATTAGGGCATCGGCAAGCGTTGCGTCACCCATCGGGGTGCTCAAGTCCGCTTGGCTGTGCTCAATGATTTTTCTTACTAGGGAGTAGCCGTTAGAGTGCGGGCCGCTGCTAGGAAGAGCAAGCAATACATCGCCAGCTTCGACTTTACTGCCATCTAGAATTTCGGATCTCTCGACAATACCGACACAAAAGCCAGCAAGGTCGTAATCTTCTCCTTCATACATGCCTGGCATTTCGGCTGTTTCACCTCCAACCAATGAGCATCCTGATAGCTCACAGCCGTCGCCAATGCCTTGAACAACTTGGTCTGCAATATCAATCGATAGCTTACCTGTGGCGTAATAGTCTAAAAAGAAGAGCGGTTCTGCACCACCAACGATTAAATCGTTTACGCACATCGCGACAAGGTCGATACCGATGGTGTCGTGCTTATTTAGGTCCATGGCAAGCTTTAGCTTTGTACCCACGCCGTCGGTGCCGGCAACGATTACAGGTTCTTTGTAACCCGTAGGCAGTGCAAACATTGACGCAAAGCCGCCAAGGCCGGTGAGTACTTCAGGTCTGCGGGTGCGTTTGGCAACAGATTTAATGCGCTCTACGAGGGCGTTTCCGGCGTCGATATCGACGCCTGCGTCTTTATAACTTAATGATGGAGGGTTTGACGATGGCATGCGAGAATTCAGGCTGGTTAAATGAGGAGCGCATTCTATCAAAAGCGTAAACTTTGTGCGATTCCCATAAGCAACTTTCAGCAATGATAAGTGACGTGAGTTTGCGCAAAAGCTTAGCTTGGGTAGTATTATGCGGTATGATTATTGACTAAGCCTTTGATCTAACTGGCTTTGATTGCAGTCTTGGATAATTTTTCGATAATGAAAAACTTTGCAAGATCTATGACTTTACATTGATAGATGATTCCCGAAACGACTTTTATGGTTAAAAATATGACCGCTTTGCAGCATTTGTTCAGCTTAATACTCGTATCAATGCTTTTATTTGGTGCTGGATCGACTATTGCGGACACGCCTTCATTCTACCGTGCGGAGGTTCCGGTTAAGAATCAAAGCAACGCCGAGCGCGGGAGAGCGGCTATTTCAGGCCTAGAGGTCGTACTTGTGCGGATGTCGGGTTCGCAAGATGTAGTATTTAACGAAGCCGTCCGAAAGCGCAGTAAAAAGGCTTTATCGTATGTCACTCAGTTTCGTTACGGAGCTTTAGCTGACGAGGACCTTTTAGATCAAGGATTCAGTACCTACCTAATACTCGATTTCTCGCCCTCAATGGTTAAAGATATTCTAATTCAGTCGGGAGAGCGCTACTGGCAACCCAATAGGGCAAGGACCCTTGTATGGTTAGTCGAGGATAGTGCTGAGCATGGCAAGCAGTTAATGAATCAGTCCAGCGCAATTGAACTGACGAATGGGCTGATGGAAGGGGCGGCCGTTAGGGGTTTACCTTTGGCGTTTCCATTGCTCGACTTGCAGGATCAGTTTGCACTCAGTGCCGAGCAACTATGGGCGCTGGATGAAGGCAGTATTCTAGAGGCTTCGGCGCGATATGGCGCCGAGCTAGTTTTAATTGGTAAGTACACACAAACATCAAGCGGGCAATTGTGGTCAAATTGGCAATTCATCCATGGGGCCGCCTCTAAAGTATTTGATCGGCGTAGTGAAGATAAAAAAAGCGCTGGTTTAGTGGCGATTGAACCTTTAGCTGATTACCTTGCCTCTAAATATGCACGAAAAGTAAATTTGCAGGCAGAAGGCTTTTTCTCGTTTAAAGTTGAACAGGTTGACACTTTTGGTGATTATCGAGGCGTGATGGACTTTATTGCAAGTCTTGACCCAGTAAAAAATATTCTAATTGAACAATTTGTTAATAATAGTCTCTACCTTCAAGTTCAATCCGATGCAAATGTTGAGCAACTTGTGGGGGTGGTCTCACTTGGTGGGAGTTTAGCTACGGCAGAACCGCAGAGCCAGAATCAATTACCTGCTTGGCAGCGTGAATCATTGGGTACCCCTAGTAACCCTCTACTATATCGTTGGGTAGGACGTTAGGCACTTCGTATGACTAATTCGGGCCCTATTCAGCTCAGCTTGGGGGTGTCGTTAACTGACGACGCGACCTTCGAAAACTTTTATGCCGTAGGTAATGAGCAAGTTGTGCACACCCTGCAGAATCTTTCGAGTAGTACCGGTTCAAGTTCGACCTTGCTCTGGGGTGCTCACGGTTCTGGGCTAAGCCATTTGTTGCAGGCCGCTTGTCATACTGCAGGTACGGCGGGGCATTATGCGCAATATTTACCTCTTGCGGAGTTACTCGATTATGATCCGATGGATATTTGTGAGGGCTTGGAAGATTGTCACTTGCTGTGCTTAGATGGCTTGGAGTCGGTGTGCGGTAATCCCGAGTGGGAGCGTGCCATCTTTCATATATACAATAATATGCGAGATGCTGGAAATGCCTTGGTTTTTGCGGCATATGAAAGTCCTTCTGAGTTAGCGATTAGCCTGCCAGATTTGAAATCTCGCATTCTCGGCTGTGTTGTATATCAGTTAGAGAGCCTTACCGATGATGACAAAAAATCTGCGTTGAAGATGCGGGCTCAGGCTCGTGGTATGGATATGTCTGACGATGTTGCTCGTTACATAATGAGTCGTGTATCTCGTGACTTTCATGCATTGTTCCAATTGTTGGCTAAAATTGACGCTGCTAGCTTGCAGAAGCAACGAAAAATCACCATTCCACTTGTGCGTGAACTGCTAGACGAAAGTGTTTGAACTGGTCGCTCGTGAGCTGGCTTTAGCATTTAAATACACTCAGATTAAGACCGTTTGGTGTGTGTTCAATAGCGGTTTATTCTCAATTAATGGCTGTCAGACCAAGATGAGCCGTGCCTCTGTGCTCCTTTTTTTAATGATTTGGTTTCGCCCCATGTCGAGAAAAAGCAGATATTTTTGGTGGTGCATGAAAATACTCGTGTGATTCGCATGCATTTATTCACAGAGCAAAGACACTGAAATAGTTTTTCAGTAATTGCATGGGTATACTTACGCGGAAATTTATTTAGTTACTATGAGAATTAACGATGAAAAAATTAGTGCTTCCTATTCTAGCTCTTAGCGTAGCCTTAGTTGGTTGTGGTGGGAACGTTGAAACAAAAAAAGGTGCCGTATCTGGCGCGGAACTTGCTTTAACAACAACCGAGCAAAAAGTATCCTATGTTCTTGGCGTTAGCTTGTCACAAGGCATCGATATGAATAACTTTGAATTTGATATCACGGCTTTTCAAGCGGGTATGAATGATCTAAAGAGCGGTGGTGAGCCTCTCTACTCTCGTGAAGAAATGGCAGAATTATTTAAAACCTTTCAAAGTGAGCAACTTGCTAAAGCTGGGGCGAAAAGTGAAGAAGACGGTAAGGCCTACTTAGTTGAAAACGCTAAAAAAGACGGTGTTGTTACGACAGAATCTGGCTTGCAATACGAAGTGCTTGTTGCCGGTGAGGGTGATTTGCCTAAAGCCACTGACTTTGTATCGGTCAACTATACCGGCACATTGTTAGATGGGACAGAATTTGACAGCTCTATTAAGCGCGGCAAGCCCGCTGAGTTTCAAGTGAGCAACTTAATTGATGGTTGGGTCGAAGCATTACAGTTGATGCCGGTAGGTAGTAAATGGAAGTTAACGATTCCTGCAAGCCTTGCGTACGGTGAGCATAGCCCCCCGACAATCCCGCCAAACTCAACGCTTCAGTTTGAAATGGAGTTGTTGTCTATTAAAGCCCCTGCGAAGAGTCGATCGACTGGCGGTTAGATAGCTTGAGAGCGAAATAGAAAAGGGAGGCTCATTGGCCTCCTTTTTTATGTCCGTACTCCACACGCTATACTTCAGCTGTATCTTTGGCTGTTCGAGTTAGGCGTATTCTTCTACTGGCACATATTCATAATGCCAAAGTATTTAATTGGTCTTTACGTGTTTTCCAATCGGGTAGAAATTGATCCATAAAGCCATAAAACCGTGCGTTGTGGTAGCGTTCATAAAGGTGTACTAACTCGTGAACGAGTACATACTCGATACAGCTTTTTGGGTACTTGATGAGCTCTAGATTCAGCCAGACACGCCTGTCCCGTATATTGCAGCTTCCCCATTTGTTTTTCATTTTGCGTAACTGCCATTCATTTGGAGACTGCCCGACCACGGCTTGCCAGTGCACTAACATCGCCGGAACAATAGATTTAAACGTTGCGCGGTAGCAGTCGCTCAGAGCCTTTTCTTTTTGTGCGGTAGAGCCATCCTTTATCCGAATCAATAATAAGTCGTCATCAATAGGTTGCTTAGGTTTTGTTGGCTCGATTTTTATCAAATAAGCTCTGCCTAATAAGTAGTGTTGTTCTCCATCACTGTATTTGAACACGATTGGGGCCGGTAAGGCGGCTATTCGTGCTTGGATTTCGCGAATCCAGGCATCGTTCAGGCCAACAAACTGCGCGATATCCCTTTGTGCAACACGCAATGGAGCCGAAACCCTAACCTTTCCATTAGGGCGAAGGACGCGCAGGTGCATATTTTTGATTTTCTTTCTATGTAACTCGATAGAGTGGCCGTTTAGGTCGAAAGTGGATATTTTGATTGTCATTGAGCGCTTTAGTTCATACTAGTAAGGGGGAGAGCATAATCCCAAATGATCCTTTCGGGTGCAAGCCATGCCCACAGCGTCCAAATAAGTTTGAGCTGTGTCAAATTTCTTTACAGTCGCATGAAAGGCCCATTACACGGTTACAACCTAGCTGCAGCGGAGTTAAATGAGCGTATTTACAACCCTTTATGATAAGAATTGTCATCAATATAGCTCGATGGCATCAAAATCAACCTCGCGAAAAGTGTGACGCTGTTCACGTAGTCGAGAAAGTTTACGCCCACGAATTCGCTCGCATAATTTTAATTGGTTTAGCTTAGTTTTAAGAGTTTTGTTAGTGGCGGATTCAATCTAAGTTATTGATAAATATAGAATATAAAAATTAATTTCATTGCTGTCATGCTGTTGGCACGAGGGATGCATTAGTCTTTGTGTCTTTTAGGAAAACGGCTTTACACCGAGGTTTAGGAAATGAAAAAGTTCACATCAATATTCGTTAAGGTTTCTGTTTTTTCGGCGCTAATTGCACCTGTTGCATTCGCGGCGGAATCAGTTGTATCAGGATCTGTGTGGGCTGAACCAATCTACCTTTCGTTGTGCGGTGTTATTCTTGTTGTGTTCGGCACCATGAAAAATAACACCAAAGAAGATACTCAAGCGTAGTCATTCAGGACTCGCTCAAATAGAGCACACCATGCTCTCAAAAGCCCGGTTAACTGGGCTTTTTTATGCCCGTAAGGTTAATGTCCAGCCCGCCGCCCTTTTCTTGTATAGCAGTATTCTCTTCAATGTTGTATCGAAAGCGAATACACTTATAGTCAATGAATATTCCTAGGCACACCTTCCCAAAACTTTGCCCCTGCAATCTCAGAACTAGGTTTTTGGGATGCTGCGGCTTATATCTATTCGGTAAAAAGAAACCGTTAACAGCTGTTAAGCTTATGCGTTCTCGTTACAGTGCATATGCGTTGGGTGGGTTTGGTCAGTATCTCGTTGACACGTGGTGGTCTAGCGACCAACACTTAAATGTTGATCAGCTATCAACGCGAGAGTTCGACTGGCAGGGTCTAGAAATTATCGATAAGCAAACTGATGGACATACAGCTGAAGTTGAATTTAAAGCGTTCTATGGTGACATTGATCGCGAGCTAGATAAGAACTCCAATGCCACAAGCGGCTTGGTCAAAAGTGATACACGCGGTTGTTTGCACGAACGTTCAAGCTTTCGACGAGAAAATGGTCGTTGGTACTATGTTACGGGAAAGATATTGTAAGTGGCTCAGGTCTTTAGGTGTATCTTACCGATATTTAGAGTGTTGTTTCGCTTAGTGCAGCTTATTGGCTATAGGGAGGGGGTTGATGTGCGGACGGTTTTTTAATCATATTCATGCAATGCATCGCTGGAGTAATGTATTGTCGGTATGGCCTAACAACGCAACGTTAAGTTTTAACATTGCTCCAAGTCAGTTTGTACCTATTATTACGAGAGCTGGTGTGCTCTCAGCTCGTTGGGGTTTAATTCCTAGTTGGTCTCCAGGTTTTTCAAGTCGTTACGCTACCCATAATGCGCGAGTAGAGTCTGTTGAAAGCAAGCCTGCCTATCGTGATGCCTTCCAGGCATCACGCTTTTGCGCTGTTCCTGCCGGCGGCTACTACGAATGGAGAGAAGGCCAGGCTAGCAAGCAAGCTTACTGTGTGACAATGCCAGACGATATGCTGATGTTTGCGGGAGTTTGGGAGCAATGGGGCTCGTTCTATTCATTTAGTATTTTAACCTGTCCCGCAGCATCGAAACTCAAAACACTTCATCCCAGAATGCCAATTCTATTAAGTCAGGCGGATTCCGATAACTGGTTGAGAGGAGAATCCAATAATAGTGAAGAACTGAATGGGCTCTCACAATCTTCACTTTACAGCGGACTGACGTATTATCCCCTAACAAGCGCTGTCGGTAATGTTCGGCGCGATTTAAAAACCTTTACTACCCCTATTCAAAAAAACCTTTTCTGATTTTATGTGAAAAAACTATTTCAGGAACCCCTCGAGCCAAGATGGCTGCGCTAAATAGACTATTGATCTAACTTTTGCTTAAATTAGTGCTCCATTTTTTTTGGCGGGCCGCGGCATAACTGTAGGCGCCATATGGGGGTTACTTGTTATATTAATTTGGCTCACTTCCGTTGAGAACATCTAATTGTATATTGATATTGTGATAGAAAGTTCTAATGAAAGCTTAGTATAATAAGTATGAATCGTATCGTGCCGGTATGTCGATCTAAGTGGCGTAAAGATGATGCGTAGGACAATGTGGTGTAATATGCGACAGGCGGTACTGTTCGCGGATTCTTGCTGATGTCAATACTACTAATTAATTAGAATAAATAAACTCTCATTAAAAACTATTAGTTTAAAAATTTTGCACGGCCATAAATATTTAATCATATTGTGTATGAAATATAGTGTGTGTAACATTATTTTCAACGTCAGTAGGTAGTTAGATGATTTTCGCGACGAAATAGAATAACAATATATTAAATGTCTATTTCATCAGCTATTAAATATTCGTGAGTTATTATATTCGGTGTTAAATTGTAAGTTATGAAGTGTATTATGTTTCCCGGTCAGGGGTCTCAGTTTGTCGGTATGGGAAAGGAATGTTTCGATCTGTATCCTGAAGAAGTAAAAATAGCCGATGAAATACTTGGGTATTCGACAAAGATGTTATGCCTTGAAGACGTGCATTCACAGATGAACTCTACCGAGTATACCCAGCCACTTATTTATTTAGTGAGTGCCTTATCGTATAAGAAATACATAGAATACGATAATGGTGTGCAACCCGACTATTTTTGCGGGCATAGTCTGGGTGAATACTGCGCCCTATATGCTGCCGGAGCTTTTAGTTTAAGTGATGGGTTGCGCATGGTGAAAAAACGTGGCGAATTGATGGCCGAGTCTGTAGGCGGCGGTATGGCCGCGATTCTTAATATCGACGCGGGTAAAATTGAAAAATACATTAATGAGAAAAATATAAATAATGTTTCCGTAGCCAATTTTAATGCGCCTCTTCAAACAGTGATTTCAGGTAGTGTCGATGAAATAGAGCTAATGAAAGGCCCACTTGAGATTTTAGGCGCAATACATATACGGTTAAAAACAAGCGGTGCTTTTCATTCACCCTATATGAGCGGTGCAAAATCACGGTTTGGTGATTTTTTATCGGATATTGATTTTAGAAAAATCAATATCCCTGTAATAAGTAATGTAACCGCGGCTGAAACTATTCAAGGCGACTTAATAGAGGGGCTTTTAACGCAGCTCACAGCTCCCGTCAGGTGGACGCAAAGTATTAGGCACCTGTTAGATCTGGGAGTGAGCGACTTTCAAGAGCTTGGCCCTGGACGAGTATTAAATAAGCTTTTTGATCAAATAACAAAAGATTATGAGTCAAATAGTCAAATACATATGAATGAGGTTACGCAACAATATATTGATACTGTTGATTGGAATAAAAATATTTCAGTAGGAGATGAGGTCAAATATATTGATGATGAGTCAATGTACTCTACTAGAGTGATGGCACACAAAGGGTTTAATGGTCGTCCAGTAGTATACCTAAACGGCTGCAATGGTTTCTCTCCGATCGTGAAGTTAAAAGCTTAACAACTACCTAGTTCCAATTTTGTCTATATATTCCTTCCGGAAAACCCGTGGTGGGATTGTAGGTGTTTAATATAATGTTAATGATGTTTATATGAAGATTATTGTTTTTTGTATGTGTTGTATCTTGGCTAATGTTGGTTTTTCGGAAACGAACAAATCATTCAGTCATCGTGGGAATACGCCTGATAACTTAACTATAGTATTAACCTTTGTTGCAACAACTCCAATTGATTCCGTAGATGGAAGCTTTTTTAAAGATGGACTTGTTGGCGGCGATGGGAAGGGTTTTTTTAGCGTAGAGCAGAACAATTTTTTGCAGAGAGATTCGGTTTAAGTAAAGATAATCCAAGCGTATATTTCACGGGGTTTCAATTAGAGCCCAGTGCGGATTATCGTGCACTTCAAGTTTCGGGTGAATCAGTAGGAGACGGTTACGAAATTATCGATGGCGGATTTGCAATGGCCGTTGTTGATCCGGCAGGAGTGACGTTGGGAGGCGAATTTGAAGGTGTAGTTGTTCCCGCCGGAACGATGTTTACCGCTGAGGGTACTTATCTTGTTCGACGTGGACTAGGTAGAGCAGATATAAAAATTGACTATCGTTCGCGTGGTCCTATGCAGCCTGTAGGTCGCGGCGGCGCGATAAACTGTGAAGTCTATCATGAGAAATTTGGTTGGGGAGTGTCTTGGGGGTATTTCGAAATGCATCCACTTGATAACGGGCAGATAGCTCCGCAAGTCAGAAATGTATTAGCGTTTCCAGCATTTGGTCATGAAGAAACTAAGATTCAAAACGAACAGTAAATGTTCTATAAAATTAATTAACTACAATCTACTTAAATAGGAAAATAAAAATGTATAAAAAACTACTACTTATCGCAGCTTCGGTTGTTTGTTTCTCGGCACTACCCTCGCTTCCTGCATTTGCAGACGGTAAATCACCGTCGCAATCGAGCCCAGATAACTTGGGTAAAGTATTCACATTTATTGCTACTCGACCATTTGATTCAGTCGATGGAACTTTTTTCCTAGACGGAATGGTTGGCGGCGACGGAATGGCATTTTTTAAAGATGTTATGGGTTATAGCGATGAGCAAATCGATCAAAATCGTCTAGATGCAATCGACTTTTTTCAAGAGCGTTTCGGTTTAGACGCAGTGAATGATCCTCGTTTATATCTTACGGGTTTCCAAATAGACCCTGCTGCAGATTACCGCGCTGTGCTAGCATCTGGAAACGAAAAAACACGTAACGGCTACCCGATTCTGGATGGCGGTTGGGCTGTTGCTGTAGTCGATCCTGCCGGCATTGAGCTTGGCGGTGAGTTCGCAGGTACGGTTGTGCCAGCAGGAACAATGTTTGCTGCTGGTGGCAGTTATGTGTTGAAACGTGATCGCGGTTATGGACATAGCGATATAATTATCGACTACCAGTCACGTGGTCCAATGCAGCCTGTGGGAACTGGCGGCGTAATTAATTGTGAGGTCACGAGTGCTGAATTTGGTAAAGGTGTTGCTTGGGGATACTTTGAATTTCACCCTTTAGCTAATGGTCAAGTTGCTGCGCAAGTTCGTAATGTTGTGACTTTTCCTGGTTTTGGCTATGAAGAAGAAATGATTCAAGAGTGACGTTTTTGTAAACGTGTGATCTAAGGTAAACCTGAAAACCTCTTACGTTAATGTAAGAGGTTTTTTTTTGAAATAAAATCTATATCTAGAGTCGGGAAATGCAAGTATGAAAAAGAATCAAATGGATTTCGCTGTAGTAGGTATGGCATGTCGATTTCCCGGCGCAGAAAGTTATAAAGAATATTGGGATCTTTTACGACAAAACAAAAATGCTGTTGACTTAGTTCCAAGTGATCGGTGGTCATGGCAGAATATTTTTGGTGATCCAACTAAAGATAAAGGTAAAACGAATATAAAGTGGGGTGGATTTATCAAGGATGTTGATAAGTTTGATCCAATGTTTTTTGGTATATCCCCGAAGGAAGCATCTTGTCTTGATCCTCAACATCGTCTTTTTCTTGAATCTGCATGGAATGCTATGGAGGACGCGGGCTATTCAATGGATGCAATGGCGGGGAAAAAAGTTGGCGTTTACGCAGGTGTATCAAAAAATGACTATGCAGAGTTAATGCGTGAGCACCAAGCAGAATATGCGCCGTTTATCTCTACCGGCACGGTGCATTCAATTCTATCTAATAGACTCTCTTTTTTGTTTGATTTAAAAGGACGAAGTGAGTCAATTGATACAGCATGTTCGAGCGCCCTAGTGGCCTTACATAATGCTATGCGTGATATACAAAATGGTGAATGTGAATCCGCAATTGTTGGTGGCGTGAATGCACTGTTATCGCCGACAATGTTTATATCTCATGCAAAATCCGGTATGTTATCTGTCGATGGACAGTGCAAAACTTTTGATAAAGATGCTAATGGTTACGTTAGAGCCGAGGGCGTTGGCGTATTAATAATAAAGCCACTGACTATTGCGATACGTGACAATGATTCGATTCATGCCGTAATAAAAGGCTCCGCGGTTAATCATGGCGGTCGCGCAAACTTTTTAACTTCTCCTTCAGTCGAGGCGCAGGCTGAATGTATTGGGGAGGCGCTAGATAACTCTGGGGTAAGCCCATCAAGTATTTCCTATGTCGAGGCGCATGGTACTGGCACGCCATTGGGCGATCCTATTGAAATAAATGCCCTAAAAAAGGCTTTTTTGACCTCAAGTCAAGTATCACCGGAAAGCGCTCGATGTTATATCAGTTCTGTGAAAACCAACGTTGGGCACTTAGAGAGCGCATCGGGAATTGCAGGGATAATAAAAGTAATTTTAGCCATGAAACATTCATGCATACCGGCTCTACAGAACTTTAATTCGGTCAACCCATATGTTGATTTGACAGGAACACATTTCGAACTGGCTAAAGAAAATGTCGAGTGGGACGGCGAAAATGACCTTGAGAATTCACGTCGCCGAGCGGGAGTAAGTTCATTCGGTATGGGAGGGGTTAATGCCCATGTGATATTAGAGGAGGCTCCCACCAATTCTAAGAGTGCAATAGAGAATATCCACTTAGAATCTATATTTATTGTATCGAGTAAACGAGATAATCTATGGGATCTTGCGGCTTCTTGGTTAGAGTATTTTGATGATAATAAAAACGTTGAATTGATGAACGATGAGGTTTTTCAATCACTATTGTATACGCTACAGGTTGGCCGAGTACAATTTAATCATCGCTTAGCGATTGTTGCAAATAGCTTTAATGAATTGAAAACACAATTACAAAATTATCTATCATCAAAAGACACTTCAAGTGTATATGCCGGCGAACTTAAGCTAAAAAAAGGCGTAAAGAAGAAAGTTCATTTCGTTACACGTGAAGACAGAGCACACACTTTAGCGAATTCTTGGATCTCTGGAGAAATACTGGATTGGAGCGGGTTTTATGCTGAAGCATCGCCTCAACGCCTACATTGTTTAGGGTATCAGTTTAAAAAAACCCGATGCTGGTATCTTCGGGATGACGGCGAACAAAGCCAAAACGAAACTAACGAAACTAACGAAAACAATAAAAGTACAGACAATGGTTCCGGTTTGTACATAAGTTCTGGTGCAAACGTAAGCTCTAGTATTAAAGCCAAAAGCCAGTTTGTTTTGTCTCCAGCGGATTTTTTTATTCGTGATCACGTAGTGCAAGGAAAGACTATATTACCGGGTGTTGCATATCTCGAGTTTGTTCGGCAGAACTTAGACGCTAGGAATATTGAAACAAACCAACTTAAGGATGTTTTTTGGATGACACCGACGCGAGTCGGGCATGAGCCTGTCGTGATTTCTTTGCGCTCGGAAGATGAGGGCATCGACGCCGCAATCAAAAAGTCGAAAAATTTCGAAATTACCTCTGACGATGGATTAAAGTGTCGAGGTGAGATTGGAGCTGGAATTCAAATGCGCTCGTTATTTGAAACCAATGAATACGTTTCTCTTGCGGGACTTAAGTCAAAGGGGATTTCACAGCTTGAAAAGTCTGAAATATATCAATCGTTTTCTCAGAATGGCTTAGATTACGGCCCAAGTTTTCAGACTTTACAGCGAGTACAGTATAACCATGAAGAGGCATTTTCAGAGCTAAGATTGGTTGACGAAACTGCTCTCGCAGGCATTGGTTATGCCTTAAACCCTAGTTTGATGGACGGGGTATTTCAAACGATTGTGGCGCTTACGGTATTTGGTCAGGAAGAAAATTCACACCAATACGTTCCATTTTATTTGAAAAGTGTACGGTGGTATTCCCAGTTACCGATACGCTGTTACGCTTATGTGCGGTTGATTTCGAATTCTAAGGGTAAGAATAAAGTTCTTCGCTATGACGCATACCTTCTAAACGACGACATGTCGGTGATCGTTGAGTTTTCTGGACTGACCAAGCGTGTGTTAGAAGGGAAAAAAACTGCAAGTGAATTAGGCTCGAACGGAAACTCAGCGAATGAGTTCAAGTTTGAAAAGTCTAACGGACTGGCTCCTAATAAAAAAACTGTGACAGAGCATGTGATAGCCTCTATATCGACATCCGCAGTATCACCATCCGCAGTATCACCATCCGCAGTATCAACATCCACAGTAAGTACGAGGCGGAAAGTGTTAAGTGAGCGAAACATTAAAGTTACTCGAAATGAGTTGTATTATTACTCAGGTTATTCTGAAAATAGTTTGAATGTTGAGCCTCGTAGCCTAGATACAGTTGTGATATTTTCGCCTACATTATTGTCGGATTACGCCTCAGTTGACACCTTGCAGAAAACCTTGTCGGGCATTGGGAGCGGATTTCGTGTGAAGTCACTCATATTTGTAACGCCAGGGGATTCATTTCAACAGCATTCAGCCAGTCACTATCAGATAAATGGCTCTGAGGCTGATCAATATTTGACGCTTTTCAAACATATCAAAGCAAACGGGCTCCAAATTGATGCACTTATAAACGGGTGGTCATATGACACATCGACGAACAATCCCATAGCGGGCTCGTTAAACTTTGGGATTCTAAGTGTACTCAGAATCAGTAAGGCACTTATAAAATCTAGAAGTTTTAAAAAACTATATTTTATCAACGCCAGTGAAGATGTTGATGGCTTGATGAATGGGGTTCACGCGATGGCCGGAGGGTTTTTTAGAACCCTGTCTTATGAAAACCCTAATATCACGGCTACCGCATTATGTAGTGATGTCAGTACTTGGTCATCGGCTATTAAGCTTTGTATAGCTGAAGTTTTCTCTAATAATGCGCCGAAATTATCTGAGATTAGCTACAAAAATAATACGCGTTATATTCGTACTGTTCGTCATGGATCGGTATCCGGTTCTATAGGCGATAAAAACGTTAAAGAGTTTAAAACACACTTTCGTCGTGGAGGAATTTATCTTATTAGTGGCGGTGCAGGTGGGCTAGGGCGTTTTTTCTCGCAATATCTAGCGACCAATTACGGCGCTACAGTTATTCTTTTGGGGCGGTCGAATCTAAATGAAAAAACACAAAGTTGCCTCGATACTATATCGGCATTAGGAGGGCGTGGGGACTATTTTGGCGTTGATATCAGTGACGCATCTGCAGTAACAGATTGTTTCAATACGCTTAAATCACGTTATGAAAAACTCGATGGAATTATACACGCGGCTGGTGTGATAGAAGATTCATATATTTTAAGAAAAGATGAAGATTCGTTTATGCGAGTCATAAACACCAAAGTACAGGGCGCTATTAATCTCGATCGTGAAAGTTCGGATTTGAAACTTGATTTCTTTATGATGTTTTCCTCAATCGCCTCATTGATGCCAAATCAAGGGCAGTGTGATTATGCGTCAGCGAATAGTTTTTTAGATTATTTTTCGACGTATAGAAATACTCTTCGCGATAAAGGCCAACGTTGTGGCCTAAGCTTAGCGATTAACTGGCCGCTGTGGGCAAACGGTGGTATGCAGGTTACAGCTGAAGAGGAAGAGCATCTCTTGAACGCCTTTGGTATGCGGCCACTCGAAAACGATTTGGGTCTAGAGGTACTAGAGCGCAGCTTAGATTTGATGAGTAAATATCACGATTCAATTTACCCAGCTCAATTATTCGCAATTGATGGTGACCCGGATAAAATATCTGAGTGCCTTGGTTTATCGCAAGAGCCCACAAACAGCTCAATCAAAATTACTGGGACTAGCCCCGATGCCAGTACCCATACCAGTACTGATACCAACATCGGCACTGGTAACGATCTTACTATAGGAGTTTCAAATATGACCGCTGTGAGTAGTACGACAGATACGGTTGTCTTAAATAGTTTTTCTAAGCAGTTTAATGTTCCTGCAGCCGATATTGACTGCGAGTTGAATATTAGTGAGTTTGGTTTGGATTCAATGAGTTTGGTAAGTATTGTTCGTGAGATAAATGAATTATTAAACTCAGACCTTCAGCCGACAGCATTCTTTGAATTTAATACAATAAATAAGCTAATTAAACATTTATCTGAAAAAAACGTGTCGGTTGTTCCAACGAAAAACATCAGGAGTGAATCTTATTCGGCGCACAATGTCAGTCTTGTCGATCCTGCACGTTCGGATTTCGAGGGAAAAGTCTTTGAGCGACTATTTAACGTTAATGAATTTTACCTCAAAGACCATGTCGTAAATGAGCAATATAATATGCCTGGAGCGTGTTATATCGAGATGGCACGTCAAGCTGCGGAGCTTGCCTACGGAGAGGGGCGTGTTCTAAAGCTCAGTAATAACTATTGGATTAGTCAGCTTTCTAGTCCTGATATCGATTTTTCGGCGTATATTGCTTTTAAACCGAAAAATTCGATAATCGAATATGAAATATACAGTAATAAAAACGCTCCTAAGGTTCATGCAATCGGAGCTATTGAACTTACGGATAAACCTAAAGAGTTGCCGGCTAGTTTAGATCTTAAATCGCTCACAGAACGCCTAAGTAGTGTCCAGTATCCTGATCGGGTGTATAGACAGATTATTGCCGAGGGTTTGCATGTTGGCCCTACATTTATGCCCATGCAAACCATACACCTTGCGAAACACGAGGCGCTTTCGCATTTACGTTTACCCAATGATATCGCTAATACAAGTGACGACTATCTGCTGCACCCAACCATGTTAACAGGTGTATTTCAGACAGCGCTAATCAGTAATCGTTTTGATTACGATAACGAATATAAATATATTCCAATTAGCATAGATTCAATAGAAATTTATGACTTCGTCGGCCCTGAATGCTTTATCTACGCAAGCACCCATGAAAAAAACAGCCGTAATGCTAAATTAAGAAAGTTCGACTTAAAGATGTGCAAGCCAAATGGTGACGTAGCCGTCGTGCTAAAAGGTTTTTCATTGCGTGCACTTAGTCTTAATAGTCGTGCGCCAACGCATAATAAGGTGCTAGATGAAAATGCCTCTACGATTCATAGCCATAGCCATAGCCATAGCCATAGCCATAGCCAAAGTCCTGCGATAAGTAAATCGGCCGTTAATGTATTTTTAGCGGGTCTGGTGTGTAAACCACTCGGGCTAGAGCAGAGCGAGTTAGACCCCGAAGCATCATTTGAAGCTTATGGCGTTAATTCTGTGATTATTGTTGAGATAAATCGAATTTTCGAAGAGGTTTTTGGTGCGTTATCGAAAACGTTATTCTTTGAATATGAATGCCTAGATGAACTAACGGATTATTTTATTGAATACCACTATGAGGTCTTAGCTGCGAGGTTGCCATCTGAGACTACTGATAATAGGAATGCTAGTGCAGGAACTAGTTCTGGAATTAGTGTTGGTATTAGTTCAGATAGTAACGTTATTAATGAAAGCGCCAGTAATGCACGTCTGCCTAAAGTCGAATCAAGTTCAACCCCTACAGTAAGTGGCTCTACCGCGGTGTTAAGCAATCATGAACGCAGTGCTTCAGTGGCAGATTCTGAGCTGACAGATTCTGAGTTGATAGGTACGTGCAGGACTGAACTTAAAACATTGCTGGCATCGCCTTTAGGTATGGTTGCCGATCAGATCGATTCTCAACAAGACTTTGAGGCGTACGGTATTAATTCTGTGATGATCGTCGAGATAAATCGACTTTTTGAAACTGTTTTTGGGGCGTTGTCAAAAACTTTGTTTTTTGAGTACTCGTGCATAGATGAGTTAGCTGAATACTTCGTCGAGCAGCACCGTGAAACAGTATTAAGCTTTGTCAGCGACGATAAGTCCCTCGATCGAGAAGGTGAGTCCCCGTTTAAATCAATGCCGAGTAGCAACTCAGGCCTAAATAGCTCGGACCTAAATAACTCAGACCTAAATAGCTCAGCACTAGATAACTCTGTCCCAGTTAAGGCCGTCCCAAGTAATTTAAGCTCAAGTAATTATGAAGCACGAGAGTCGGTACAGAAAAAATTTAAATTAGCTTCGCCAGAATTGAACCAAACTGGATCAGTGTTTAATGATGTTCAAATGGAGCTGGAGACACCTTTCAGTCAAGACAAAGAATCCGTTATACCGTATTTAGCGAAAATTATTGCGACGTCGATTGGTCTAAAGGCTTCTGAGATCGAGTCTTTGGAGTCTTTTGAAAACTATGGCATTAATTCAGTCATGATCGTCGAGTTAAATCGCGAGCTTGAGTCGTATTTTGGCGCATTATCGAAGACATTATTCTTTGAATATACTAATCTCGATGAGCTGGCTGAATACTTTATTGAAAATCATAAATCGTTGCTACATGATCTGAAGGTCTTGAGCGCTAGCCCTATTCCGGCCGTTAGAGCTATTGCGAGTAATCAGCAAAGCGGTGAAATTTCAGGCCAAAACTCACTAGGTACAATTGAAGATCAGTCCATTCGCATGGGTACCGGTTCATATACAGGCACAAGGTCAAACCGGTCAGATGTAATTAAGCCTGTTGCAATTGTCGAGCATTCACAAAAACCTGAAACACAAACATTACACAATAATCGTGATGTTGCGATTATTGGTATCGATGGGCGTTACCCCGGCGCGACCAATCTTGATGAGTTTTGGGATAACTTGAAGGCGGGTGACGATGCAATTTCTACCCTACCGGAAGGGCGTTTTCAACTCGATGGGATTTTTGACGCCGATCCTGAAGAAAACAAAATTTATAGTAAGTATGGTGGTTTCCTAAAAGACATTGATAAGTTTGATGCAGAATTTTTCAATATCTCACCGCGAGAGGCCGAACTTATCGACCCTCAAGAGCGCATGTTCTTGGAAGTTGCGTGGGGTGTTATGGAGGATGCCGGTTACACCCGTCAACGTATTAAAGAAAATGCTAACAGAGAGGTTGGTGTTTTTGTTGGGGCCTTATGGCAACCCTACCAGTCTATTGGCACTGAAGAGACACTAAAGGGTAATCCTATTGCGCCAAGCGGATTGCTCTATAGTATTGCAAACCGGGTTTCGTATTTTATGAATTTTTCCGGTCCGAGCATGGCTATCGATACGGCTTGTTCCGCCTCGTTAACGGCGATTCATATAGCATGTCAAAGTTTAATGAGCGGTGATTGCAAGCTCGCTATCGCTGGTGGAGTCAATGTATCGTTACATTCAAGTAAGTACTTATTCCTCTCTCAGAATCGTTTTTTATCAACAGATGGTCGATGTCGGAGCTTTGGTGAAGGTGGTGATGGTTACGTTCCCGGCGAAGGTGTTGGTGCTGTACTTCTCAAACCGTTGTCGCAGGCAATTGCTGACGGCGACCATGTTTATGGTGTTATCAAAGGCTCGTCAGTAAACCACGGCGGTAAAACACATGGCTACTCAGTACCAAACCCGAATGCGCAAGGCGAATTGATTAAGCGTGCCTATGAGCGTTCAGGTGTTAACCCCGCATCGGTTTCGTATCTTGAGGCGCATGGCACAGGTACCCCTCTTGGTGATCCAATCGAGATTACCGGTCTAAATAAAGTCTTTAAAAGAAAAGACGTAAAATCAACAGGGTTTAATGCTGAAGGAACTACGCGTTCATCGAGTCACGACACTGAATCGCGTCAGTGTGCCATTGGGTCCGTCAAATCAAATATAGGGCACTTAGAAGCCGCTGCAGGAATTGCGGCATTAACGAAGGTATTATTACAATTAAAGTACAAAACACTGGTGCCGTCGCTTCATGCAGATGAGTTGAATAAGAATATTCAATTCGATCAAAGTGTATTCAAAGTTCAGCGTAGTCTTTCACCGTGGCAAGCTCCACAAGGCGAGTTCTCATCGGCGCCTTTAGTCGCGGGAATAAGTTCTTTTGGCGCAGGCGGTGCTAATGCCCACTTAATTGTTGAAGAGTTTGTCGCAAGCGTTGACACTCAACAGTCGAACGGCGCTACTTCGGCGAGCGACTCTAAACGTGAAAATGATGAGATTGTTGTAATCTTATCGGCACGTAGTGAGGAGCCGCTAAAACAACAAGTGCAGAATTTAAAAAGATATCTATTGGCTCATAACGATATAAATCTTGGTGATTTAGCTTATACACTTCAACTTGGACGAGAGCACATGCCTGTGCGCTTGGCATTTACGGCTGGGTCCCATGATGCGTTACTACGTAAACTTGACGTATTTATTAAAAGTCCTAAATCCAATCGTGGGGAAGGATTATATGTTGGAAGTACATATTCGCCGACGCAATTATCGAATTTGTTTAATAAAGATGAGAGCTTTGCTCAGGTTTCTCGTTTATGGTTAGAAAAAAATGAATGTCATAAACTGGCAGAATTATGGGTGAATGGTGTCGACATAGATTGGTCAGTAAATCATGTATCCGATGTTGATAGGCCTGCTTCGATGCTAAGTCTGCCAATATATCCATTTTTGAAGGAATCATATTGGTTACCCTTGAGTGTGCGAACGAAATCAGAAGTGACGCATAAGGCGGGAGATCATCCTTTGCTTCACCGCAATCTTTCTAGTTTTTATCGACAAATTTTTGAAAGCCGATTTTCTGGGAATGAATTTTTTCTTGCTCACCATTTAGTCGGTAGTGACAAAGTTTTACCTGCTGTAGCGTATATAGAAATGCTCTATCAGGCTGCACGCACGAGCTTTGGTGCTGAGTCAGCAATTAAACTCGTGAACGTAGCATGGCTTAAACCGATCGTCCACGCTGGAAGCGAGACTATGGTGAATGTCGAATTATTTGCCGAAGACAAGGAGGTGACGTTAGCTGTAAGTTGTGAGTCTGATTCTGGGAAGGAGACCTATTGCGAGGGAGAGTTAGAGGTTCTCGATATCGAGTCTTTGAACTCGCTAACACAAGGCAAAATTGATATTTTTCAGATTCAATCTGAATTGACGCATAGTATGGACTCATCCGATATCTACCCATTATTTCATTCGCTTGGATTGAATCTACAGCCGGCCTTTCAGGGGTTAAAGCAGGTCTTTTGGAGTGAAAAAGCGGCGCTAGGCCATGTGAAAATTCCGGAGTTTGTTCAGGATGCTGAGCGGGACCAATATTTTTTACACCCGTCTATACTCGATAGCTCCTTGCAGTCTGCTCTCAGTGTATTACTTAAAGGTCGTGAACTATCGTCGAGTTTATATCTTCCGTTCAGTATTGCGGAAGTTACATTTGTATTGCCGCTGGAGGACGAGGTTTACGCCCATGTTCAACCAAGTGATGGACGTACGATGTTTGATTATGATTCTTCGATACGAAGCTTTAATGTCGATATCTATAATGCTGAAGGCGGGCTTCTGTTGAAGCTATCGGGAGTTGCCTTTCGAGAAACGAAAATACTAGATGGTTCAATATCGGGGCTGGGATCAAATTTAGCGGCTAGTCCCGCAGCTACTTCCGTAGATAGTTCAGCCTCAACGTTACACGCTAACACAGCTACAAAAACCGATCTTTCCACGAAGGTGATTCACCGGTCACTTAATAATACAGTGACAAACGATTTCTTAGTCGAACAACTAAAGAGCTCCTGGGAAAGTGAGTCTGTTTCCTCTGTGCAGTATTTGGATGAACCGTTTAGTCATACAGCGAAAACGGATGCTGATAGTCTTGATGGTAATATTATTAGCGCTGGTTCCAGAATTTTATGGGTGAGTAACAGCGCAAATAAGCTAGATCAAGCCGAATCAGCTTTGTTAGACCTTGGTGGTGGCAGTGGTGGCAGTAATAGTTATGTGTTGGTCAACTCGAATGAATATAAGATCAATGGTTCGCGTTCGAGTGATCTATCGTCAATTGTTGAGCAAGCAAGCCATATAATATGGTTGTGGGAAAGTGATTTAAACGATGATTCACTCGCATCGGAAGTGGATGGTGTTCTTAAACATCTACTATCCGTTAATAAAGCTGTACTCCATTATTCGCCAATAAAACAAATGTTCGTACATTATCCTCTGGGGAAGCAGTATTCAGATACCTATGAATCGAGTATTACGGCCTTTTATAGAGGCTTGAGCTGTGAGTATTCAAAGTTGACATGTTTACTTGTGTCTATCTATAACGATGTTGTGCATGCAGGAATGAAAAAGGGTGGCTCATTATTGCGCGCTTTAACGCAATTAGATCAATTACGGCTAAAACAATCCCTGCTAAACAGCACGGCTGAACAGCTCACGTCGAGTCCTGTTGAATGGTTACGAACAAATATGATGGGTGCTACCGTGTCCCGCAAATCGTATAACTGGACTGAGTTTGTGGCGTCCAAAGACGAAGCATCAAGTCCTATACAGCATCGTGGTAGTTATTTGATTAGCGGTGGTATGGGTGGACTTGGTAAAACATTTGCGCGGTACCTTGTGGAGCGTTACCAAGCAAATATCTATTTGCTTGGACGCTCAAAATTAGATGAAAGCGGACGCACGTTTATTGAAGAATTGTCTCAGTTTGGCAGTAATATTGAATATTTTTCATGTGACATTATTCAGAACGTTGATACGTTAAAAGAAATTTTCGACAAACATGTACCCGATTTACAAGGTGTTATTCATGCAGCCGGAACCCTGTCTGATGGTTATCTAAAATCTAAGTCCTTATCGACGTTTCAATCTGTCTGTCAGTCAAAAGTACAGGGCGCCATTAATTTGGAATCCTTAACACGTCGATTCGATCTAGATTTCTTTAGCTGTTTTAGTTCACTTAGTTCTGTTCTTGGGAATGCGGGACAAAGTGATTACTGTGCCGCAAATGGATTTATGGACGGTTTCATGCGTGATAAGTCTTTATCGAAATCTGAAATTAATAAGCACTGTCAATACGTGTCGATCAATTGGCCATTATGGGCTGGAGCCGGAATGGGAAGCGAAAATGACATTGAAGCTGGTCTTAGCGAAGACTTTGGCCGTAGTCTCAATCCGCATCTAGGAGTCAATTTATTTGAGCAAGCGTTGACACAAGCCGCTTCTCAGGTGTCATTTCGTATAATGGAAAAAGTTCGTCAAAAACCAACCTACGAGAATACTGCCATATCTTCTGAAAGAATAGCTTCAGTGATTAAGGGTGGGTCTCAGTCAGTTTCTTTAGATGACGACAAGGTATTGTCGGAAAAGTTATTCTTATCGTTGCGAACACTTATCTCCATCCACGGTAAATTCAAAGAAGAGAAAATCCATCTCCATAGTGATTTTATTGGACTTGGTTTGGAGTCTGTTTTTCTTGCTAAATTGGCCTCGCTTATCAGTAAATCGTACGGCTGTAAAATTAGTCCTGCCTTGTTTTTTGAATATACGAACGTCGGTGCTGTAATAGAGTTTCTTATTGAAAACTACCGAAATCAGATCCAGTCGGTATTGTGTGTTGCTACAGATGATTTAGTGGGGAATCCTGATAGTCAGGTTGTAGGCTTACAGCGTACGAGCTCAATAATTGCCGCCAAATCGTCATTATCTGAAGGAGATCAGCGCTTTAATTCGCGGGAAATACCTTCAACTACGGCATCACTTAAATCGTTGCGTGGTTTGAAATCTCAATCTGTAGCCGGTGAGAACCTCAAACTCAAACCTACACTTAATTCCATACCTAATTCCATACCTCATTCCATGCCAAAGCCCAAGTTTAGATCGGGAACAAAACACGAGGTGAAATCGAAGTTAAAATCTAGTGCGAATAGAGTTAATCGAGACGATGTGGCCTTAATTGGAATGGACTGTGTATTTCCTGGGGCTAATAATCCAGATGAATTCTGGCAGCTGTTGTGCGCAGAAGACTCAGCGATAACAGAAATCCCGAAGTCGCGCTGGGACTGGAAGGCGTATTGGGGCGATGCAGCAAACGAAAGTAATAAAACTCACGTTAAATGGGGTGGGTTTATCGATGGCATTGAAAATTTTGACGCTGAATTTTTTAATATATCACCGCGTGAAGCCGAATTAATGGACCCCCAACAACGATTATTATTACAGTGTGTTTGGCGGGGGATCGAAAACGCGGGTTACGCGCCTATGGAGCTTTCAAAGCGTGGCCGAGTAGGTTTATTTCTTGGCGCTTCAACCAATGACTATTATGAGCTTTTAAGTAATACCGCAATCGAGGCGCAGAGTTCAACAGGTGGAGTCCATAGTATTTCTGCAAATAGAATTTCATATCACTTTGATTTTAGAGGGCCCAGTATCCCTGTTGATACGGCGTGTTCGAGCTCATTAGTTGCGTTAGACATGGCTATTAAATCTCTTCGTAGTAAAGAAGTTGATATTGCTGTCGTAGCGGGTGTGAACGCTTTAATTACGCCTACGTTGTACCTGGCATTTAGTAAAGCCGGAATGTTAAGCACCACAGGAGAACTTTCTCCTTTGGATGCACAAGCCAATGGTTATGTCCGTGGTGAAGGAGTTGGCGTCGTCGTATTAAAACGCTGTGATGACGCCGAGCGCGATAGCGATAATGTTCAAGCCTTGATAAAAGGTACGGCCGTGAATCATGGGGGGCGTGTAAGTAGTTTGACAGTGCCAAACCCCAAGGCGCAAGCCGAGCTTATATTGCAAGCTTGCAATAACGCCGATGTAGATGTTGCCACTTTAAATTATATCGAAATGCATGGTACGGGCACGCCTCTCGGAGATCCTATTGAGGTCAATGGATTAAAAAGAGCCTTTAAGGAAAGTGAAAATAAGGCCTTAAAAAGCGCGTTTCCTTCGAACTACTGCGGACTCTCCTCTGTTAAAGGTCATGTAGGGCATTTGGAGGCGGGCGCAGGAATGGCCGGGTTAATTAAGCTTGTACTTGCAATGAAGCATAAAAAATTACCTGGTGTATGTAATTACCAAAATTTAAACCCCCATATCGATTTTCACAACTCGCCATTTCGAGTGGTGTCTAAATTAGAAAGCTGGGACGTTTTGCGTGAAGATAATGGGAATGCATTTCCGCGTCGTGCTGGGCTTAGCAGCTTTGGTTTTGGTGGAGCGAATGCGCACGCGGTATTGGAGGAATATATCGCGCCTGAAAACTCAGATGTTGAAGTAATTGATCACGATCTTAGCAATACGGACGTAGTTGAACCAGACTATATTTTTGTCCTCTCGGCAAGTTGTGAAAACTCATTAGCGCAGGCCGTGTTAAATCTGGAAGGTTATTTGGGTCGCTTAAGTTCATGTAGTGCGAAGCGGCTTCAGTCAATAGCTCACACCTTACAGCAGGGTCGA
>JBLIMQ010000046.1:0-29330 GCA_047638775.1 Flavobacteriales bacterium
TGCTGATGTGCAAAAAATTATGGACAAACTAAATGACCGACCGAGAAAATGTTTGGACTTTGACACTCCGAATCAAGTACTGTTTGGAATTGAACCACCGATTGCACTAGCGAGTTGAATTCAGGACAGCTTACTCGGGTCTTAGCATCTTTTTTACCTCACCAAAGCGGAGAAGAGCCAATATACTTCCACTCACTATTATTCATCGCTATAAATTTTTCAAACACAAATGTTCGCGTTTAAAAAACTAACATACTCAACATATACATTATAAAGATAAATATATATGAAGACAACATCATCAAAGACCGAATTATTAAGCGATGAAATCATTCATTAGATTACCGGCATAGCCCTTAAGCACAGAACCTCCGCATAGTTCTGCACTATTCCTCATAAATTTCTCGCCTGAAATTTATGTTTTAATTCACTTATCCGTTTATTTCGTTATATATTTTTGAACGACAGCGTAAATTTTAAGGGACTCTCATTTCGTCTTTCAGACGATTATTCTACGAGAGGCCACCTCATATTTTCAACACTTAATCTAGTCTTCACTTGAATCGTGCTTCTGCATGGTATCTTTGAAAACTTGCAGCAGACTTCTCGCACTAATTTGACCGACAAATTTTCCATTTTGAATAATTGGCATTCTACGACGCTTTTTGTCTAACAACACCTGAGCCGCATCAATAAGACTAGTATGCAAATCCATATATTCGATATCGCCTTTAGTCATAAAATCCCCGACACATCCACCACCTTCATGATAGAAACCCACATTCATAATGGCACGAAGGCAGTCTAATTCAGAAATCACGCCAATAACTTCTTTGCCCTCATTAAGCACCGTTCCGCCCGACACTTTACGCTGCAGTAATACATGGATTGCCTCAAAAATATCAGTATCAACACTGAAGCAAACCGGATTAATAGACATATAGTCATCTGTTTCAAAAGAAGTGAGCATTTTGCCAACCCCATGTTAGTTATTTTTACATCTCAATGTATTTGATTAGCTATACTGTCACCTAATCAAACCGTCCCTACGAGCAAGTACTACATTGCTTTATTTTAGCCACCAAACGCAAATCATTATTGGGAGCTTGAAACTTCATTTATATTTCCAAATAGAATATAGATTTTATTTTTACTGTTTATCTGGTTTGATTATATTAAATGAGATTTTTTATTTTCTTTTATCATTAGCAGGGTGTATTTTCTGTTGTGGCACTTATTTCAAATTATTTTATAAATTTGGCTTGTAATGTCTTTTTTTTATGACGTACACTGAAGCCAACCAGTACTGGTACACCCTACATCTGCGTTCAGCCATAAACTGTTTTGCAATGACTAAGGGTAGTACCCGAAAAGCCTTAGTTATAAAAATAATATTAATTAGTAGAAATGAGGTATATATCGTCGTGAATTATGGAGAGTCATTAATCCAACAATTGTGGCCACTCATTTTGTATCTGGTGCTCGTGGTAGGCTTAATTATTGCCATGTTGGCAGGCCCGTATTTTCTTGGTAACCGACGTAAAGCGCGTGCCACGGGTGAACCCTACGAGTGCGGCATTCTACCCGTCGGAACAGCTCAGTACCGCGTACCTATTCCTTTTTATCTATTCGCAATTTTTTTTGTTATTTTCGATTTAGAAGCCGTATTTCTCTATGCCTGGTCTATAGCGCTTAAAGAAGCCGGCTGGGCTGGCTATATCGAAGCGCTTGTTTTTATTTCCATTTTATTGGTAGCACTAATCTACTTATGGCGCATGGGAGCACTTGATTGGCGCACATCTCGACAAAAAAGAGATCGCGCAAAAGTAACTCCCCGCTAAATAAAATAACAGCGTTACTAGATACGAATAAATACAAAACGCTGCTTTTAATAAGACACTCTTTAATTAGCTACGCGCATAGCAAGGTAATGTATGGCAAACACCGAAGACAGTTCTGGTACGGGTAGAATTAGCGCAATAAACTTGGAGCCCGCCCATGGCAATCCTGGTGATGCAGAAGAAATGTATGCCAAAAAGAACGTTATCTTTGGCAAGCTCGATCAACTGGTTTCTTGGGGGCAGAGTAATTCGCTGTGGCCTTTCAATTTTGGCCTATCGTGTTGTTATGTCGAAATGGCCACGGCGTTTACAAGCAGGCACGATATAGCCCGATTTGGCGCAGAAGTAATACGCGCAACGCCCAGACAGGCCGATGTCATGGTGATATCAGGCACGGTATTCAGAAAAATGGCGCCCGTTGTGCAACGCCTTTACGAGCAATTGCTCGAACCAAAGTGGGTTATCTCAATGGGATCGTGTTCAAACTCAGGCGGCTTGTATGACATTTATAGTGTTGTGCAAGGTGTAGATAAATTTCTGCCGGTTGATGTTTATGTACCCGGCTGCCCACCGCGACCCGAAGCATTACTGCAAGGGTTACTACTGTTACAAGAGTCCATCAAAAGCGAACAACGTCCTCTCAGCTGGGTAGTTGGCGAACAGGGTACAGTTAAAGCCGACATGCCTTCACAACGCGACCTAAAAACCCCTGAGCGTATGCGTGCCACAACATTACGCTCGCCTGACGAGGTTTAGTCTTGAGCTCAAAAACGGCAGCAACCATGGAAACGTCTAAACCTAGTATTTTGCATAGCTTGGCACGCGCCTTCGCAGGCCTGCAGGTGCAAACAACAGCGGATGGCACACCAACACTTTGGGCAAGCCAAACTCAGGTGCGTGATGTTCTTAAAGCGGCAAAGAATGAATCCTTTGAAATGCTCTACGACCTTACCGCAATCGATGAGCGCGTAAGAGAAAGCAGGCAAGGCCAGCCTAACAGCGACTTTACTATCGTCTACCAACTACTCTCATTTAGACGCAATGAATTTTTGCGTATTAAAGTGGCTTTAGACGAATCAGATTTAAACATCCAAACCATATCCGACATCTGGCCTAACGCAAATTGGTACGAACGTGAATGCCACGATATGTTTGGGGTCGACTTTACAAATCATCCTACGCCGTACCCACTAATCATGCCTTCAACATGGCAAGGATTCCCTCTGCGCAAAGAGCACCCGGCACGCGCGACTGAAATGGACCCTTTCAGTTTAACCGATGAAATACAAGACCAGGAACAGGAAGCACTACGTTTCGATCCAGCTAAGTGGGGGATGGTTCGCCATGGCGAACACACCGACTTTATGTTTTTAAATATGGGACCTAACCATCCTAGCGTACACGGTGTTTTTCGCATTGCATTGCAACTGGATGGCGAAGAAATTGTCGATGCCGTGCCCGATATTGGTTACCACCATCGTGGCGCCGAAAAAATGGGTGAGCGTCAGCCCTGGCATTCCTATATGCCTTACACCGATCGCATTGATTACCTCGGCGGGGTAATGAACAACCTACCCTATGTTTTGGCCTTGGAAAAAATGGCCAATATTAAAGTCTCTGACCGAGTTGATACTATTCGGGTGATGCTGTGTGAAATGTTTCGACTGCAAAGTCATTTTCTATTTCTTGGCACTTTCGCTCAAGACATTGGCCAGATGTCACCGATATTCTATATATTCAAAGATAGAGAATTTCTATTTGGTATTATCGAAAGCATTACCGGCGGCCGCATGCACCCAAGTTGGTTTCGCATCGGTGGTGTGACTCAAGATTTACCCAAAGGCTGGGATATTCATATTCGTCAATTTTTAAAGATGATGCCTAAAAATCTCAAGCATTATCAAAGTACGATAATGAAAAATCGTATTTTTAAACAACGCACGGTGGGAGTGGGTGTATACGACACTAAGGAAGCCATTGCATGGGGTGTTACTGGCGGCGGTTTGCGCGCAACAGGTTTTGGCTGGGATATGCGTAAAGAAATGCCGTATTCGGGCTATCAGAATTTTGAGTTTGATATTCCGACAGGCAGCAATGGAGACTGCTACGATCGCGCGGCCGTACGCTTCGACGAAGTGTGGCAGAGTTTACGAATTATTGAACAATGCGTTAATAATATGCCCGAAGGGCCGTACAAATCTGATCATCCCTTAACGACACCGCCAATGAAAGATCGCACCATGAAGGATATAGAAACACTTATTCATCACTTTGTGAATGAAAGTTGGGGGCCGGTTATTCCCGCAGGCGAAGCCTGTATACCCATTGAAGCGACCAAAGGACTAAGTAGTTATTATATCGTTAGTGATGGCGGCACAAATTCTTATCGTACACGTATTCGTACACCGTCCTTTGCACACTTACAACAAATACCGAGCATGTCGCGAGGCATGATGGTGGCCGACTTAATCGCGATCATCGCTTCAATAGATTTTGTTATGGCGGATGTAGATCGATGAACAAACTAATTAATAGCGTTCAAATAGAAACCGAATTACCCATACCGGGTGAAATGGAACCGTTAACGGATCAAGAACGCATAGATATTGAACATGAAATATCTCACTACCCACATAAACAAGCCGCCACCATTGAAGCCTTAAAGGTAGTGCAAAAATATCAGGGCTGGGTATCGGATGGAAAAGTCAAAGCCATTGCCGATATTCTAGAAGTTTCGGCCGAGGACGTAGATGGCGTTGCTACATTTTATAACAAAATATATCGCCTACCCGTTGGCGAAACCGTAATTTCAGTGTGTGACAGCGTATCGTGTTGGATTATGGGATACCCAAAACTCATCCGGCATGCTTGCAAGAGTCTTGGCATTCAACCGGGCCAAACAACAACCGATGGACGCTTCACCCTTTTACCGACCCCGTGTTTAGGCGCGTGTGATAAAGCACCTGCGTTAATGAATGGCGAGACGCTTGAAGTATATGTAACACATGAGCGTTTTGACACTATTATCAAATAAATACTGGAACTAGAACTAGTTCTCATAATACGAATAAGCACTGCGAACAAGTATTAATTAGTCACTAATGAAATAAATTTTCTCTCACGTTCGGTAGCTGATAAAAAATGAATTTACCCTTAAGCTCAAGAATAAAATCCGACGGCCAAGTCACTACCCTCAGTGAATACCAGGCAGCGGACGGTTATAAGGGATTAAAAAAAGCACTGACTATGACGCCCGCTGATGTGGTTAACATGGTTAAAGATTCCAACCTGCGTGGGCGTGGCGGTGCTGGTTTCAACACCGGATTAAAATGGAGTTTTGTACCACAAGGAACCGCCTCGGCCACGCCCAAATACTTGGTCTGCAATGCCGACGAAATGGAGCCCGGCACATTCAAAGATAGATGGTTAATGGAATGCGACCCACACCAACTAATTGAAGGCATGATTATCAGTGCTTATGCCATTCAAGCTAGCGTGGCCTACTTGTTTTTACGCGCCGACTACAATTTATCCGCTGAAGTTTTAGAGCAAGCTATTGCCGATGCATATAACGCCGGTCTTCTCGGCGAAAATATTTTGGCTAGTGATTACAGTCTTACCTTTTATCTACATACCAGCGCCGGACGTTATATTTGCGGGGAAGAGACCGCATTAATTAATTCACTCGAAGGCCGACGCGCCAACCCGCGCGCAAAGCCACCCTTTCCGCAAGTAAGCGGATTATTTGGTAAGCCCACTGTTGTTAATAATGTCGAAACCCTGTGTAACATTCCCCATATATTAGCCAACGGCATTGAGTGGTATCAAAGCTTGGGAATCGGTGAAGATGCCGGCACCAAACTCTATGGCGTAAGTGGCAAAGTTAAAAACCCTGGGGTATGGGAATTACCGATAGGCACACCCATTCGAGAAATACTCGAGTTACATGCCGGCGGCATGCAAGATGGATTAACACTCAAAGGTTTTTTACCCGGCGGCGGCTCCACTGACTTTCTTACCGAAGCACATCTCGACTTGCCTATGGACTATGGCTCCATCGCCAAAGCCGGCAGCCGCATGGGCACAGGCACCATGATTGTACTCGACGATAAAACTTGCCCCATCGGCATGGTATTAAATCTCACCCAATTTTTTGCGCAGGAAAGTTGCGGTTGGTGTACACCCTGTCGAAATGGCCTGCCATTTGTTCGCGAAATTTTAACGCGCATCGAAAATGGTCAGGGCACTATCGACGATTTAGACACTCTTTTAGAGTACTGCGGCTACATGGGGCCGGGCAATACATTTTGTGCGCTCGCACCAGGGGCGGCAGAACCCATTCAAAGTGCATTAAAATACTTTAAAGACGATTTTATTGAGCATATTGAAAAGGGGTGTTGCCCTTATGAATAGTTTTGTCACAGGAAGCCCGATTCAATGGCCATAATTGAAATAGACGGTAGTAAATACGATGTCGAAGACGGTAAAAATATTCTCGATGCCTGCTTAGGTTTAGGCTTGGATTTACCGTATTTTTGCTGGCACCCGTCAATGGGCTCGGTCGGCTCTTGTCGGCAGTGCGCTGTGCGAGTCTATGCTGATGAAAACGATACGCGTGGCCGAATATTAATGAGTTGCATGACACCTGTTGCAGAGGGCATGCGCTTAAGTATAGAAGAGGAAGGCGTCAGTGATTTTCGGGATAAATGTATTGAAGTCACAATGGCTAACCACCCGCATGATTGCCCTGTGTGTGAAGAAGGCGGTGAGTGTCACTTACAAGACGTAACACATATGTCTAACCATACGGAACGTCGCTATAAGGGCCAAAAGAAAACCTACGAAAATCAAGATCTCGGCCCCTGCATTAACCACGAAATGAATCGCTGCATTACCTGCTATCGTTGTGTGCGTTTTTACAATGATTACGCAGGCGGCAAAGATTTGGCTGCGCTCGGTTCACGCGAGAATATTTATTTTGGTCGCCACGAAGACGGCGTATTGGAAAGTGTATTTAGCGGTAACTTGGTTGAAGTTTGCCCCACGGGCGTATTTACCGATAAAACGCTGGCTCGCTCCTACAACCGTAAATGGGATTTACAAACGGCACCGTCAATATGCCAAGGCTGCAGCCTGGGTTGCAACATTGCTCCCGCAGAGCGCCAGGGCAAGATAAAACGTATTACCAATCGCTACCACGGCGAAGTTAATGGGTATTTTATTTGCGATAAGGGCCGCTTTAGTTACGACCATATTAATGCTGATAGTCGCCTGCAAGAGTGCCTGCGACTGCACGAGGGAAAAAGTGAATCTGTAAACTACGACACAGCCATCGATACGGCTGCCGAAGCTATTATTACGGCAGGGCTTGATACCTGCATCGGCATTGGTTCAGAAAAATCCTCAGTTGAAGAAAACCTGCTCTTAAAAAAGTTAGTGGGCCCTAAAAACTTTTGCTCTGGCATGTCGGAAAAACGACAAACGCTGCTTAGTGAAATCCTGAATATATATCAACGTGATTCAATACACATTGCGTCTTTAAAAAGCATGGAAGCCTGTGACGCGGTCATTATATTGGGCGAAGATCTGATTAACTCGGCCCCCAGAATGGCCCTAAGTGTTCGCCAGTCTACCCGTAATTTATCTTTTGAAATGGCCAAAGCAATACGCATCCCGCTTTGGCAAGATGCTTCTGTAAGAATATTGGCGCAAGACGCTCGTAGCCCACTTATTATTGCGTCGGTCGCCGGGACCGAACTAGATGAGATTGCTAGCGATATGCTGTTTGCATCGCCAGATGATATTGCCAATTTTGGTTTTGCCGTTGCTCACGAAATTGACTCGAGCTGCCCTAAAGCTGATGTCTCTTCTGATATTGCAGCGTTAGCCAAAACAGTTGCACAAAAATTGGTATCGGCAAAAAATCCTCTAGTTATTAGCGGCACCAGTTTAAACTCACTGAATATTATCCACGCTGCAGCACAAATCGCTGCGGCTATTTCCAATAAACGTTCCAATGGCAGTATAAGCCAATGCGCAACCAGCTTTGTTTTACCCGAAGCCAACAGCATGGGTTTAGCCATGTTGCTCGATGACGATACACTCAGCGTGGAGCAGACGTTAGAAAAAAGGGATGTAGCCTCAGCCATTGTTTTACAGAATGATCTCTATCATCACGCTGAGCCGTCATTAGTTGATGATTTTTTGACTAAATTAACCACTACGGTTGCCTTAAGCCAAATACATAACCGCGTTACGGCAAAGGCCGATAGTGTTTTCCCTGCCAGCAGTTTTGTCGAAACGGAAGGCACACTGGTTAATAACGAAGCACGAGCGCAACGCTATTTTTCGGTGTTCTCCAACGATAATCCTTCGTTAAAAGACAATTGGTTTACCATCACCAGCCTCGCACGTGCGTTGATTACCAAACAGGGTGAAGCGCATTTATCTGCAGCTGTTAATCAGTTAGCCAACATCCAAACCTTCGATGACGTTGTTGACCTGACGGCAGCATCTCACCCTTTATTGCGACCATGGGACAAAGTTGCGCCCAGCGCCAAATTTCGCATTGCAGGCATGAAAATGCCACGCCAACCGCATCGCTATTCCGGTAGAACAAGTTTGCAGGCAAACGTTAAAGTCAGTGAAAACAAGCAGCCACAAGATGATGATTCCGCATTAAATTTTTCAATGGAAGGTGCACCCATTAATCGGCCGCCCGCCGTTAATGCAATTATCTGGTCACCAGGCTGGAACTCTAACGAAGCAGTGAATAAATTCCAGGATGAAATTGGTGGTCAACTAACGGGCGGTGATCCAGGTGTTCGTCTGCTGGATACTAAATCATCGCCCTGTAACGTTTATTTACCGCAAAAAAATCACGCAGCGATAGACTCCACTGCAGACTCCACGACAAGCACCACCACACACAACACAGCCAAATCCAACAATGGTGAGCTACTTGCCGTAGCTCAGTCTCGCCTGTTTGATAGTTGTGAACTAAGTATTATGTCGTCGGCACTTGCTCTGCGGGCAGAAAAACGCGTCGCTATGATGCATAGCTCCACAGCCGCACACCTCAACTTAAACGAGGGTGATCCCGTCACCATTAGTATTGGCGATGCCACTGTAACCTTGCCACTTGCCATTCAGGCTAAAATGTCCGCCGGCATTATTACCCTCCCCGACGATGTGCAAACCCGCATCGTCATTCCGGCAACATTATTACCGGCACAATGCAACGTATCAGGAAGTGCCAATGGATAACATGGCCGTACAAAGCAGCTTAATACTGAATATTGTTAACGTAGTTGCAATCCTAATATTTGTTGTCGCTAGTGCCGCATTTACTACTTGGGTAGAACGACGCATGTTAGGCATATGGCAAGATCGTCATGGCCCTAATCGCGTAGGGCCTTTTGGCTTGCTACAAGTTGTCGCCGACATGATTAAACTTTTATGGAAAGAGGATTGGATTCCGCCTTTCGCCGATAAATTTGTTTTCGTCTTTGCGCCCTGCATTGCCATGTTTGTTGTTGTAGCGGCTTTCGCCGTTATACCCGTAGCGCCAGGTGTTGGCATCGTTAATCTAAATGTAGGCCTACTGTTCTTTTTGGCCATGACCTCGCTGGGTGTTTATGCAGTAATGTTTGGCGCTTACTCCTCAGATAATAAGTACGCGTTGCTGGGTGGAATTCGCGCAGCAGCGCAAATGGTGAGCTACGAAGTCTTTATGGGTTTATCACTGATGGGCGTAGTAATGCTCACTGGCACCTTCAACTTACGGGAAATTGTACTGGCACAAGAGGACGGCTGGTTTTTTATTCCGCAATTTGTCGGCATGTTTATTTTCTTTATAGCAGGGATAGCCGAGAGCCACCGCACGCCCTTTGATTTACCCGAAGCTGAACACGAACTTTGTGCTGGATTTCACACAGAATATTCCGGCATGAAATTTGGTATGTTTTTTATCGGAGAATACGTCAGCGTAATTTTAACCTCTGCCATGATGGTTGTACTTTTTTTTGGTGGATGGATCGGACCCGAATTTTTAAGTGCGTGGGTACCGCCCATTGTCTGGTTTTTATTAAAAACCAGTGTATTGGTGTTATTTATGATTCTAGTCCGTGGCGCGTTGCCGCGACCAAGGTACGATCAGTTAATGGCGTTTGGCTGGAAAGTCATGCTACCGCTAGCCATGATTAATTTAGTTGTTACAGCCACTATTATTTTGATTCGAGCATAACTATTTCTGGAAACGTTGTATGCGCTTACTGTATTTAATATTTGATTACATCTATAGCAATGCCAAATCCATCTGGGATGTATTGAGCCATACCTTCACAAAAGCCGATACCGTTGAATACCCGGATGTGATGCCATATTTAGCCCCGCGCTTCCGTGGCCGAATAGTGCTCACACGAGACCCAGACGGAGACGAGCGTTGCGTGGCTTGCAACCTATGTGCGGTAGCGTGTCCAACCGATTGCATCTCGTTACAACAAGCCGAAGACGAAACCGGACGATGGTACCCAGAATTTTTTCGAATTAATTTTTCACGTTGTGTATTTTGTGGCCTATGCGAAGAAGCTTGTCCCACCTATTCGATACAGCTCACACCCGACTTTGAAATGGCTGAATACAATCGACAAAACATGGTCTATGAAAAAGAACATCTATTAATAGATGGCCCTGGCAAACACCCCGAGTACAGTTTTTATAATGTCTCGGGGAAAGCCGTATCCGGTCGTAAAAAAGGCGAAGGTATAAACGAAGCCGAGCCTATAAATATAAAAAGCTTGCTTCCATAAGCCCTTATGAATTTGATCAGCTAAATAACAATTAATTACCAGGAAATACAAATGCACCAGTTGGCATTTAATATTATATTTTACGTCACCGCAGCCGTTGCGGTGACCTCTACTCTAATTATGATCACGCGCTACAACGCAGTTCACGCCTTGCTATATTTAATTCTATCGTCACTTTCGATGGCCATTATATTTTTTCTGTTGGGTGCACCATTTGCGGCCACGCTCGAAGTCATTATCTATGCCGGCGCAATCATGATCCTGTTTGTATTTGTTGTCATGATGTTAAATCTCGGACCCAAATCCGTTGACCAGGAAAAACAGTGGTTGCAACCAAAAACGTGGATCGTTCCAGGCATACTGGCAAGTATACTGTTTGTTGTTCTCATTTCATCAATGACCAGCCTTGGAGGCACTCAAGAAATCCACCTTGTTTCCGCTAAAGAAGTAGGCATTGTTTTATTTGGCCCCTATCTATTAGTAGTTGAACTTGCGTCCTTTTTACTATTAGCCGGGCTCATTGGTGCGTATCACATCGCACGCTCTCCAGATGCCCGCGCAGGCGCCTCCGCCCGAGAAGATGGCGCGACCGACACCACCGGCGAGATATCTGGAGTACGCCATGACTAATCCCGCTCTGATTGACCACGCACTTATTCTTGCCGGTATGCTTTTTTGCATTGGCTTAACCGGCGTACTAGTACGTCGCAATATTATTATGATGCTTATCTCATTGGAGCTCATGCTAAACGCCGCAGGCTTAGCCTTCATCGCCGCCGGCTCATTTTGGGGGCAAGCGGATGGCCAAATCATGTTCCTGGCTGTCGTCACATTGGGCGCAGCAGAAGTAGCCGTCGGCTTGGGCCTGACCTTACTGCTGTTTAAACGCTACGGCAGTATTGATGTCGATAACCTAAAAGACCTAAGGGGATAACACATGTTGCAATGGCTTTGGCTCGTACCGTTTTTTCCTTTTCTAGGTTTCGTATTACTTATTAGTGCCAGCGGCAAGATGCCTAAATCACTTGTCACTGTGATTGGTAGCGGCTCTATTGGATTAGCTGCGCTCGTTACTGGCTTGATTGCCGTTGAGTTTCTGCAAAGTGATCTGGAATTTTTTAGAACAGAACTGTGGATATGGATGGAGGTCGGTCGTTTTCAACCAGGCTTCGCCCTCTATTTGGATGGTTTATCTTTGTGCATGTTGTTTGTGATTACAGGCATTGGCTTTTTAATTCATCTCTACGCTGCCGGTTACATGCATTCTGACGACGACTTTCCCCGATTTTTCACCTATACCAATTTATTTATTACCGCGATGCTAATGCTAGTACTGGCCGACAACCTAGTTTTATTATTTCTCGGTTGGGAAGGTGTGGGTCTGTGTAGCTTTTTACTCATCGGCTTTTGGTATAAAGATCCTGAAAATGGTCTAGCGGCGCGCAAGGCTTTTATCGTCACACGTATCGGCGATACCGCATTTGCAATTGGCCTATTTTTATTATTCAAACACGTCGGTACGCTAGATATTCAAGCGGCCATGAGCAAAGCCACATTACTGTGGACAGAAGACAATGGTACAGCAACCCTAATTGCCGCTTTATTACTTGGCGGTGCCGTGGGTAAGTCGGCACAGCTGCCATTGCAAACGTGGCTGCCCGATGCCATGGCCGGCCCGACACCGGTAAGCGCCCTTATTCACGCAGCCACGATGGTAACCGCCGGCGTGTATTTAATTGCGCGCAACCATGCATTGTTTGAACTCTCGCCAGTAATCATGCACACCGTTGCCATTGTGGGTGTGTTAACCCTATTAATGGCAGGTTTTACCGCCCTCACACAAACCGATTTAAAACGTGTGCTTGCGTATTCCACGATTAGCCAAATTGGGTATATGTTTTTAGCCTTGGGGGTCGGCGCATGGAGTTCCGCTATATTTCACCTTATGACACACGCCTTCTTTAAGGCACTGCTGTTTTTGACAGCCGGAACCATTATTCTAAGCGTCCATCACCAACAAAATATTTTTAAAATGGGTGGACTACGAAAAAAATTACCACTACCTTTTTGGTTATTCCTAATTGGCTGCCTGGGATTAATCGCTCTACCGCCTACGTCAGGTTTCTTTAGTAAAGAAGCAATACTGAATGCTGCATGGTCATCGCATACAGGCGGGCCGATTATTTGGATTGGAGCAGTACTAGGAGCGTTTATGACGGCACTTTATACCTTTCGAATGTTCTTTATTGTTTTTTATGGCGAACAGAAAATACAAGCGCACGAACCTAAAGGATGGTTATTTTCGGTTCCGCTTATTGTGCTAGCCGTGCTCACGCTTGCCGGTGGAGCCCTAAAATATGTATTGCCCGATATTCTCGCAACCGCCGTGCCCCACGGCCATGACGCTCATCCCCCGATGGGCATTATCGCCATAGCAATCTTACTGCCACTTGTCGGTGTCATAACGGCATATCTATTTTATTATAAAAAAGTATGGTCCGCCGATTCACTTGCTAACAGTACTATTGGCAAGCCACTACACGCATTTTTTAATAGTGGCTGGGCCATGGATTGGCTGTACGACGCCCTACTCGTTAAACCCTATATTGCATTATCCCGATTAAACAAAAATGATGTCATTAACATTCTGCCTAATGCCGCCGCCTTCGGCGCAAAGGTTTTAAATGGCTTGTTGGTACGAAGCCAGAATGGTCAGTTACGCTTTTACGTGGGCAGTATGGCCGTGGCGTCACTTATTGTTATTACACTTACCATTCATTTATAAAGTGGAGACGACTTAACAATGCAGCTTGCCTGGATAATAATATGCCTCTTTGCCGGAGGCGCTTTAGCCGGAATCGCCGGGCGTTACGCCCCCGACCTAAGCAAATGGATAGCGCTTGCGACTTTGGCTGCGTCCACGGCACTTCTTTGGCCATTACTTGTATCGTCATCTATAGGTGCCACGGCCATTGATCCGAGCCTCGTAGGCGGGCAGAGTACTTGGGTTGAGATGCTACAGTATGAATGGATTCCTCGATTTGGAATCACCTTTCTACTCGCAGCCGACAGCATTAGCATAGTCTTAATTGCGTTAACATTATTTCTCGGTTTCATTGCACTTCTTTCAGCCTGGAATGAAATAAACGAACGTTGCGGATTTTTCTATTTTAACTTTCTATGGACCCTCGCTGGTGTTGTCGGAATATTTTGTGCCTTAGATCTATTTCTGTTTTTTGTTTTCTGGGAAGTCATGCTCATTCCCATGTTTTTGATTATCGTTATTTGGGGTCACGAAGATCGTCACTACGCCGCACTTAAGTTCTTTATTTATACCCAGGTAAGCAGCTTGCTATTGCTGCTCAGCTTAATTGTGTTGGTATTTATTCACTGGGATCAAAGCGGCAACCTAACGTTCTCTTGGTTTGATTTATTAGGTACGAAACTGGATGGCACTACCGGTATGTTACTGATGCTCGGTTTCTTCGTGGCTTTCCTCGTGAAATTACCCGGCTTTCCTGTGCACAACTGGCTGCCCGATGCACACACTCAAGCACCCACACCCGGCAGCGTGATACTAGCTGGCGTACTCTTAAAAACCGGTGCTTACGGTCTATTACGTTTTATTATTCCATTGTTTCCAGAAGCCTCACTGGCTTTCACACCTATCGCTCTAACACTCGCCGTCATCAGTATTCTATACGCGGCTAAAATGGCCTTTGCGCAAGACGATTTAAAACGTTTAATCGCGTACTCATCTATCAGCCATATGGGCTTTGTTACCTTGGGTATATTTTCCTGGAATGCCTTTTCACTGCAGGGCACGCTGCTACAAATGGTGGCTCACGGTTTAAGCTCTGCCGGACTATTTGCTATGGCCGGCGCCATTCAACACCGCCTGCATACACGTTCCTTAAGCGAAATGGGCGGCATGTGGGCCGATGCTCCGCGCATGGCCGCTATCGCACTGTTCTTTGCCGTTGCCGCATTGGGCCTTCCGGGTTTAGCAAACTTTGTGGGTGAGTTCCTTGTTCTGCTCGGGAGCTTTCAGGCCTACCCATTGGCGGCAATTTTTGCGGCAATAGGCATGATCGTCGCGCCCATTTACGCGCTCATGCTTTTACAAAAATCCTTTTTCGGCAAACCATCTGTAAGTCGCTCGAACACCAATAAGTCGATTATCGATTTTAACGCGCGCGAATTATTGATGATGGGGCTTTTAATAGGCGCCCTCATTGTGCTGGGATTCTTCCCACGGCTTATTACCGTTTACACCAACGATGCACTCATCGGCCTGCAATCACTCGGGTGGGGAACTTAAGATGACACTAGAACAATTAATCGCCCTTACGCCAATTCTACTGGTCGCCAGCATCAGCGTAATATTAATGCTCGTTGTGACAATACTACGCCATCATCGTATGGTGAGCCTACTCACCATAGCCGGATTTATTAGTGCAGGCCTAACGGTTGTGCAGTCCTTTGGTGCTGAACCGATGCAAGTCACGCCGTTAATAATATTGGATGATTACAGCCGTTTTTTTATAGCTCTCGCGTGTTTTTTCAGTGTTCCGGCCGTGATGCTTGCCTACGACTATTTGCAGAACAGTGATGACTTAAAAGAAGAATATTACATTCTTTTATCTCTCGCGGTCCTGGGCGCAGTTGTACTTTCAGCTAGCTCCCATTTTGCATCGTTTTTTATCGGTATTGAATTGCTCAGTGTCTCACTATTTGCGATGGTTGGTTATCTGGTGCACGGTAAGAACAAACGCGCCGCCACGTTAGAAGCAAGTATTAAGTACATGATTTTGTCCGGCGTTTCATCAAGCTTCTTATTGTTTGGCGTTGCCCTGCTATACCTGAATTTTGGCGTACTAACCTTCGAAGATATGCATCTTAAGGTTGCCGCCGGCGCAATTAATGGTTACGGCATGTTGGGTACCGCCATGCTCATTATTGGTATTGGTTTTAAGCTGTCCTGGGTGCCCTTCCATATGTGGACGCCCGATGTGTACGAAGGCGCACCCATACCTGTTACGGCATTTTTGGCAACCATTTCAAAAGTGATTGTATTTGCGATTGTTTTGCGTTTTTTAGTGCAATCCGGAGCACTCGGCTTCGATAATGTAGTTACTGTACTGGCCATTATCGGGGTGCTCTCAATGATTGCTGGCAACGGCCTTGCCCTAATGCAGAACAATTTAAAACGTCTATTAGCGTATTCCTCTATCGCACACCTTGGTTACCTAGTGGTGGCTTTAATTGCCGCCAACTCCGCTACAGAAAGCCACAGAGTCTTGGCCATGGAGTCCGTTATAATTTACCTAGTCGCCTATGTCCTTACCACATGGATCGCATTCGGTGCGCTATCAGTTCTGGCGCAACCCGAGAACGGTATTGAAGCCGAAAATATCGAAGATGTACGTGGCTTGTTTTTTCGTCGGCCCTGGCTAGCAACTGTGTTTACCATCGCATTATTCTCTCTAGCCGGCATCCCACTTACCGCCGGGTTCATCGCCAAGTTCTATGTGTTTGCCTCCGGGGTTTCCGAATCTTTATGGATACTGCTGTTCTCCATTATTCTAGGCAGTGCCATAGGTCTGTATTATTACCTTAAAGTTATTATTGAGATGTGCAAACCAATTGATGAAGAACTAAAAACAGGCAAAGTTAAGATTCAGTTGGAAAATAAAATATTACTTGTAGGTATGGCTGGCCTAGTGATTATTATGGGTATTTTTCCCGGACTATTGCAGGGGTATCTGAATGCGGCGGTTGGGGTATTACTTTAAGCTGGGCTACTATTCGCACTCTTGATGGAGTGATTGATACGTTTAGTCCAGTGGAGATAAAACTGGCCGACTTCCGGCCTGCTTTAGGGTTTTATTAAAGTGGTGATATGCGACGGCTTAGTACAGCGTGTGAGAGCACCTTATTTTAATACGCACGCTATAAATGATCTGTCCATGAACAAGCATATGAGCGAAGCTCAAGCTCAAGCAGAATAGGGAAAGACTTGAAAAACATTTAGGGTTTCGACACCAAAATGTGAATCTCAATGAGGGCTGATATTGTCGGGCTGAAGCCCGACCTACAGGAACCAAACCTACGTACTCGCTCCTGTAGGTCGGCCTTCAGGCCGACTGAACTTACGTAAATTTAACATAGGCATGCACCAAACCATCGTATCTGTTTTTCCGGATCGTATTAGTTCCCAATTGAACTCTCCATTAGAGCGCATTCTTAAAAGGCCGATCCATCAAGGGTTATAATGAGAATCCTGAACGTGTCTCCGTGTTAAGTTTCGGCAGGAAATTACGATAGCACTGCACTTATAAAATAGCTGGATAAAAGAATTTTAACTCGCATCCTCGCTAACAATCTCTTTTGGTAACTACAGATTTCTGACTGATTTCCATTCGAGCGCATATTTCGGTGAATTGACTATTGGCTATTGGCTACGTAGGCTAGTCTAAATTGTTACGTGTTAAACAGTACGGATAAAGATCGTCATAAGCCATTGAAATAGCATTTAACATCTCTGTAGATGTGCCATCAGCTTGAATTTTATCACCAACAATTACATCACAATTAAAGGGTACAAGCAGCGCTTCACCGCGAGGTAAAGCTCTACCAAGACCGTGCATTAATATAGGAATGACCGCAGTGTCGTTTCTTTCCCTGAGTAAATAGTAAATTCCTTTTTTCGGTGCTTTAACTTGTTCGGGATCTCCCCTTGACCCTTCAGGAAATACTATAAGAATTTCTCCGTTATCCAGTGCCTGATTGCAACCTCTAAATAGCTCGTCACGCTTTGCGCCTCCAGACCGGTCTAACGGAATGATCCCAATGATGTTCATGGAAAACCAGGCCAGCAGAGGATTCGACATAAAATAGTCGGCTGCCGCGACCGGACGCACTTTATGAATAATCGATAATGGATACAAACTAAGCAACACCATGGTATCTAAGTGGCTATTGTGATTCGGCGCAAGTACCGCCGGACCTTTCAGCGGTAAGTTTTGTCTGTTACGAATATTCAGGCCAAGCACTAGCAACACAATGGGCCGCACAATAAGGCCAAAGAAAAGTATTTTAAGTATTCGAGATATCATCGTTAGTAGTGTAAATAATATAGGTAATGGAAAAATATGGGAGAGGTATAAATTAGACTATCCATTCTATCTAATATTCCACCATGCCCAGGAATCAGGTGACCACTGTCTTTAATTTGCAAATCACGCTTTACAGAGGATAAAACAACATCTCCAACAAAACCACTAACCGCAATAATAAAACCTGCCCCAAAACCTTGCAACATACTTAAAGGCGTAAGCAGTGGCGCTGTTATACCCGAAACAAGTGTCACGGTGATCATCCCGCCGATAAAGCCCTCCCATGTTTTGTTTGGGCTAACTTTCGGTATGATTTTATGTTTACCCAGCATCTTCCCCCATATATATTGACAGACATCATTAAATTGGGTGGTGAACAACAGATAAATAACCAGTCCCACGCCACCAGCTAGAATATTTTTCTCTGGAAGCACTAATAAGTAGGCCATATGGCTGACACAAAAAACAGTCAACATAACAGACCAATGAAGTATGCCTGCTGATTTAATAAAACCCTTTGTTTCCCCAATAAGAATCATACGCATAGGTATAAAGAGAAAAACATAAACGGGTATAAAAATTATAAACATTCCATACCAGCCAGAAGCAACCCAATAATACTGAACCGGTATCGAAACGTAGAGCCAAAATACGGCTCTACGATCTGAAAACCGAGTAGGCACAATAGAAAGAAATTCTTTTAGCGCTAGAAAACTTAACAAACCAAAGAATACTATCGTTGCTGTTTCGCTAAAAACAAACACAAAAAACAGCGCAGAAATCATCCACCACCACGATTGGATGCGTTGGCGTAACTCAGTGTAATCCTTACATGGATTTCGATTCGACAGAAATAATCGGGTTGCAGATCCTACAACCAGTAGACATACCACGGACACCATGGCAAAAAACGAATTTTGCGGAATATCAAACATTATCTTTTTTCTCAAGATACAAATAAGCCGCCAGCGTTCGATTAAATGCCGTGATCACACACCCTACAATGACAAGGACTAGTGCAATTGGCATGACCAAACCCGGCATCCATAAAAGAGGCTCAATGGCCGTTATTACACAAGCCCCCGTCAATAATGCCATGCGATGCTGTTTAGCCATCGGCCCACCAAAATTAGCGGGCGCGCCAATACTTACTGACAACGTTCGGATATAAGCGGTCATTATTGCCAGTAAACCTGCGGCCCAGCCAAGGGACACACTCCAATCTACAGCCGTTGTCGCATAACCCGCAGCAACTAATATTAAAGGGTCTGCAATTCGATCCGGAATATCATTAAACAACTCTCCCGAGGCCGTAGCCTTACCTCCCTCTACTGCAACCATGCCATCGAAAAGATTGCATAATAGGCGGCATTGAATAAGCACGGCCGCCAAGATTGGCATTAACCACTGACTAATTCCGCCTATGTAGGGCAATGAAAACAAACACAAAGCAGCAAATAAAGCGAATACGACGCTAAAGATTGAAATTTGGTTTGGCGTGATGCTCTTTCTACTCAGCCACTTGGCAATGCTTTGAGATAATATTGAACTACGAACCTTCAGCGGTCGCCGCCCCTCTAATTCAGACATTTTTATTCCTCATCATCAGTAATCGTCCAATGTAACTTTAGCGCAGTAAAAACACAAAAAACAAAGGCCACAGCCAATGCTGGCGCGATAGTAAATAATATTCGTGACGTTCCTGCGAGCATATGTGCCAACACCAACCCGTTTCCGGTGATACTAACCGATATCATGGCGGGCAACGCAATCCGTATTGGATTTGCAGGTAACAGATGAAATATGAAAGTAACCATATAAACTAGTATAAGAGTAATGCTAAAGCTAGCCAGGGCTTGTGTAATCGCCGAAACAAGTCTCGCGTCGGAAGATTCATTGATATAAAAAAAGTAATCAATAGTCACGCATACCTACAACATTTCCATTATCATCGACTAGTCACAACCGTAGAAATTGCATGTTTAGTAATGAAAAACCACGATTATTAAACGCTAAATATCTGCATTAATTAGCCGTTACGACTTAACCATATATAAACAGTTTTCTAAGGTGATTTCTTCAGGATAATCCGAAAACACAAATCCGAATTTATTATAAGACTTTATAGCCGATTCATTATGAGCCAAAACAAACAATGAGCATTCTTTTACCTTCAGCTCGCTAGCACCCAATACACAGAGATGACGCATAAGTTTTGATGCTATGCCTTTACCTCGAAATTCTGGATTCACAATCAATCACCCTAAGTGACATTTATCCCATCGTTTATAATATTGACCAAAAGCTAAAAATTCTGATTCTTTCGATTCAAGTACAAAAGAACGCAGTGTATCAATCTTAAGATCTTCAACAAACGACGATATTTCAAGCGGGCATCTAAAGTTTGGCCCCGACCAATCTTTAAGTTCATTCTCACTAGAAAACCAACTCATCATCGCGATTAGATGGCTCTCCCGAGGCTCAATTAATTCCATATTCACCTAGCCCTTGTTACAGGGGTATCTAGATTAGGTCGATCGCCCCTAACCGCGCAAAGCAGTTTTTAATACTCGCCCTTCATAGCTCTGTATTTAGAACTCTGTATTTAACGTGCTGTATTTAACGTTCTGTATTTAAAGTTCTAATTCATAGCTCCGTATTTAGTGAAAGACCACAACTTCTTTCCTTCGGCTTATATGATGCATAGACAGTAGCCTCATATTACTTGTATCGACATCATCGAGGCGTATTGGGAGTGATTCAGGATGATTAAGCGGTTTTATTCGCTTCGTTGCTGGCCAATATTGCCAAGCAACACCTTTATCATCGCTAAAAACAAGACTACCGTTACTCACAAAGAAACGGTTGTGAATAACACTTTCTAGACTAATCAACTTCGCAAGAGTTTCACCATGAGCTATTGTGTGCAGAACGCCTTTTACGTCGCTAAAGTAGTAATTCTGTTGCTCGTCTACTTGCGCCCAGCGAATAGCTCCTTGATACACGGTCTTTACGTCGCCACTAACAATGTTGAAGTGGACTAATTCAGCGTGTTTATCTTTTAATATACTCAACAATATTTCGTTATCACTTCCCCATTGATAAATGTCTAACACCTTAAACGAGTGCGCTAATATTTCCATTTCACCACGGGTATTAAGTAGGTTTAATTGGCCATTAATATTGACCACCAGTGGCTTACCTTGTGGTGACCACGCGAAAGATTGTAGCCACTCGCTACCACTTAACTGGCTAATCTGTTTTAAGGACTCCCCATTGCCGTACCACAATTGAGGCCTGCCACTACGCTCGGATATAAACGCAATGCCGTCACTATAAGGCTGATACTTTGCATAACCGTCAACAACAATACTTCGGTACAGACTACGACTTTGTGTTTCTTGATTGTCTCCCCAGGTAAGCTCCCTAACATCATAATCGGCTATACCAAGTGTCGCCGTAATTTGACGACCATCTGGATGGTAAGCGGGGTCGTAGATCCCTTGATAGGTCGGGAATGGGTGTTCGGTGAACTCTCCATCTAGTGTGATTTCAAACAAGCTATGCTTGATTGCTGTTAGCAGTACATCTTTCGTCGGGTGCCAGCTGATGCCACTCCAGCCATATTGTTGGTTTTGGTTTTCACCTTGCAAAGCGATTAATGTCTCAGCCCCACTATCACGATTGAGTATGACCACACTACGCAGCCTAGCTAAGTTCTCTTGAAGTATTGCGAGCTTTTTCTTAGTACGCGAATAGGCCAAGTCGTAAGGATTTTCGCCATTTTCCTTATAGATACTTTTAAGCTCTTTGCTCGAAATAGAGAGCTCTTTTACTTCAGTTTTACCATCAACGTTACTTATGTACGCTAAAGACTCTTTTTCTAGCCAGCTTACCGCGCTTATATAATTTTGAGTACAATCCAGAATAGGTGAAGAATTCCGCGGCGTATTCTTTGCGAGACTAAGCGTAAGTAGCTCTATGGTGTAACAAGGAGGAGACCCCCACATCTTTGACCTCTAACGAAAATGCAAGCTTATCGCCGTCGGGTGACCATGAGTGCTCGCCGTAATGCCCATCGTTTTTAGTGAGTAAATATTCATTATTATTACTCAAATCTTTCAACCAAAGATTGCCTTTATGTTCTTCGGAAGATCGCTGAAACGCCACATAACGTCCATCAGGTGAGAATACTGGCCTGTATTCAACAGCATCGGTGGTCGTTAACGGGGTTACATGAGCAAAGCTCAATGCGGAATTGTCCTGCTTTATATAAGGCCAAGCAACTACAACGACCGCAAGCAGTATCGCCAACAGCACGACTCCACGCTTTATGAAAGCGTTGTTTTTTGTCCGACTTTCACTCTGCCAGCTAAGGTCAGCCACCAAACTGTAGCCGACTCGTGGGTGCGTCGCGATAATCTTTTGCTGCTTGGCGTCGTCTCTGAAGGCCTTCCTTAATTGCGCGATACAGCGCTGTAAGGTATTGGCCTCAACTACGACCCCTGCCCACACTGTATCCAATATTTCTTGATGGGTTATGATCTCGTTTGGCCTTTCTACTAACAGTAAAAAAACGCTCAGTACCTCGGGCTCCAGTATTACTGTATCGTCCTGATGGACAATTACACCTCGGTCGGTATCGACACGAAATTGTCCTATAAAAAGCTCTTTCATTAGTGGCCTGTCATCTCTCATTTATATGCAGATCGTATCACAACAAACTACTGTGGATTCCGTTTGAGCACCTAAAGATCACGCCAAAAATGATTGCGCTTTATGCCTAGCCCCCAAAACCAGCCACAAAACCTTGACCCAATGCCAATTACCCTAACTTAAGCTAATGCAGCACCTAGCACTTCGCCCAATACCACGCAAAATACCGCTCTATGAAAATACGACAGAGACCCTATAGATCAAGCCTTGCACGTACACTTACACCATAACATCAGCTTACATCAGGTCGAAATCAGCGATATATCAGCTAAGTACGCTTTGCTCAAAGCGTTGGGCTGATTAGAGTGTGATCTCGAACAGACAACGAGATTTTCAAACATGCTTAATAAATTTTCTATACGTTCTATCGGGCTGCTACTGTTGCTTTCATCTCTTTGGGCCGAAGCAAAACAACCGCTTTATTTCGGCCATACCGAGACAATACTATCTACTGCGCTTAACGAAGAGCGCATACTTTCCGTTAAATTACCGCAAGGCTACGAAGACGATATTAAAGCCAGCTACCCGGTCTTCTACACCCTAGACGGACAAACTCACTTTCGAAGGGTGGCGGGCACACTAGAATGGTTAAGTGACACATCGCAGACTATCCCAAAGCATATTGTGGTTGGTATACACAGCGAGCACCCACACCGCATGAGGGACTCGCAAGTAATAGCAAAAGATGAAGATACACCACCGACTGCGGACGCGTTCTTGACCTTCTTATCTGATGAGCTTATTCCGTATATAGACAAAACCTACCGAACAGCGCCCCATAAGATATTGGCCGGCCATTCGGCTTACGCACGATTTGCTTTATATGCATACGGGCAGGAAAGGAGCCCTTTCGATGCCTATATTCTAATGAGCCCGGCCGTGCCAGAAAGCAACGAAGACCTAATACGCTTTACACTTGCACAGGCGAAAAAAATGAAATCTAAGCAGGCTTCAGATAGCTTTCTGTTCATGGCACTCGGTTATGAACCAGATCTGCAAAGCAACGTAGATATTCTACATAAGGCGCTCTCTAAAAACTCAAAAAACAACTCGGCTTGGGAAGTACAAAGCTATCCAAAAGAAAACCATATGTCGCTACCCAGCAAAACACTACATAACGCGATGCGCTCAATTGCTGAATCACAAGGCTGGGCCGTACCGACCAATGTTACGAGAAAAAACGCAAAAGCTATCGTAAAACATTATAAAAACTTATCTAAAAAACTAGGCAAGACGGTAGAGCCGAACCCAATGGTGTTCGTGAATGTGGCCTGGGAAGGTATTAATGGTGCCGACTTTGACCGAGCTGAAGATATGTTGAATACGGCGCTTAAGCTCTATCCTGAAGACGCCTGGCTATACAATCATCTGGCGAGCAGTTATGAGTTCTCTAAGCAGCTTAAAAAAGCAGAAGAAACACAAATAATTGCGATAGCTCTCGCTAAAAAACAAAAAGAAACTGATTGGTTAAAACGATTCTAGGCGAAGCTGGAACGAGTAAGAAGCAAAATGTAAATCATAGTCGCGGGCTCCAGTTATTATTCTAAACTAAATAATTGGCGCTAAGCGTGATGCTTGGAGTGAGCAAAAAAATACAAAGAGCAAACAAAAAGAAAAGAAAAAGTAACGAGCCTACTTTTCTATTCAGCCTTACACAACCCAATACATAAAGGTAAGACCATGATTAAAATACTAAGCGCAGTACTCGCATTAAGTATCTCTAGTATCACTCTAGCCGCGCCAATAACCTTTAATGGCAAAGGTGACTTTGACGTAAAAGCTGATTACTACGCCCCAGAACAGACAACGTCACGTGCAGTACTTATGCTACACCAATGTAACCACAACCGCAGTATGTACAATGAAGTAGGCCCAAAATTGAGCGAACACGGTATTCATGCCTTAAGTATTGATTTTCGAGGTTTCGGTGAGAGCATTAATCAAAATACCAATGTCGAGACAATTCGTGCTCTACCCCAAGAACAACGCCGTCAACGTTGGGATGAAATGACAGTTCACTGGGAAGCAGACGTTCAGCAAGCTTATAACTACCTAGCAAAAAAGGTTGGCAAGGACGGTAGTATTGGCGTTATCGGCGCAAGCTGTGGTGGGCGGCAAGCACGACAATTAGCAGAGACACATGACGTAACCGCCCTTTCGTTTTTTTCATTGCCATTTATGAATAAAGACAATGCCGAAGAAGTGAATACATTTAAAGAAAAGGTCGCAAATAAACCCACACTGTTCATTACTGCCGAGAAAGATAATACCTTTGTTGTAACGCGTTACTAGATGACATTATTACGCAATGGTTTGATCAAGAGCTCCCCCAGCCTGTGAACGTAAAATCACACATCAACAAATAGATGAACATTGTTAACACGACTAAATAATTGGAAATCCAACACAATGATACATTTTTATAGATCTCACATTAAGCGCTATACGTTTTTATTGATACCCGGTATTTTATCCGCTAACACCGCTTTGTCAGACACAGTATTTTCAAACACGGACTTTTTAGAAACGGAAAAGTTTAGCCTGAAATCTGAAATACTTAAAGAAACCCGAAACATGATTATTCACCTACCAGAAGGGTACGATAATACGAACAAAAATCGCTATAGTGTTATCTATATGCTTGATGCTGGAAATGACGATACCCTAACCGCAACAATAGCCAGCCAACTACATACCGCTGGCATCATGCCAAAAGTTATTGTGGTTGCTATAAAAAATATTCGTCGCGGCTATGACTTTGCGCGACCATACGATATGTCTGGGCGTGGCGATGAGAGAAGAAAAGGTAACGGAGAAAATTTCTCAGAATTTATTAAACGGGAACTCATACCAGCAATAAACAAAAACTTTAAAACCAACGATAAAAAAATATTTATGGGACATTCTGCGGGCGGTGCGTTTGCCTCGTATCTACTGAGTCAGTCACCAGATTTATTTGATGGCTTTCTAATTTTTAGCCCCGCCCCAGGAGACTCATCAGATAGACTTTTTAAGGATTTTCGTGAAAACATCAACCGAGATATCAATCTACCTGAATTTATCTATGCTAGCGTAGGTGGCGACGAAGCGACACAGTTTAAAAGATCTTACCAACGCTTAACCTCATCCCTAAAAAAACACACTCCGTCTAAGGTGAAATTAAAGTTCGAAACAACAGACGGTGCCGACCATATGGAAAACCCAGAAAGATCCATTTCTAGCGCATTAAAATTTGCATGGAAAACTATGCACTAGCGATGATTCAGAAAATAAAGGTCCGCTAAGCTGATTGATATCTGGACGTTTCACCCAGATATCAATCAACTTTTTATGGGTAGCTCTAGGCTACAACGCCGATAGCTACACGCATGAAAAAAACCATAATACAACAACATCATAAGATTCCCACCTTTCATTAATTTTAACCATACGTGAAGCCTGTGATATTTTACTACACAGTATGAAAATCATGCACTGTACGACGTTAGTAGATAGCGTGAACAACACTAAAATCACTATACTTAGATGACGCAGGCTCTGGGCTAAAATTCTGAATTCAAGTCACTAAATAGGTGACCCAATTTAGATCGCTTTGTATTGAGATAGTGTATGTTATGGGTATTACAGCCCACTTCATAGTACTGCAGTGTAACAAGATTTAGTCCTAGCTTTTCGATCACCTTGATTTTTCTAGGATTTTCTTGAGCGGGGGAGTCCCTCGGATTTCTATGGGTATTTTTTCCGGTCTATTGTCGGGATATTTGAATGCCGATGTTGGGGTATTACTTTAGGTTAAATTGAGATGTTGCGATGCTGGAATTAGTACGACAGCTATAAAAGCAGGATAGCCTCCAGCTAGGCCTCCTTACTAGCAAGGTTAAAGTGACTTCACGCAAAGGCCTGCGAAACAAAAAGCATGAGCGTAGCCGGACTTCATTTAAAACAGTAAGAATCTCATAGCGAATGTTTTTTTCAACTTACTTACCGAAGATACGCAGCAACAAATGATTCATGTTACCGTCACGTCTTAGTGCTTAGCTCTTACTTTTTGAGGTAAGCAGGCACTCGCCATTCGGCTCATTCACACGCTCAATTAGTCACACTTTTTTGCGGTGCCCGACAATTCAAATTGTCTAAAAGATTGAATAAGGTCAACATCACGTTGCGTCAGTAAAAAATCACCGTCTCGATCCAATTGAATATACACATTGGCCTTAAGCGACTCAGGAAGCTCCTCCTTAATACATCCTATATGAACACTAACACTAAACATGCCCTTCCCTTCAACACCACTTTGCTTCCACTCAATTATTTTACCTTGGGCGAGACGCATACGCGGCGTTCTGGGCATCTAGATAAAAAAGTGTAACGGCATCGGTCGACCTTCGTGGAAGCGAATGAAGACCTTCTAAGGTTTGAGAGTCAATTGTGGCCTCAAATGTGGACATCAGTGATGTAGCCTCAAAACCGCTGTCAAATCCCAAGGTTAATTTACTTGAGACGCTTTCAAACGTGAGGACTTTGTCGACCACTACGGCAAGGCGTATGCCTGAGGGATCGCTGTGTAGCGGGTCCAGGTTACGAAGCTTTAACTTTGTCATTAATGGCACGCTAGAGCATGACATAAGTGTTGTAATAGCCATCAGCGTGATGATACGTTTTATTGCGATTGTCATTGTCTTGTCCTTTTCTAAAATCATAATAAGGGAGTGTTTACACTTGATCTATTGTTGTTTTACAGCAATTATTATCGTTTAACAATAACTATTTTCTTTTGGGTCTCTAGCGATATGAGCAAGACATCTAAAATACTGAACTTGAGCGGATTGATCGTGTGCGCCAGTGTAGTGTTGCTACGGTGCTCGTTCTAGAAAGCGTAGATTTATCGTAGGCTATCGTTATATGCTAAGGCTTCGGCCGCATTTAACATGCCTATGTCGCTCTTCGTGGAGCACACAGAAACCTGGCAGAGGACTGTAGGCGGCGTAGTGACGCTAGTTCCCACTTTGATTCTAACGGTCGGCCTATTACATCTAAGACGATTCATGAAGCTCTATCACGCAGCGCAGCACTTCACTGCGCTGGCAACTATCGCCTATACAGATTTAGCTTTATATCTTCGCAAGTGCCCTTTCAAAAATGGTATTACAGCCGGTATTGAGTACTGTATTCACCGTGAGTAATCTACCCGGTCAGCGAGCGCTTTCTTTTCAATTAATAGTCATACGTTTTAAACAATATTTATTGCCGCGGTATTTTTGATTATTGCAGGCATAATGCGCGAAGTATCAATAATCGTAGAAAAAATGCCGAATTCATTTAATGACGATTGAAGCGCATTTAGATAGATTACTGGAAACCAAGCAGGTCAAATCAAAATATCTGGCACAGCACGCTGGTATTGCAGAGCCAAATATGTCGTTATTAAAAAGAGGTAAAGTTAAAGAAATTCGATTCAATACACTTGACGAATTTTCGAATACTTGAATTGCCAACCTGCGGCCTTCTGTAGTTCCGAGATCTTTAGGACGGAGGTAAGGACGATTGATAGCCATATTTTGGGAGCTCTAGGATGTATCTTCGACGCTCCACGCCTGACGGAGTTGATACGAATATACGGCACCCTCTGATAATGATTAAATATACGCAGGAGGCTAATGACTACTTTTAAATCCCGCTTTGCTACAAGCATCAACCATTGCTATTATGTAGTACCTTTTTACTAACGAATAAATTATTGAATTTTATGTCAGCAACATCGCTTGAACGAATTACGATAGAACCCAAATCACCCGCAACCTCCTGTGTAATATGGTTGCATGGTCTCGGAGATTCAGGCGCAGGCTTTGCGTCTATTGTGCCCGTGCTAGGTTTACCCGATAACCACGGTATACGTTTTATTTTTCCCCATGCACCAGAGCAAGCCGTTACGATTAACCAAGGTGCTGTTATGAGCTCTTGGTATGACATAAAAAGTATGGACTTACATAACCGCGCTGATATTGACGGCGTTTTGGCCTCAGAAAAGCGTGTACTCGCGTTAATCCAAGAGCAAATAGATTTAGGCATAGCCGCTAAAAATATAATATTAGCTGGTTTTAGCCAAGGCGGAGTACTGAGTTTATTTACGGGCTTACGTTACCCTCAACCTTTAGCCGGAATTTTAGCATTGTCGTGTTATTTACCGACAGCAAATAAACTACCCGAGCAATGTCATAGTGCGAATTTAGCTACGCCTATTTTACAAAATCATGGTGAACGGGATAATGTCGTGCCAATAAGTGCAGGTAAAATGGCAAATGACATACTCAAAGCCGCCAAATATAACGTGACGTGGCAAAGCTACCCAATGGAACATTCGGTATTGCCAGAGCAACTCACGGATATTTCAGCGTGGTTACAAACTCGTTTACGTCATTAATATGTCAAGACGTGCGTGATAATAAAGCGGCGGGCGTCCCTCATATTATGAGCCCGAAATGAAAATTTTTAATAATATCGTAGATGATTGGCGAATACGCTTAGTGAGCGTAAGCGAATTTATGCAGCAACTTAATCAAGTTATAGCAAGACAAGCAAAAATCGAGGAAAACTACACAAGGCGTTTTTAGGACAGGTATTTTCTCCTCAGCTCTGGTTTACTGCTTCGCCCTACCTCCTGTAGCTTTACAATACCTACATTTCCTACATTCATGTAGGTCAAGATCACTTCGAGTCACTACCCCCCTGTGTCAGGATAGTTGTCGCCTCTAATATTTCATAAGAGGCTAGTAAAATGAGTTCAAAATTCACCCAATCGTTCAAGATTCAAGCTGTTGAGAAGGTTCTTACTCGTAATGAGGGAG
>JBLIMQ010000047.1:0-29294 GCA_047638775.1 Flavobacteriales bacterium
CCTTCACTTGGTACATAGCCGTATCAGCATAACGCAGTAACTCGTGTACGCTCGACTCTTCCTCTGGGAACATCACAATACCGACACTACACGTTACATGCAGTTGTAACTCACCATGAAAATGAGGCTCCGAGACACTACTACGCAGGCGCTCGGCAACCGATTCAGCTTGTAGAATGGCGGTAGACATGTTCTTACCCAACTGGGTAAGAATTACAACGAATTCATCACCGCCTAAGCGCACGACCACATCATGAACTGATGTATTTCCAGATAATCGCTCAGCAACATGTTTAAGGACCGCGTCACCAGCAGGATGACCTAAAGAATCATTAATGTTTTTAAATTGATCAAGGTCGATGAAGAGCAATGCGCCATATATACCATCGCTGCCGGCCTTATTAACTTCTTCTTCTAAACGCTCAATCAAATAACTACGGTTTGGCAAATCAGTCAGTGCGTCATGATAAGCCATGTGCTCCATAAGCTCTTGCGTGCGCTTTAACTCGGTAATATCTGACGATACGACTAATGCGACCACTTCATCATAAAACTCCATGGGCATAATATGCGTGTGCATCTGATGTTCGATACTATCAACATCAACCCATTTTTCCTCCCATATCTGTGCATTGACACGAGAGTCGATGACTTCGGCGTCAAGCTTGATCACATCTTTGGAGGCTGTTTGGTAAAACCGCTTAAAGTCAGTTAAATGCGCACCGCGCATAGCATCAGGTGTCGTCTGAAGAAAGTCCGACAAGGCTTTATTTGCAAAAATATAATGCCCGTCCCGATTACGAGCTCCTACCCATACCGGCAAGCTATCGATGATCTGGCGAACGTGTTCTTCACTTTTACGCAATACAACTTCAACGGCACGACGTTTAGCCAAAGCCAAATCAACTGCATCAAGTAGTTGATTAGCGCTTACTATTAACTGTCGAAGCTCATCATCTTTGCCACTAACAGGGTAACTAAGGCGCTGCTCCCCTGGACTACCAGGATTAATATTTTTAATTTCTGCACTAATACGAATAAGTGGCTTAGTTAGTAAATAGTAGAAAGCTATAAATAAAAACAGAACAAGTATGGAGCTACGAATGAGACCAATACTAATAACAAGGGCCGAATGCTGATAAAACGGCGAAAACGCAGCGTCAATATCAACCACAAAACCGATAGCACCTGCCATGTCATCATGCCGAGGAACTTTTACAGCCGCCTCGTAACGCAATCGATCTTCCGTAAATAGACGCGTCAGCCAAGCCGTTTTAGAGGGAATAGGTTCTTTAAACTTATGTGCTACGATACCGCCTAACTCATCTTTGAGGAAAACCTCAATAATAAAGTCGTGCTGCATTAAACTATTGGCTACCTCTTCGGCAAGCTCAGTATCAAGCGTGTAAATGGCACGCTCAGCAGGAGGACGAGTCACCTTTACAGCATTCTCGATCATGTCATCGACTTGAACGATTTGCACGTTGTAATCAATATAGATTTGAATGGCGCTCATTAATATGCCAACAAGGAGGGCAAGCACTACCCCGACCTTTGCAAGCCTAAACGAAATCCCCTCAAAAAAGCCCTGCACTATAATTGCTCTCTTAATCGCCGTATTAGCGATAATCAGCTGCGATAAAGCATAAATAGCGTAAAAACTACGCTATCGTTCTATCGGCCCGATAATTGTTATTCTTTGTCCAACTCCACAAAACTACGCGACATTTATACAACACGCTCAGCCCAATGAACCTAGTGACTTATATAAGACGTAAAACCTAACGTACTAATTAACATGAAACCAAAACTGTATATATCAACACAAATTAGTCGACACTGAATAGAGGACACTGAATAGAGGACACTTCTGTAAGTTTAGCAGTATTTAACGACATCAACTGACCATATTACACAGAAAAGCGCACTCTAATGTCATAACTATAGAAAATTCCACAGATCTAAAGCATCAAACAGCATGTAAAACTCATGGAGTATAGATATTGACCGCCTCTATAATCTGCTGACCCGATGGCTCCCGATCTAAGGGGTCAGCACTTCGATCTAGAGACAAGCTCATAAAATCATAAAGATTACTATCCGCAAGCTGCGAAGGCGATACGCGCTGGAGTGATGAAAAGATCGTATCAATGCGTCCAGGATGAGATCTTTCCCAGCCATGCAGCATATCTTTAATAACTTGCCGCTGTAAATTCTCTTGAGAACCACATAAATTACACGGGATGATAGGAAAATCCATGTACTTAGCGAATGTCGCTAGGTCTTGCTCGTTGCAATAGGCTAATGGGCGAATAACGATATTACGCTTGTCGTCAGCAAGAAGCTTGGGCGGCATAGCTTTAAGGCGACCAGAATAAAACATATTCAAAAAAAGGGTTTCCACCATATCATCGCGGTGATGCCCTAGGGCTATTTTGGTCGCGTGAATCTTTTCAGCAAAGCCATATAAAGTCCCGCGCCTTAATCGAGAGCACAGCCCGCAGGTCGTTTTCCCCTCAGGAATAAGCGACTTAACAACGCTATAGGTATCCTTTTCAACAATATGATATTCAATCCCCAGCTTATCTAGATAGGCCGGTAAAATATGCTCCGGGTACCCAGGCTGCTTTTGATCCATATTTACAGCAACGAGATCAAATGTAATCGGCGCCCTGCGCTTAAGCTCCATTAGGATTTCAAGCATGGCATATGAGTCTTTGCCTCCTGATAAGCAGACCATTATCTTATCGCCATCTTCAATCATGCCGTATTCCGCAATCGCTTTTCCTACTTTATGACGAAGGCGCTTTCTTAGTTTATTCAAATCAGTTTGATGGCTCGCATCAAAAAGGGGCGAATTAGTGGATTGCGTAGACATAGTATTCTCGAATAGGTTCACAGCGCGCTATTGTACGGATTCTAAGGGAGGTTGTGAACTTGCCGCTCAGCGGCAAGCAAATTCCTTTACGGCAATACACAAACGAACAAAATCGACTATAGCGCCCATCTTTCGGTATTTTATTTTTTGGCACTACCTTTGCTCTATTCCAACTAAGGTCAGAATTTATCAGCGATGGAAAATCCATGTACGCAGAATCCAGTATCGATATCAAACTACAAAGCCAGCAGATACAGGATATTGTTAAGGCTATAGAGTGTCGCGCATTTGCTCGCTTTCAACTTGATGATCAACCTTGCGTGGCGCAAAGTGTGATTATTGGCGGCGATTTACTTCAAGGTAACCTACTACTCAGTGAGCCTTTCCCTTATCTGTCCCATCACGAGCTTGCGCAACTAGCCCAGGCACCGTTCTGGCTTCAAGTCCCGTGTAATGACACCTTTCTCGCCCTCAAAGTTAAACATACGAAAACCATTGATCAAATGCTTATGGTTGACGTTCTTGAGGCCCACTATTCGAATAATCGACGCTGGTCCCCCCGTGCACACTTCAAAGCACATAAAGGTCCAAAAGTTCGCCTTGCCTTGGAATTAGACCCAGCTGTAACAGCGTATCTGAAAAACTTAAGCTTGCATGGCGGCGCTATGGATTTCTGGAATAAAGACTACCAACACCACTTCAAAAAAGGCTCAAACCATACCGCTGAAATACACTTTAATGACCAGTTCGCCATACAACCAAAAATCAGGGTGGTTGAATCTCGGTTATCCAGAGAGCCTTGCTGTCACACACATATTCGATTTCAAATCAAAAACTCCGACGAATTAGAGCGCTGTCAAATTAGTACATTTTTACATAGCTTTATTGGCACCGCGATATAAGCCCTTTTAAAACAAAAATCAGGTAAAAAACACGTTAGAGTTTTACTAAGTATAGGTCATAGAACACCGCATCGGTATACTGTTCAGCTATATATTCATAGCCGACTCAAATAATGCCTGATCAAATACGAGCACCAAAAAGCGCCCAAGTACAAAAAGAATCTGCAAAACAACACACAGGCCATTCACCAATGACCGAAGCTGAGCTCTTAGCACTTGATGAACAGCATATTTGGCACCCCTATGCGCCACTAAAATCTTCTGCGCCTATATTTGCCATAGAGTCAGCTAAAGGCGTACACCTTCATTTAAAAGACGGACGAAAAGTCATTGATGGAATGTCATCATGGTGGTCTGCACTGCATGGTTATCAGCATCCTGAACTAGATAAAGCCGTTAAAGATCAACTTAGCACCATGGCTCATGTAATGTTTGGGGGGCTAACACATGAGCCAGCCGTACGACTCGCAAAAACACTGGTCGATATCACTCCGCATGGACTGAACCGAGTGTTCTTTAGTGACTCAGGTTCTGTTGCGGTGGAAGTAGCCTTAAAAATGGCGCTTCAATATTGGCAAGCGAAAGGTGAAAATCGAACAACATTTTTAAGCTTTTCGAAAGGCTACCACGGTGACACAATCGGCGCGATGTCAGTTTGCGACCCAATCACAGGTATGCACTCGGTATTTAGTGACTATATCGCAAAAAATATATTCAGTGAGTCACCACGCTGCAGTTTTGATACTCCATGGAATGAATCCTATTTAGACGATTTTAAAACACAATTATTACTGAATAAAAGACGTCTAGCCGCGGTAATTATTGAACCAATTGTTCAAGGTACTGGCGGGATGAACTTCTACTCACCGACATTTTTAAAGCGTATACGAGAAATAACCGAAGAACTAAACATCCCTCTAATTGTTGACGAAATAGCCACAGGATTTGGTCGCACCGGAGAACTCTTCGCCTGTAATCATGCCAATATCAAACCTGACATAATGTGTCTAGGCAAAACGCTTTCGGCTGGTTACATAACCCTTGCTGCAACGCTTTGCACGGACAAAATAGCCACAACGATATGCCAAGGCGATGCCGGAGTCTTTATGCACGGCCCAACGTTTATGGCTAACCCTCTTGCCTGTAGTGTTGCGCAAAAGAGTATAGACATACTTCTTGAATCTAACTGGCAAGAGAATGTTTTGCGAATGCAGAATATAATGAAGATCGAGTTAAACCGTACTCGAGAGCATAAAGCGGTGAAAAGTGTTCGCGTATTAGGGAGTATTGGCGTAATAGAGATGAAAGAAAACGTCGATCAAGAACTCACACAAACACAATTTATAGACCGTGGCATTTGGCTAAGGCCCTTTGGACGCTTAATCTATATGATTCCACCTTACATTATTAGCAATGAAGAACTAGAAACTCTGTGCAGAAAAACGATAGAATCCATAGAAGCGATTTATAACTAGAAACTAGAAACTAGAAACTAGAAACTAGAAACTATCATAGCGGTCAAGACTACCAATCAAAGCTAACTATCAAACGTAAGACTCAAAAATAAAAGGTAATCACTAAAACAATAAATTGTAATTTCTGGCATTGAAATAACACAAAAAAACAGGTCGAAAACATCAACGGAAATATAGTTACATTAGTGATAGCACAAATCATAATGAGCAATAACCGTACGGCCTTGATTCGCATATTCAAGACTAGAACATAGACTGCTCAATAAGTTAATGCCTCTACCGTGCGCGAGTTCGTCGGTTGCTTGCTGTTCTTTCTTAGCATCAACATCAAAGCCTTCGCCACTATCAGTAATTTCTAACCGCAGTTTATTCACATCACCTTGAATATAGACGAAATCTATTTTTATAAGCTGATTTTTTAAGCTTGCCAGTCGTTCAGCGCGCAAGCCATAGTATTTCTCAAATCCATCAGCACTTGCTTTTAAACTCGACTCTAAGCCCAAAACACCGTGTTCCAAAGCGTTACTATAAAGCTCGCTAATAATTGTAAATATTTTATCTTGATGTAATTCAATACCTTTAATACTACTCACGAAACTCATGACTTGGTTTACAACATCCGTATTTTTCAAATCATCGTCACGTAACTCAACATTCAATGACCAAGGTATTGACTCTGCGCGATGATACTCTGCGCCAACATCAACGACTTCCCCTCCCTCCTTGCTCACATGAACAATTGGCCCAGTAGTAAGCTCTAAGATTGTGACGTCATCCGACTGCTCTGTACTACCTTGAAATTCATGAACAGCTTCAATAATTCTATCAATCGTATTTTCACTATACTCTGAAACAGTTTTTTCGAATTTTATTTGACCAAACTCCTCACCAGACAAATCATTTGCCTCTACGATACCATCTGTATAAAAATACAAGCGTGTTCCGGGTTTGAAATTAAATACAGAGGGGCTATCGTCAAACTCCTCCCGATCAAGAATACCCAAAGGCATATGAGCAGACTCAATGCGTTTTAAGGGAACTCCATTAGGCGATATTGCAAGCGCATCATTCATCCCCCCCAACCATAGAGTCAAGGTTTCCCCATTCCTATCGACTTCAAATATAGCCGCACAAAAAAACATATTTGAGGGCAATAGATCTAAAAGTCGTGCGTTAATTTCAGATGCTATCTGGGATACACTCGCCTTTCTTGCTACGTTTTGAGTGAACAATTCCATCAACGGCAGCGTGCCAATAGAAGCCGCCAAACCGTGACCAGTGAAATCACCGACCATACAGTAAACTCCACCCGTTGGTGATGGTACAACAACGGCTAAATCACCGTTAAACATCGACATAGGTGATGTATATGAATTGACGTTTTTGCAATATGTCTGAATACTTTTGTCGCAATTTTTAAAAATATGTTCAATAATAGCGTGCTCTCTATCCATCATTTTTGAGTGGTAGGTAAGCTTATCGTTCGCCATCATTAAATTATCGTATAAATTTTTAGTACGTTCTAATACGTTAAGACGAGCAACTAGTACACCCTCGTTTACCGGTTTTGGTACAAAATCATCGCCACCAGAATCTAAACAACGTGTTAGCATTTCAGTATCGTCGAGTGCAGTAACAAATACGATCGGCAAAAACCTATCACCAATTGAGCTTTTAATCGCTTTAGTTGCTTCTATGCCATCCATAACTGGCATCATTACATCCATCAGTATAATATTAACATCTTGATCCGATGCAATCACCTCACAAGCTTCTTGACCATTAGCGGCTTGCACAACTTCGTGCTCGTGATCTTCCAAAATAAAGGCCAATAAATCTCGGTTATACCCATGATCGTCAACAACAAGAACCTTCACGCGTCAAATCCTTTAATTAATATCAAACTTTTTATCAAAACGAGAAATCGAGAATATTTTCTTTATTTGATCATTACAATTTAACAATGTCACTTTAGAGTCACTTTGCGAGAAGTGAGATTTTGCATCTATTAGCATGCCCAGAGCTGAACTATCCATGTAACGCGTTCCACGAAAATCGATAACTACAGCTTTTTTACCTACAACAGATACTGACTCGTAACTCTGCCTAAACTCTTCCACGCAAGCGAAATCAAAACGTTCCGACAGAGATATTTTTACATCAATTCCATTTACATCGACTTGAATTGCCATTTTGTTATCTCTTATTAAATTTAATTACATTCAAATTAATACAGTTCTATGTCATCACCTGAGTCGGCGCCTACGTTTCGATATTTTTGAACAACAGTAAAATTAGCGAGTGTGTCTATACGAGACTTAAGTGATTCCGCCAAACCTTTACTACGTTCATCAACGGAAAATAATTCACTCAAAGCATGAACAGATGAACCAATTTCAACAATGGCGTGTGCATATTGTGCAATTTGATCCCCACTCTGCAATGCGGAAAACGCGGCTCCGACTTCGCGATTTATCTCCTCGCCCACTTCTGCACTTTTAGACACTCCTAGCGTTACCTTTTCGTTAACGAGTTCCAGTTCATGCAACATGCCATCAACTTGACCTTTGGCATCGATAGCGATATTCATGTCGAGTGAGGCTATGTCACCAACAACGGCTTCAACACCGGTAACGGTACTCTTGGCTCGTTCGGCTTTTTCACGTATCTGCTCACTAAGATTATTTGAATCTTGAGAAAGCTTTCTCACTTCATCAGCAACAACAGCAAAGCCTCTACCGCTTTCACCAGCTCTTGCCGCTTCAATGGCGGCGTTCAATGCCAATAAATTCGTTTGATCCGCAATTCCTCGAATATCGCTAATTAAGCCAAACATGTCATCTAACTGCTTAACCATATCTTTAATTTTATGAACAGCTTGAACACTTTTATCACTAATATCGACAAAAAGGACGACATAATCATCTAATATTCGACTAACTTCGTGTGCAAAGTTTTTAAGCGAAACATCTTCACTATGTTCATCATTACCCTTAGAAAGCTGGGCAACAATGTCCATCATCAAATCGCGCCCAGTCTGTGCCGATTGAGATAAACCCTGAAAACTAGTGTGAAGCCGCATACTAGAGTCTTCAATAAGATGCTGAATACTCGTACTATTGGTTTCGATACCTTCGGATATAACGCGGGAATGTTCTTGAAATAGCTTGTTTTGACGCTGATAGAGCTCAAACAGTTCATTAGTTTCTTCTTGATCTTTCCGCGATTGCTCCAGAGCTTCGCTTGTCTGCCTGAGTAAATAGCAAGACAGCCCGCCGACGACAGTAAATGCCGAAACCGTTATTACGGAAGAGTCCAGAACAATAGATAGAATAGCCGCAACGCATGTGCTTACAGCTAGGGTCAGAAGTTGAATCGAGTGTTGGCTCACAAGGTCTCTCAGACACGTTTATGGTTGCTAATTAATTGCCCATCGCTCGACGATGTCAATACATTAGCGTTGCCTTAAGACTAGTAGCTGATTGAAACCTTTGCCAGCTCGAGAGGTAATGTTTTAAGCGACCTGCGCCCCCATTATAGAAATTGTCGCCTATGAAGAATGGGAGCTTTAAGTTAACTAGGACTATTAAAGTCGGCGAATACCTACGGCCTTCTTCACTTCGTGTAGAAGAGGTTGCGCGATAGCTCGAGCCTTTGCAGCCCCAACCAAAAGAACATCTTCCATATCGCTAGAGCTCTCCATTAATACATCATATCGCTCACGAGCAGGAGTCAATTCATGATTTATCAATTCGAAAAGTTGCTTTTTAGCCTCACCCCAAGCAATACCATCTAAGAATGCTTGATGCATTTCGCCACATTGTGCCTTTGAGGCAAACGCCTTCCATATCTGAAAAACTGTTGAAGTCTCTGGATCCTTTGCTTCTCCAGGCTCCAATAAGTTGGTTTTAATTTTATTGATATGTTTTTTAAGCTTCTTTTCGGGTAAAAATAGCGGAATAGTATTGTTATAGCTTTTACTCATTTTACGGCCATCTAGGCCCTGAAGAACGGCCATGGAGTCGTCAACTACCGCTTCTGGTAAGGTAAATACCTCACCAAAATGATGATTGAATCGAGAAGCGATATCTCGGGCCATCTCTACATGTTGAATTTGATCCTTCCCCACAGGAATTTTTTGACCATTGAACATCAAGATATCAGCGGCCATTAGTACAGGATATGAAAACAAACCCATAGTCACGCCAAAGTCAGGGTCTTGCTTATCCAGCTCGTTTTGAGCAACTGCAGCCTTGTAGGCATGCGCACGATTCATAAGTCCTTTAGCGGCCTGGCACGTCAGTATCCAATTTAGCTCCGAGATTTCAGGCACGTCCGACTGACGATAAAATACAGATTTATCCGCATCTAAGCCAAGCGCCAGCCAAGTGGCCGCGATTTCACGTGTAGATTGATTAATTTTTTCAGGCTCTTGGCATTTAATCAAACCGTGCAGATCCGCAAGAAAAAAGAAGGAATCAGTATCGCTAGTAACACTTTGGATTGCTGGACGTATTGCACCGACATAATTGCCTAAATGAGGAGTACCCGTTGTGGTAATTCCAGTAAGAACGCGCGAGCTAGACATATGGCAAAAACCTTATATTTATCAACAACAAAAGTCGGTCATCATACAGAGGACTTCTCGGATTTAAAACGCTTGATCGCATGTTCAAAAGCAGCTGCATAATTTTGTTTTTGAGCATCCCAAGAATAAGCCTGTATATTTAACGCCGTTTTACGAAAACTCATCAGCTTTATGCATAGTTTAACGGCACTTAGAGTCTCTTGCGTAAACTCATCTTCGTCCGCGTCACAGGACTCATAGCGATAAGAGGCGTCAATATATTCAATATACGCTAGGCGGTCCGGCACAATCGGCACACAACCCGCGGCAACGGCTTCAAGCACCGAAAGCCCTTGAAAGTCATGAACAGCCGTTGAAAGAACAGCATCAGCGCGGGACAACAACCGACAGTAATCACTATCCAGCGACACGTATGACCATTCACCAAGCCATCCACGCTGAACTAACAAATTTTTAATTTGATCAAATTCAGGTGGAATACGCGCAAAGCTCTGACCAACGATATGAAACAATAACGGTAAGTCAGACGGTAAAGCCTTTATATATGCAAGTAAGCGATCCGGGCCCTTATCGTACTCCCAACGATGATTCCACAAAATTTCATAAGGTTTTTCCGTATCCAGAGATTCAGTGCTCAGAGATTTAGGAACCAGTAATTCCGTGTTCCGAAAATCAGTGCCCCGTATTTCCATGTGCGACTTTACACGTTCTAACTTTTCGTTTTTTATATCTTCCCTAAGAAGCTGTCCTGTAATCGCTTCTGCGTCAATAGCAGTAAAAGCTGAATTCATTAGAGGTACGCACAATACTTGGGATTTATCAGCCAGAATCTGTACCACGCCATCAGGTACAAAATCAGGAAAGCGACTTAAAGCTTTCTCTACACCATCAAGAAAACTAGAGCGATTAAACGCGCTATTAAAATAAACCACCGTCGCGGCAAGTGCCGAATACAGGTTTACCATTGCAGGCTCAATACTCTTGTGCTGGCTTCCAGAAAGTGGATACGTGAATTGGTTTTCATGGAAATATAGAATAGTCGGAACTCGAGCAAGTTCAGGGCAAAGGCCAATAAGAGTCGACAGGTCGACCATCGATGTGGCCAAAATAAAATCATAAGCCTGAATTAGTGTTTCACGCCTATCAATAGCCCAAAACAAACTATTACCGCGAATTCGCCAAGAAAAGTACCGTGGAGGTAAAGACAATAATTGCCATTCGATTTCTGGGAAGTTGTGAATGAGGCCTTGATGCCAATAGCAATGGCTCTGCGCATCATAGGCCGATAAAACAAGTGCTCTCATGAATTCGGCCGCGTTGTAAGACAATGTTAGATGTAAGCTAAGCTAACTGAACTTAGGCGTAATTATGCTATCCACATCGACATAACTTCAAGTCCCTTATCTCTCCAACAATGCTTCTAACTATGCTTCCAAGCGCTCTTCAGCTGGATCCTCTGGTAGTAGAATAAACGCATCAAAGCCGGCTTGGCATAACAAGTGAGCGGCTATATTAGCACGCGAACCCGCATCACCATTAACAACATACACGTTAGTACGTGCAAGCTCTGGCATGGTGCCACGCAAACGCGCTAACGGAACATTAATACTGCCCTTTATATGAGCAGCTCGATATTCCAAAGGCATTTTCACATCAATAAGCTTATGAGGCTTTTCGAACCCACCAAGCTCTGCCCCAGTTACGTATTGAAGCACAGGCTCCGACAAAAGAGATTTAAAGTCTTCGCTATTGAGCCGCTTGAGCATTCCCGGCTTCATCATAGTTACGGTCGCGTTGCGCAAAGTACTGGCAAGAAGCGCTTCTTCACCAAAATATTGCCCCGGCCGTAGCTCGACATCTACGCTTTCAGACTTATTCGTAATTTTTGCCGTTCCACTAGACAGCACATAAAAATAATCACCCTGTTCGCCCTCTTTCATTATCACATCACCCGCTTTAAAACGGACATCTTCAAAACGCGTAAAGAGATCTTGCACATGAGTGAGAGGAACACGAGCCATCATAGGCGTCTTTAATAATGACGACATCCAATCATTATCAAGGTCATCACCTACATCTACCACATCGAACTGACCCGTTGAGGCAGGGTTAAAGTCAGCTTCATATTTTGCATCCATTTCAGCCGCAAAAGCTGACTCAGCCGACTCGCTCCACGCCATAATTCGATCTAAAACTTCTACTTCGATAGAAAATATCTGCGCATATTGATCTTTAACAACACATGAGCTTTGCGTAGGAGATTCTTTGTTAAGTGCTGATAGGGCCGCAGTGCTGCCACCACGAATACTCGTAGCAACATATTGGCTATCTATAAGATCGACAACACCTTCAAGCAAGAAAAAGCGTAACCCCGAGGCTCTTCCCCTCTTAAACAACATGGTGCCTTTGGGCGCTTCTGATAACTTAATTGAGGTTATTACTTCGTCTAAATATTCATCCTGTAAGCCATCAAAAGGCGTAAAACGCTTTAATAGATCTTTGTCTATAAGGTTAGTCATAACTGCCGCTTCTCAATTAGTGTCATATAAAGCATGACTTAAGTATGGTTCATGCGAAATTAAGCTTGTGCGGAATTGATCACGACTTACAAACACTACTTGAAGTGAGCACATAGCTGTACAATTTTAATCACACACCGAACACTATATATGCATCATAGATCCGGAAACCGCGGGCTTCAAGCGTTTAACTAGAAGAAAAGATAGAGAAAATACTTAGGTCACACAATCACCTTATGATTGCGCAACCACAAACATATAACAAAAACAGCTAACACTTATGATAAAACTAAGGGAATGGACGAAGACCGGGTATACGCAAGCACAGAGCTATGATTAAGCGGCCGAAAAGTGGTCTATTGCGGATATAACACAGGAATATGAAAACCCACGAGAAACAAGAAAGCGAACTTTTTTGGCCTTGGCTTTTAGGTCGTCGCAGCTTAGAGCCGAAAATTTTCGGTCAAGTAGCTCTTTCGCCCTCTCTACCCAATAGCTCTCATCGAAATCAAGGTAGGTATCTACTAATTCTCCAGATATACCTTTTTGCTTCAGCTCTTGCTGAATCTTCATTGGACCCTTGCCCTGGCCAATACGATAACGAACAAAAACCTCAGTAAAACGTTCATCATCCTGCAAACCGTCGGTCTCTAAATCATTCAGCAACTTTTCGGTAAATGACGTATTTCCATACTTACGGTAGAGCTTATCGAGAAGCTCTTGTTTTGAATATTCACGCCGAGATAAATAATAGATCGCCGTATTCTTAAGCTTCTGATAATCGGGTAAGTCATCCATTGCTATAGTCACCATGTATCAGTCAGGTCGTAAAGGCTTAGCCTTTAAGGGAATCGAGTTCAATAATTTGTGTTTATTTGAAAAAAACTGCAACTTTGTGCAAGCCCCTACTTTTAAAATGTAAAGCAGAGGATTGCAGGGAAAGACAACTTCAAGCACAGTTAAACAAGGGTAAGGCTTAACTGTGCTCGTATATTGTTCTACTATGAAATTATTCTACTCGACATTGCTCTACTACAAGATTACGTTAGCGCTTAGATCGCCCACTAACAATACTCATATCAATCTAGGCTTTCGTCGTCTTTTCAACGACCGTATCAACTTCAGCTTCGTCAGACTTTTTATCATCTGGATTTAGAAATTCCGCTTTTATTTTAGACTCAAGGAATTCAGCTACTTCAGGGTGATCGCGCAGATACTGCATAGAGTTTGCTTTACCTTGGCCAATCTTGTCACCGTTGTAACTGTACCAAGCACCGGCTTTTTCAACTAAACCTAGCTTAACGGCATAGTCAATAATTTCACCGTACAAGTTTATCCCTGTACCATAAAGAATCTGAAATTCTGCCTGCTTAAACGGCGGAGCAACCTTGTTTTTTACGACCTTAACGCGAGTCTCAGAGCCGACAATTTCGTCACCATCTTTAACTGCACCAATACGACGAATATCTAAACGTACAGACGCATAAAACTTAAGTGCGTTACCACCGGTTGTTGTCTCGGGGGAACCGAACATAACACCAATTTTCATACGAATTTGGTTAATAAAAATGACCAGACAATTAGCATTTTTAATATTACCTGTGATTTTACGCAGCGCTTGCGACATCAAGCGTGCCTGCAAACCAACATGGTGATCACCCATGTCGCCTTCGATCTCCGCCTTGGGCGTAAGAGCCGCCACAGAATCGACAACCAATACATCAATGGCACCAGATCGCACTAGCATATCGGTAACTTCTAAAGCCTGCTCACCCGTATCTGGCTGAGAAATAATCAACTCGTCAACGTTAACGCCTAATTTTTCAGCATAAATTGGGTCTAAAGCGTGCTCAGCATCGATAAAAGCGCAAACTCCACCTTTTTTTTGTGCTTCGGCAATAACCTGTAGCGTTAAGGTTGTTTTACCTGAAGATTCAGGGCCATAAATTTCAACAATTCGTCCTCTAGGTAAACCACCTATTCCTAAAGCAACATCAAGCCCTAAAGAACCCGTAGAAATACTGGGAATGGATACGCGCTCTTTATCACCCATACGCATAACCGTGCCTTTGCCAAACTGACGGTCGATTTGTGTTAAAGCCGCAGCCAAAGCTTTTTCTTTATTAGCATCCATTTTCATATACCCCTAACGCTTAAAATCGTTCTTAGTAATCATTAATGTATCGAGCGTCTATGGGTACAATTAATTCGTACCATTCGGCTCAATGTTCGTAAGATGGCAATAGCATAGCGTGATTCTACTGTACAAGCAAACAGCTATAGTTTTTTATACAGTATTTATTCCCATACTACGCTTCTACACTAGCAATCAAACCCTGTAACGCTTGGTGTATAGCCTGCTCTCGCACTGTTTGTCGATCGCCGGTAAAGGAAAAACACTGACTTCTAACAACACCTGCATAACACCAAGCAATATAAACAGTCCCTACTGGCTTCTTTATAGTTCCGCCACCAGGACCCGCAATACCGCTGACACTTACGGCAAGCTCAGCACAAGCGACTTTAGATGCCCCGACGGCCATAGCTTCAGCTACCTCATGACTAACGGCACCGTGCTGATCAATTAGCGAAGCAGATACATTTAAGAGACCTGCCTTGGCTTCATTACTGTATGTAATGAAGCCCATATCAAACCACTCTGAGCTTCCCTCTACAGAGGTGATTGCGGCGCCAACAGCACCGCCCGTACAGGATTCTGCGCACGTTACGTGAAGATTTAGTCGAGCAAGGCTATCGCCAAGGTGTGTCGCTAGAATATCGATGTCATTTTTCATCTTTATGACATTAGGAGATTATCGAATGGAATGCAATGGGTTAGAATGGCCTACTTAACATCAAGTATTGGTCTGATCACTGTGATTACTAAACTTCTTATAAAAGTCGCCATTATGATGGGGCTACTAATAGGCATATCAAGCTTCCTTGTATACAAAAAGACGGGGAAGTCGCCCTTAGGCTCGCTCTCGATACCTGAGCTTTCACTGAGCGGCTTAAGAAATATAGCAGGCGAATCGATTCAAGACCTTGATACACGTAGCGAGCAAACCTACAAATGGCGTGATGCCGACGGAATACTGCACTACTCGTCCGAAAAACCCACGGACACAACGACCTACAAGCTATTAAATATTGACCCGAACACCAATATGATTCAAGGGCTTCCTACCTCATCGCTATCGTCTTCAGACCCACAACAAGACTCAAACACACTACCAAGCACCGACACTGGTACTGGTACTGGTAAATATAGCGATATCATAGAAGATGCCAAAAATATTCAGAACCTATTAGACAAGCGCTTCGAAGAGCAGGAAAAAGCATTAAACTATCATTAAACTATCAAGCTCCCCCTAAGACCATCGAACTCCCCCTAAGAGCCCTAGCAGTTCAGCCATAATTTGCGCAGATTATTGAATGAAGGCCAAACAATAGTTTCTGTTTTAAAACACGTAACTTAAGTAACAAGCTCCGTATGGAGCTTACATTTAGTATGCATATACGAAGCGTTATTTTGTAAAAAATCCATCTCCAAAATAGTAACCACGATTTCCCGCCCGCTTTTCTATTATGTAATAGTGTTCATTAGCGCTAAGATAATCTTCGACACTCGAAACAAACACCTCGCTATCATCAGGCCTCTCAACCATTGAATGACTATCAGTATCAATTAAGAACTTAACGCCCGTTAGGCCTGACAAATTGTTAAATGATTCCTTCGGTACGGTATAGGCAATTTGATAGTCACCAATTCCGTGAAATTCTAAATTAGCATAGGGACTAACAATGATTTTGGCGCGATGTATGTCTTCATCTGTAATCAACACGTTTTTATTGGATGTGATTTTGAACTTGGTATAAATAGGCTTCCCAAACATCTGCCGTATACTCGACAAAACCATGCGATTCCGACGATCATTACCATCGTTCCAAGGTCTATGCATATTACTTACTACGGAGTACTGAATAAGGTCTGAATTAACAAGACTTCCGCCATTTAGTATGAAATTACTTTTTGACTTCCCACGATCAGATACAACCCACTGATTATCCCCAGAAAGAATTATTATATAAGATTCATCCAAATCGAAATCGATTTTCACATAATCACTATCCTTTTTATTCTGCGATTGGATATAAATCACTTTATCATCTTCGGGTAAAAAACTTCCACTATGATTTGTGCATACACCGAAACCGAGACTAAAGGGGAACGAGCTTTGATACGCACTGATATAACTGGCAACATAATATCCATTATTCAAATCCACAATCGAATCTTTCTCTAATGATATATCTCGTTTACGAACATCAAGTGTCTTAGAGTCACTAATCAGTGACTCATATTTAGAAAATATTTTTTGAGAATCCTCTTTGTGTAAAAATCTAAATGAGTTATGCAGCCTAAAAACTCGCTCAAAGCCCGCCCCGTCCCCGTCACATAAAAACCCACGAGCATACGAACTATAAAAACCATCAACAATTGAATCAGCTAGCTTTTTGGAGGGGAATGTTTCATATGCATGCAAATAATGACCCAATACTTTTCCAGAACACCGCGCCAACTTATTACAAACCAACGCCAAATTATAATAAGCAGAAGATATCTGTCTAGCCGTTGCACCTTCTGATTCAACCACATTCAAGGACGCCTCTCTGGAGGCTCGCATCTTTCCTTGCTTATACAATACCAACGACAGATTATTCAAGGCGCGATAATTTTCACTATAAACCCTTACAGCCTCCGTGAACTTACCAGCGGCTGCCTCCATTTTCATCTCCAAATAATACTGTTCTCCCAACAAATTTATCTCTTTTGATATTTTAGAAAGAACATCAGAGTCAGGCAACTTTAACTTATCAAATATTTCTTGTTTATCTGCTGCAGACAAGTTTTCATTGTCAAACCGGCTCAGCCAGTCGACCGGATACCCGTTATCACCATTAGTACGAAAAAACTTGGAGGCATTATTATCAATTAGTAGATTAATGACATCTTTACCTGCATATCTAACCGCGTAATACAGGGGTGTCATATTGTATGTACTCAAGGAGTAATTACAGGGGTCATCTGGAATAATCGTTCCGGCGTTGACTTTAGCCCCAGCTTTAACTAAGAACTTGGTCGATTCATAATTATTGTACTGTGACGCATACATCAAAGGTGTTTTATGAAAAATATTTTTATTGTTTGGATCAAACCCTTCTTGCAGCAGGTATTTAAGTGCTGCTGGGTACTGAACTGCAACATTAAGCACACTTTCATTTGAACGGAAAAATGCAACACTATTACTAACCTTAGCCACCCGAGATATATCTATGGCCTTGATATCCGCTATTGAATCTCGATTTAAAATTGCTTTTCTGAGCTGTATCTCTTCTTCAGAATTAAACGGCTTAAATCCGTGAAATCGAATACCTGAACTCACAGCATATTTTATCGCATAGTCAGCATTTTCTTTTGCTTCCTACTCAGTCCAATCAAAATACTTTTGATAAAAAACACTTAACTCCGTGGTGGTTTCTATTAGTGTACTTTTGAACAATGCCAACGCATTATATTCGTTCAAACCCATCAACGACCAAGTATCCAAACCCTCCATGTCTTTTTCGTATGTAGAGTCGTTATAGCGCTTATCTTTGATTTGACTTAATCGTGGAGAGTATAATAGCTTTTTAAATTCGTCATCTGTACGTCTAGCCCAGCGATGATGAGTATTGCTCGAGCCGCATCCACCACCTTTTCTAAGCCCTTGAACTAACCCACGTAAATCAGATAAAGACTCCTCCATTATTGAGTAATCCTTTCCTTGATCGATAATTTGTGTTCCTGTAGGGTTTTTCGATACTGAGCAAAGCTGTGTCCAAGTTGCATCGTCATTCAATTGGTAAAACTGATCCGATTCCTTCCCCGGAACGAAAACGTAATACTCACCCGAGTGGGAAGATAAAAATGTGAACTGACTTGCGGCTGGAGGCGACTTTTCTAATAACGAGTAATAAAACCTTGCATCATCATGTTTACTCGGAAATTCTTCAATTGAAGCTAATAGACTATAGCGGCTGCAGGATCCACCACACCCTTTATGAGTGTATGAGGCGAGATAAATTTTTTTTCCACTCACTTGAATAGGATTATTTTGTTGAAAGTCCTGCTCGATTAAGGTTGGAGGGTACATTTGGCTACGTTCACCATTTAAAACCGCTTTCGATTGTTCTAACACATCATTACAAAAAGGAGATTCATCAACCGTTAATTCGGACTGAAACCATCCTGTCGAAAGATCAGCCGCCTGAACAGAAATTGTAAATATCAGGAAAATAAACGTTAAAAATCCGAGCCTACTTTTCATACTGCACCTTAAATGGAGATGATATTTAGGTATTGTAAACAGTTTTGTCAAAAAATAGGTAAGTATTAATGCTAGCGATTCTCGTAAAGATCTAACGTTGTAGTGAGGAAAAATGCAATGCGCGGACGCGCATTAATTGAATTAACATCATCGCGAGTTGAAACCAGTATAAAAACCGCATAACCACCCAGAAATGGAGATCATTGTGACAATTCCACGCGCCCAAAAATACCCCACTCAGATACACTTTATTACCACGTAATGTCTTATGTGTTCAATGCAGATTTCTATGTGGGACAGATGAACTTACAGGTCATACTTTGAGCATCACCGCCAGTAGATACAGTCTTTATCCACTATAGAAAAACTCTTTATTTTAATTCACTCCGCCCTGCGTAGCGTTTCAAAAACGCGAAAACTATACTGACACAGGGGGTTACCACTGGTAATTTTAATTTCCTTAGCTGTCAGTGTCCTTGCTGAACTTTCGCGACTTCACCCTAAACTAGAGGGTTTTCAAATACTCAACCAATGCCCAGGCAGCCTCTTTATCATCATTCCAATCGAGTTTGTAGGTCTTTCCATTTTCGTTAATATCATGATCGTGCCCCGCATTGCTCGTTGCAGGAGAGGCAGCGGTGTCGTAGAGGTAGCCTTCAGTTTTGTCGAGCCAGCTTTCGGCTTGCCAACTAAAACCAACGTGTTTTTTATCGAAATCGAGTCTGCTTTTGACAAATACTTGCGGGCGCTCTGAAGGAACAAGCATGTGATAAAGCGTTGGGACTGAACCATTATGCAAGTACGGAGCTTGCGCCCAAAGACCGGGTAACGGTAGTGCATTGTAGCCATTGTGCACACGTGGCGGTAACATCACTTGTTTGCTATTTCCCTTAAGCGACACCCCCCTATATTCGGCGCACGGCTGCACCTGTTCGCCTTCCATTTCGATGGTGGTCGTTGGCGAACAGTTTGCGTCGCCAGCAAAACTCACTTGAGCTCCCACGGTTATAATCGTACCCGCAACGATTGCTCGGCCCATATCTGTGCCCATTTGCGTATACACCTTACCGTTGTTCGGCTGATGACAATCCGCACAGTTTTTCGTAAACAGCTCTTGCCCCTTTCGCGCCAAATCCAAATTAACGTCATAGGGAAAGATTGCAGGCGGCAGCTCTTTTAACAAGCGCTCAGAGTGCGCAGAAACACTAATATCGATATCATCGAAACCCAAAGTTACTTGCGCGGCTATATTTTTATACATAGGCAGGGGAATATGTCCGTTCCACTGCCCTCCCCCATTGATTAATCGTGTTTCATCTTCATTCCAACGAGGGTCATGGGAATCTTGATCCCATACCACCATTATGTCTGTCACTCCATGTGACCCGGGTAGCGCCAGTGATGCAAACGCACGCGTGAGCGGACTTGCTTTTAAACCTTGATATACCGTCGCCGCATTAAAGCCAATGGCATCCTCCATACCCGCGAAACCCGAGCTTATACGTTCTTCAATGGATGGGTAGAACTTTTTTGCAATCGTAAGCCAACCGTCGTAAACCTTTTCCTGATGCAAAACAGACTCTGTCACTATTTTTTTAACATCTTGTTTAAATACCGCTATTTGCTTGGCTTCGTATACGTGATCAAAGTCTCGCCCCTGATGGGAATAATCTTTATAAAAGTAGTTCGGGTCCTGTTGTTCTACCTTTTCTAAAGCCGCTAACACGGCCTGAATTACTAGCGCATTTTTCTTATCACGATCGATTTCGTCACCGTAAATTTTATTGAGTGTTTGCACAATACGCTGGCGATAACCAATGACGTTAAAAGCAGAATTAACACCACCGTCTAAATATTCATACTGACCATTGTCGAGTCGAACCCGACCAATATGGCAACCACCACAAGTAAACGATGCGTAATCAATATCGGCGTGCTCGTCCTTACGAACTAACCCGGTAAAGCCAATACCACGAGGAAAGGGATAGCCCTCCAAACGCTCGTCATTAAACAAACCCATTACTGAAAGAAAATCATCTTCACCGCCCCAAAACTCGGGAGCCAATTTGGGCAATAATTTGAGCACGATCAGTGGAATACCCTGAGTAGCACTGACAGGAAAATTGGCAAAGTGATCGTAGTTTTCTTCGTGCTTTACTAAATGAGTGGCTATATTCGACCTTCTCTGTCGCTGCGCTTCAGCCCAATTCGTTGGCACTGAGCGAACCTTGGCCGGCAGTTCAGGCGCCGTCAAACGGCTTTCAAATAAACCGCTTGCCCTTCCGTATAAAACAAAAACAACAATAGGTAGTGCAATAAGAAGCGATCCAAGAACACGTTTTAACATGGGAAAATACCTTGTGATTTATCGAGCTTAAACTAGTCTAAAGCGTTTTTAGATATTCAATAATGGCCATTGCACCAGCTTCATCATCGGACCAATCCAATTTATAGCGCTGCCCATTTTCTTCTATATCCGTATCATGCCCCCGGTTACTAAACGCCGAAAAGCTCGCACTATCAAATATATAACTATGACCAGCAGGTCTCTGTTCAGATGAGGGCGCGGTCCAGGCAAAGCCTAAATTCTTTTGATCGTATTCCAATCGACTCTTGAAAAAACTTGTGGGCCGTGCATAGGAACCAGCAAATGATAAATCGTAGGCACAGAGCCATTATGTAAATAAGGGGCTTGCGCCCAAATACCGCTAAGTGGTCGAGCATTGTAACCATGGTGTTGATCGTTCGGAGACATAATAAGATCTTGTTTTCCTTCGAGTGAAACACCGTCGAATTCTGCGCATGGATTACTAACAGCCCCATTCATCACTACACTGGTCGAAGGTGAACATGTATCGTTAAAGCCACTTATTCCGCCGCGACGAATTAACCAATTAACCAATTAACCACATAGCTTCGATCCAAATTAACATTGAGGTTACCGTACACTTTACCGTTTTGAGGTTGATGACATTGTGCACAGTTCTTCGTGAAGAGACTTTCACCTTGTTTCGCTAGATCAACATCCACATCAAAGGGAAAAACCGTTGCCGGTAACTTATCGAGTAAATCGACGGCGAAGGCTGAAACCCGAACATCAATATTGGCCAGTCCCAGCGTCGATTGCGCGGCCAGGTTGCGATAGATAGGTATCGGTATATTACCGTTCCACTGACCACCGCCGTTTATCAATATTTTATGTTTTGGGTCCCACTCGGCTTTACGTTTATCTTGCTCCCACACGGACATAATGTCGGTGATACCGGGTGATGTAGGTAGAATAAGAGAAGCAAATAGCCCAGTGAAGCGCCCTTTTTTTGCGTCATTGTAGGCGTTCACTGTGAATATACCGGTGGCATCCGCCATACCGGGGAAGCCTTCTAGTGAGCGGGCTTGAAAACCTTTGTAATTTTTATTAAGTAACGCGCCATAGCCCGTATAATCATCGATAGCTCGTGTCGTAAAAGCATTAATCAACTCGGCAGATTTATCGGTAAACATTTCGATCTGAGCTTTTTCATAATCGGCATCAAGATGCAGCCACTGATTCTTGTAATCTCGATAAAAGAATGTATCGCTAGACTTTTTGGCTATTCCCAAAGCCGTTAGAAATGCATCGGTATATTAACGGTGTCCGGTAAATTTTATAGATAGCCTGCCATCATCGGCTTCAGATGGTTCTCATATAACTTCTGGCGGCTTTTCTTGAGCATGCACCCTTTCAGAAACCTCCAAACTTGTTTCGTTATCTTAGACAAATTAGTGTGGAATGCGCGAAACTGATCTTTTAGACATCCGTCAAAGTAGTCTTTCTGCTTCTTCAGGTGTCTCTTTTCTTGGGTAGTTCCGTCCGTAGGCATACCAAATTTCTCAGCCTGTTTGTGGCTAAATAGGCGGGTTAAAATAAACGTAATCATTCCGATGACGGCTTGCTGCTTAATCACCGTGTCACTTTTCCCCCACGCTTTTGCATTAGCCATATCATTCTTGTGATTATCAAAGTACTTTTCTTCGTCCCAGCGCCGATGATAAAGAAACGCAATGACACCGGCGTTCAGGGTCAGGTCATTCGTCAGGTATTCATAAGTTTCACCCGTATCACTTTTGTACCTAATGAGTCGCCACGACTCTCCCGAGCTGTCTAAATGAACCAATTGATCTTTTTTTACGCCTTGTTTTTTATTGCTGCTGGTCACCTTTACCGATTCAGAAACGGTATAATTCAAATTGGATTTCATCCGTGTGATCGTGGTTACCCCATGCTTCTGCTTCCGTAGGTCCCAGTAATCGGCATCAATAAAGCCTCGGTCTACAACCCACAAAGAATTCTTTCGAGTAGTTAAGTCTCCATTTTTCCACCGTTCTTTAACGAATCGAATCTCCGATATCGAGCTGGTATCAATGTCCATATCAACGGGTAGGCCTGAGCGAAGATCAAACACGTTGAGTTTTAAATGTCCCTTGGCGCTATCTGTACCGCCCTGGCTAGGTGTAATTTTGTAAAAGTGGCAAGACTCGGGCTGATAGGAGCCATCCATCGCGTACACATCTCTATCTTCTATGCCGTTGAGTCCTTTCAATCGATCAGGCAGTTGTTTTCTCACGGCCTGATACAAAGCCTCACAAGCATGTAATGTTATGCTTAAACGGGTTTTGTTGCTCAATGCATCAGAAAAGGTTGAGCGAGCAACAGGCACGTGTTCTACGTCCTCATCCTCCATATGCTTGAGATTCTGCAGATGGTCTCGAAGCGTTCCCGTATTATTCAATTGGCGGATACAACTGACAAGAAGGAACGTGGACATGCTCAGCACGGAGAATTTATTTTTGGGGTTCCGGACATTTTCCAGAGCCTGTATCATAGGAGAAAACCAATTTTCTAATACGGTATTATTCAATAGGATTTTTTCAAGTCCTTTAAGTCTGTCTGACATTTAATTCTCTCGATCTGTACAAAATGTATACAGCACGATTCGCCTGATTGACTATTGATGTCAAGCTTTTTTTTCGTCATTTTCAATTTATTTTCCATCTCTACTTTGACGAAAATTTTATTCTCTACGGTCTTTGATCTCATGTAAAAAAGGCCAAATGAAACTAAAAAATTAGCGCGAAGGCGCTGCAAAAGCTCCTCCGTTCGTTACACCGCAAAAATATTTGTGACCTTATAAAAAATAACGGACACCGTTATCGGTATATAGGGCTTGCTGTTTCGCCTCATCCGTTTCATCACCAATAATTTTTTGTAGTGTTTGGTATACCTTAACGCGATACAAAACGATATTAAATTCCGCGTTCGCTCCGCCGTCAATATATAAAGTTTCGCCGGCATCACTTAACACCCTACCAATATGACATGCGGCACAGGTAAACGATGCGTAATCAATACTGCCTGCGAGATTAGATCTATTTAACGCGCTTATACCAATACCACGCGGCATTGGATAACCCTTTTGCCGTGTGTCATTGAATAAGCCGATAACGTCGAGAAAGTTTTCGTCACTCCCCCAGAGTTCTGGTGCTATCAATGGCAATAAACGAAGGGCGATATAGGGTGTGCCATCGCTTTCGCTAAAAGCAAAATCGGCAAACCAATCAAATGCAGCTTGATTGTCGTGAATATACTACGCCTTGTTCGCCTTACGCTGGGCTTGATCATCTGACCAGTTATCGGCGACGCCTTGCACCACAGCGGGTGACTCCGGGGACTCCAGTGGTTTCTCCGAACAGGCCGAAAGCAACAAGACACTAGAGACAACAAGCCCATATACTGCTGAACCAACCCAATGTTTCATTGCCTTACCATCCTTAGGTTTTCTGTGTAGATATAGTTTTATTATTTTTGCGGAATACATGACTACCCTATCAAGACTAGCTTTACTATCTCAACAAGGTACCCTTGTATAATTTTACTTCCAAGTAAGCGTGTACTCTTCTGGAAAAGGTCCGTCTTTATAGTTCATTGTGGATGAGGCCGTAAGATCTGTGCGCAGCATCACCTGTCGGACCATTTCTGGGATCATGGCCATGCCAACATATTTCCCCAAACAATCGTGTGACGCAAAACCAAAGTTGAAATTGTGGTACCAATTCCGCCCTACTCTAAATTCATCCGGATCTTCATTCGCATACGTATCAAACATAGCGGACTGAGTAAGGGTGAGTACATTTGTACCTTCGGGGATAGTGGTTTCTCTATCGGTACCTTTGGCAATCGTATAGTCTTGCGACAACTGTCGAAACATATAGGGGCTTATAGGCACAAAACGCAGAGCTTCCCAAACAATGGCATCAATTTCTGCGGGGTCGGATTTTGCGGACGCCAGCTTTGCTTGTGCCAACAAATCAGGGCGATCAATAATATACTGAAGAACCTGAGCCACAGCCTGTGAAGTCGTCTCTACTGCGCCGATTAACAATCCCCCTGCGTTTGTACCAATGCGCGTTAGTGGAAAATCTACCTGCTCGGCGAACGCGCTACGTAGCATACGCTTGACTATATCATCCTTAATTTTTTTGGGACCTTTACCCGATATAGCACGAACGATATTAACGAGTTTTAAAAGGCCGCCAAAAATTCTATCTTTAATTTTGACTGTCAGTAATTTTCGCACCATTAAAATAGTAACGTAATCGACTAGTTCTTCCGAACACTCCGCATGTGTAGCCACAATACGATCAAACTCTTCTTTCGATTTTAAATCAAAGGGCTGATTATGAAACGTATTATACTGGTTCCAAAATGACCATTTCAGTAGCTTTTTTCGGTCAATTCCATCTAGTCCAAAATAGTCCTGAACTAAAATAGCGGGCACCATACGACAGTAATTATTAACTATTTCAATACTGCCATTGGCATCGTCTAGAATGTCTTTTGCCGCGTCACGAATAAGCTCTCGAATTCGTGGAATATCATCACGATTCAACATCCCCTTCATTATAGATTTTTCACGATAATGTAATGCATCATCGTCGTGGGCCATCAAGTATCCCGGAGATGTTTCAGTAACCCCCATCTTAGGTTTGTATAAATTAACCGTAAAAATACTGGGCATTTGTAAGGCATCACGAACATCGGTAAACAAGGCCAACAACGTACACTCCGGCGTCACTAACACGGGGCGTTCTTCGCGCAATTGCTTAAAGAAGGGTAGCGGTGTTGTCTTCATCCATTTTTGAACTAGCGGATACTTATCCGCATCGGCAGCGGCATCATATTCCGCAAGATAATCAGTAGTCATGGCTCTATTCCCTAAAGTGTTTTGATATATTCAATTAGATCCCAGCGCTGATCAGCTGACAACGCAGGCAACTGGGTGCCATCTACTTGCGGAGTCCGCCCAGCACCGTATTCATGCCCACCATTCATATCGCCAACACGATGGGTCGTAAAGCGAAAACCATCGTAATCTTCTGAACGGAAACCCATTTTCACCGAGTCGAATTCACGACTACCCACCTTAAAGGTATCGGGACGGTACTCGCCCTCTTCCGTATCCTCGTCAGATTTTTTCGGCAATAATAAATCGTACATTGTTGGCACCGAGCCATTGTGCAAATACGGTGCGGTCGCCCAGATACCGTTGAGAGAACGACCTTTATACGCTACTAAGGAGTTATAGGGCGATGCCGTAGTATCAGGATTATAGTTGCCGCTTTTAATTGTATTGGGAATGGTATTTTCGAAAAAGGAAGCGCTTATGGTGTAAATACGATCAAGCCAGCGACGCAAAAACATTTTGTCCGCATCCGGTGTTGCAATAACACCTTTCGTAGCGGAGGTTAGAATCTGCACAACGGGCGCCTCTTCCCGGATTATAAGATCACCCACATCGGTACCTTGCACAGTGTGTTTCAAATTACCTGACTTACCGGTATAAGACACCGCGTTCATTGCAGCGGCTGTATCAGTGCCAATAAAATTTAATTCCGTCATTTGAGCAATCACGAGACGGTCCCAATTATCACGATCGACCACCTCATGACACGATTGACAGTATTCCGCATAAAGGGTTTGGCCCCGCTGCGCCTTAGCCATATCGATTTCACCAAGAATATTCTCTGGCCAAACCGGTGATTGTAAACTTTTAAGGTGCGACTCTAGCCGCCCAAGATTGGTAAGATCCGCGGAGGACTTAAAATCAACAACCTCATCTTTTTTCTTCTGACCAGTTAATGTTGCAGAAAGACTAAAACCATTTGGCTTTGCAGAAGTCCAATCCAGAATGGCAAATACACCTATCACCTCGCCCGTATTGCGGCCAAGCGGTCCAACGCCACTGTTATTTGCCACGCCGTTCCATTGCACATAATCCGATTGAGCGATGTCCCACAAAAATGGATAGCTCACAGGTGCGTTCGGTTCATTAAATACCTCGTTGCGCACACGTAATACATTGCGCTGGTTCAAACCAGGGTAACCCGGTGCAGTGGAAGTTAAACGTTCGAGCACCAATGCAAATTGTTTGTCGACAATAATATTCTCACCTATCCCCTCAAGTACCTTGTCGATTTGCGCATCGGTTAAAATTCGCTTGTGGGTAGGCGACATCACCATTCTCATGGCATGCGCAAGCTGGGGCTTATTAATCATATGCTGCAATACACGATTATAAATACGACCAAAGGCATCCAAGCGTGCATAGCCGTAATCAATATGGCTATGATTTACCGTATTATACAATTGAACTGTTTTGGTCCACTCTTCTAGGCTGTCAATCACGCTACTTGCTTTGCTGTAGTTGTTATCAAGCGAAATAACATTGTCAATAAATCGCTGCTTTTTATCACCGTCATTGAGTGTAGCGAGCATAGATTTTTCAAGTGCGGTCATAAAACCAACCATATCAGCCATAGCGGGACCACCATCTATGCGGATGGCTGTGGTGCTACCATCTTCACCGGTAAAGTTAACCTGGCTAGTATGGCAAGCTGCACAGGTGTAGCCCATATAGTCTTTTCCTTGATAGGTTTCCTTTACGAATCCAACAGGAAAACCATCGGGGTTAAAAAAGGTTGGCTTTTGAGGTAGATAGCGATATTTGTCTATATTTTTATTAGAACGTAAAAGAGCTTGAGAATTTTCATCTTCAAGCACATTAAAGAAATCATATGGAATGAGCGCTGAGCCCTGGGTAGTGTAATAAAACCACAAACTATCCGATTCCGACCAACCTTGATCAAGATAGACAGGCGTGGAATAACTTTCCTCAAACGCGCCGTTTTCAATTGCGATTGCACCGCGATCAGGGTCATCGTCCCAACCTTGGTAGGTTTTGCCGACAGCCAATGTGATAATAACCAATACAACAACGACAACTATCAATAGTCGCGTGTGTTTAAGAAGAAAAAAAATTGCTGCAAACAAGTTTTGAAATAGAGTAGCCATGACCATATTTCCTTAGGTGGTAAATTGAGTTTTTAATGGGAGCTCAGAATTTATTATTTTTGGTATTCGTGGTACCTACATTACTAGCAAGATCCCAAGCAGCGATGATAATAGGAGTACAGCTCCGAAATGTCTATATTTCTACATTAATACCGCAGCACTGCGAAAAACATAAGGGATATCACCCCAGAAAGACAATTCAGGCGACAGGCACGAACGGACCTGTAGATAATTATTACAAATATGAATAAAACAACAGAGCAGTAATTAGCCCATGGCCTATTACATATTAAAGAGACCAGCACCGTAACCGTTCGGAACTTGCACGCTACAGCCTTACCAATCTACTTTATAAGAAAAAAAACCCTCACACCATTACGCGCCCAACAATAATCGTGAGCTCTTTTTAAATACGTTTATTATGGGCGCACCGAAACCAATTGATAGCGCAACCGACAGCGTAGTCCTAATACCTAAACACAGTCCTAGTACCTAAACACAGTACCTAAACACAGTACCTAAACACAGTACCTAAACATAGAACCCGACATAGGACTTTATGACCAGGACTTTATGCTCAGAACCTTATGCCCATGATTTAGATGCAGCATCCACTTCGAGAATGGACGATCGCTTTGTGACATTAATATATGACCTGGATTCAAGTTCGAAGCGCATCAATAATTAAGCTACCAATGTAGCTCTATAAACATTCATTAATGCTTACGGTTTGATTCTGCATGGACGACATAAACACGCTGAGCCTATAAATGATCTTTCCATGGATGAAGTACATAGGCGGAAGATCAAGCAGCATTAAGGGTAGCTTTGGAGATATTTAGGGTTTAGATTTTCGTCTCTAAAATATGAAGCTCAATGAGTTCAGTGATTGTCGGGCTGAAGCCCGACCTACAGCCCAACCTACAGTCCAATTTGGGAACCAATCCCACGCCCTCACCCTTGTAGGTCGGCCTTCAGGCCGACTGAACTTAGACCAATTTAACATGGTCATGCAACAAACCATCCCATCTGTATTTACGACGAGGTCGGCACGGCACGGCACGGTGTAAGTGGATACCCCAGAAAACGCTAAAGCAATAGATATTAAACAAGCAGTACTAAAGCGCGCGGCAGGCTATTAAGCACCTTAGAACAAGTGAACAATAAATCGAT
>JBLIMQ010000048.1:0-28776 GCA_047638775.1 Flavobacteriales bacterium
GGTCGACAGCCATTACGTTTTCGTATAGCCGTAGTCGCTAAAAGTTCAGATGAATTAATTCAAGAGCTTTGTCGTTATCGTATGGGGCAAAAAAGTCGTGTTTACAGTAATGTCTTGGATGAGAGTGTGGGTATTCATTCGTGTGGCGATTCAGGAGTGGAAATTCAATATCAAAACGATGACGTTGCTATAGCGGTCCCCAAAACTATCGTAAAAGCGTGGCTTAAAGGAAGCTGGGGGAATTGGTCGAGTTTATATAACGGCGCTATACCCCAAAAAATTGCACTTCCTGTGTATGCGTTTAACGCAGAATCACATTGGTTGAAATCCGAAACGTTTAGACAGTCCGAAAATACTGATTCGTTTAGTAAGGTTAATGTTGTTGATGCTAATTCCTCGGTGATTCGTTCTGTTGATAGTAAATTGAGTAGTTCTGTGAAGAGTAATCCGGTAACTGACACAGTGGAAAGTTCGTTAAAGAATAGAGTATCTAGTGCGCTAAGTAGTTCAAGAGAAGCGCCTGCTATAAGTGACTTTATTGTCGATGTCGCATCGAAGACTTTAGGTATTTCAAAAGAAAAAATTGATACTGCGCGGGCGTTGGAACAATATGGCATGGACTCAATAATGCTGATTCAAGCCCTTAACCACTTGCGTAAGCGGTTTCCATCATTAGATGCCATGGCGCTATCAAATTATAGAAGTGTTGATGCCTTGTGTGATTACATTTCTAGTGAATATGATGCAATCAAAATCAATGATGAAGCCGATACCAGTGACGACGTTAGAGTTAATAATGTAGATAGCTCCGGTGATATTGTCAATGTTAGTAAAGTAAGTGCTGATGTGAAGCTTGAGTACACTGCAGTAGTTTCAAAAGACGATGCTGATAAGCGTGAACTGAGCTCTCTAGCGGAGCGAATTAGAAGTGGAAAATTAGATTTTCGTGATGCGATCGATGCGCTAGAAGATAAACATGGAGAGATAATATGATACAGGATGATTTAGAAGTAATTCTCGCAAAAGTACAATGTGGTGAATTATCAAAAAACGAGGCTGAGCAATGGTATCAGCAGTCCTGTAATGCAACTTTGGATTCAGTTGATGTCCATTCAAAGAGTGTTCAAGAGTATTCTCTTGATGATAAGCACATACTTTTTGGAGTCGATCGTTTTTGTGAATGTATCAAACCATCACCTGCGGCTTCAGTCCGTTTGTTGTTGTTTTTACCTTTTGGTTTCGGCAATGAGTCGTTGCGCTGGTCATGGACTCAAGCATTCAAAGACAAGGAGGCGGTTGAGGTCTGGATTGTTGGTACAGATAAAGTAAGTTCTTGGGAAAATTTAATCCCTTACCTTAGCGATTGTCTAGTCAACATTGTGGGGCAGCAACCTTTTTGCGTCTACGGTCATTCAATGGGCGGCATTGTTGGATATGAAACGCTTAGGTATGTAGAGCAAAATTATGGGCTTTCGGCTGCGTTATTTATACCTTCTTCGATTTGTGTTCCTGAGGTTTTCCAGCGACTAAAAAACGTCTCGCCTTTTGCGGATATTAATTCGAGAGAGTCCTTAAGTGATGCGCGGTTCTTGTTAGAGCAAAGTCAGGTGCTTATATCAAAGTCATCTGGGATTTCAAGTTTGTCGGACGAGGGTTTGGTTAACGATATAGAGCTTATGCAATCCTACCAATACGATTATACGGATGAGTGTCGTCTTAATTGCGATGTTTTGGCTATTCAATCGAACAACGATGTCCTTATCCCTGATGGGAATTCCTTGGCACGCTGGCAAGAATACAGCAGCAAAGGTTACCAATATACTGAGGTTGAGGGCTCGCACTTGGTATTTATGAATCCCCCAAATTCGTTTTTTAAGGCTTTAATGTCCATTGTCAATGAGTGTTCTTTGGCGGAATTATCGTTAAACACGGCTTCTGATGCTGTTGTTACTTTAGGGTCGTACCGTTTAAAGACTTTTGAAAGTGGAACGGCCGATGTCAAAACTTACCCCTTTAGTTTACAACCCAAAGGCTATTTGTTGTATTTAAGTGACGGTACCATGGCGGCGCATATATGGAATCCCTCACGTGAAACGCTCAACCGTTTTGAAGGTGATCAAACGAGTGATGCTCCACAATTCACTCGAGTTTTAAATTATCTGTCGTATACGGGTCGCTATCGAGAACTTAACGGTGTTATTCAGCACGATATTGAATTGAGTACGGATCCAAATTTTGTTGGAGAGACGCTTACTCGATATCTTGATCTAAATCCTACGACGTTCTGTCAACGTGGATTAACACTTCATACTGCACCGTATTCTCAAAAGCAGGGACGGCAAAGCCAGAGCCATGCCTACCACAAGTTAGATTGGGTAGAGTGCGATAAGGTAGAGTCCGAGTCACCATTACAGGAAAAGTTAGAGGGTAGTTGGGTTTTGGCTTCCTTAGATGAGAGTAGCCTGGTAAACGAAAATTTACGGATATTATTTTCATCGGATGGCTTTTTCTCAATACAGGTAAGCTCCGTAGACCTTAGCCGGCCTAGGTTTGATCAGCTGTTGCTCGCAAGCGACGAAGAGTTAAAGCAAGTGTTACGAGAAACTAGTTCGTATTGCGGGTACTATTCTTTTGATGGGCTGAACGATAAGGGTGACGTAACTATTCGCCTTACAATTGAACAAGCTTTACACGGAGAGATATTTTCATGCAGTGCAAAACTCAGTTTCGTGGCAGACAGTTTGTCACTGCAGTTTGATGAAACTTGTGCGCTTAACTTACTTGATATTGATTTTTCCGGTGAGAACCTAATATTCAATAAGCCTTTATCAATAGTTGATTAAAAACTAAGAGTTAAGTTAAGGCTAGCAGCTAGTGGCTCTTCAGTAAAATCGGCACGGTTTGGGTAGGTTTTACTTGAGCCTGTACTGTAATCGTAGCGTTTAGCACCGTTTGTGGCGTATAGGCTTTGAATTTTTAGACTTCCTGCGCCATTCATATTGTTCATAATGAAGCTGTAATTGATTGCAACGTTAATACGGAAATCAGAGACAAAGGCTTTATCTTGACGCAGTTCTGAAATTTCTGTCAGCGTCAAATGATGCCAGTTCAGCGATTGTAATCGCGGTATGCAAAAGCTATTAGCCGTTGTAGGCTTCTCCATATTTACTTTGCCTTGCGCATTCGAACTTTATAAGGGCATTGACTAATAATAGTCCAATATGAATGTGTTTGTACCCGATTACGTTCCTAATTCTTCACTTGAATGGGCTTTGTGAGTTACTGTCAGGTTTGCTGCTAGATAGTGCTCTGTGAATGAAACAATGTTTAACTTTTACTTCTTTTGTCTAGTTTGGCGACAATAGCCAGTTGTGGCTTCGTTATCTCTGTGCCCCTATCTATCATGGCGGCAAGGCATGTGCTAGCCTAGGGTTAGCGTTGGTAGGGATTGGCTGACATTAAAATACAGTGCTCTTAGAGCTTCATATTTAAGTGATTCAGGAATTCTTGAATGAAGGTGGATGGTCAAACAAGTGCGGCTAGTTTAGGCCCCTTGGCACAAGGTTCTCATCAGTTGCGACGTTCCATCGATGCCCGTGTTGAGCGAGACATTGCGCGTCTATTGTACCAAAATGGTCTAACCGGAACTGTTGTTTCGATTATCGTTAGTGCCGCGCTTTGTTTTGCATTAAGCGATAGTGCACCGCTTCATTTAAAACTTTTATGGTGGGGTTTCATGTCAATCCTACTACTGTTGCGGCTTGTTGATGTAGTCTATTTTTTAACCCGCATTACAGACACTGAATTTTCGGGTAAACATTTTCAAAACCGCTTTGCTTTGGGTACATGTCTCTCCGCCGTAACATGGGCGGCTTACCCAATAATGACATTCAAGTATCTTAGTCTAATTGAATACGCTAGTGCGCTGATTGTATTGTCGGGGATGACGGGGGGCGCAGCAAACATATTAGCAGCTCATCGAAAAGTCGCGTGGTTTTATACCATCTGCTTATTGGTGCCGATCTCATGGTTGAGTGTTAATTCTGATAGTCGTGAACTGATATTTTTGGGTGGCTTGAGCTTTGTATTTTGCATCGTGATGCTGTCAGCAATCAAAAAAACATCTGAGTTCACACTTCGATCGGTTAATGCATTAAATAAAAATACGGATCTTCTCGACGAGATGGCTCAGGAGAAGAAAGCTGTAAATGACTTGAACCATGCACTGGAACAAAAAGTAAAAGTTAGAACACAAGCCTTGCAAGAGCTGGCGACCAAAGATGCATTAACCGGTTTATTGAACAGAAAAGCCTTTGCTCCACAGCTAAATCGATATATTGAGAATGTTCGTGGATCAAAAAAGCAGATAGCTGTGTTCTTTTTAGATTTGGACGGTTTTAAAGAGGTTAATGACTTAAGAGGCCATCTAGCCGGTGATCGCGTGCTGAATGTTATTGCAAAGCGTATTCAGGCTTTAGAAGGCTTTGCTCCGGCTCGCTGTCGCTGGGGGGGCGATGAATTTATCGTCGCGCGCGAAGTTGATTCCGATTTTCAGGCTTTGAATGCTAGTCGTGATATTTACGCGTCATTATCACGTTCAATTGAAGAGGGTTTTGATACCCTGCAAATTGGTGTAACGATAGGCATCGCATTATTCCCACAGCATGGTGACAATGTAGAAGCGCTAGTTAAAGCCGCCGATCTCGCTATGTATAGTAAGAAGCATACGGAGAAAGGCGGTGGTGCACTTTTTAATGTGCAGATACAAAAAGATTTGCATTACAATCAACAGCTGTCTTATGACCTGCATAAAGCTATTAGCTCAGATCAGTTATTTGTTCAATATCAGCCTATTATTTGTGCCGATAAGTCAATGCGCCCGTTATGTTTCGAAGCCTTATTGCGCTGGAAAATTAACGAGGGTATTGTTTCTCCCGAAGTTTTTGTGCCTATAGCGGAAAGTTCGGGCGCGATATTAGACATTGGTGCATGGGTTTTACGCCGTGCATGCAAGGATGCGGCCCAGTGGAAATTTGATAGCGAGGCGCGCGTCTCTGTTAATGTGTCAATTCGACAGCTTATGCATAGGGGCTTCCTAACGTCGGTTCACGCAGCCCTTGAACTGTCGGGTCTAAATCCCAGTCGATTACATATCGAAATAACGGAAAGTTTATTTGCTCAGGATAAGCGGATGGTTGCTAGCAAATTAGAAAGCTTGCGCGACATTGGCATTAAAGTGTCAATTGATGATTTTGGGGTCGGATTTTCTTCATTGTCGTATTTACAGGCTCTGCCAGTAGATCAAATAAAAATAGACAAGACATTCATTTCGAGTATTGAGAGTGCCGGAGGGCCAATAATCGAGGCGACACTCTCTATAGCAAAAGCCTTGAATTATTCTGTTGTTGCAGAGGGAATAGAAACCGCAGAAGAAAACTCGCGAGTAATCGCTTTGGGCGCAGGTTATTTACAAGGTTTTTATCACGCTCGCCCGATGAATAATGCTGAGTTAGATCGCTGGCATCGTGATTTTGATTGGAGCTCCCAGACTCTAAATTAGTGAAAACAAAGAAAGCTGTTGTTCGCATGCTCTTGCTGTAAAGGTGGGCGAATTATAGGTCTTCTCATTATGTTCAGTTACGTTACCTAGTCATTACGTCTAATTAGCGCCTTATTTATGTCTAGGCGATAATCCTGTATTCGATATTCTCGGGGTTGAGAGCAGGGTAATTACGCCCAGTATTGATTCTTGTACTGCTCAGGCATTAGGGCGCTTCGCAACCTAATGCATCTAGCTAAACTCTCTAACTAAGCTCTCTAGCTACGATCTTTAACTATTTCGTATATGCGTTCAAGCTTACTTGTCGACATTCTCCAAAGCCTTGTCCCAATAGTTTAGCTTTACGTGGGGCGCTATAGTAAAATTCCATTTCAGCGACCGTTGAGCGGCTAATAGATTCTAGTCAGTATGCAATGGTCAATATTGCTATATTGGCGCCACTAATTCGGACTAATTCCTCTCATGAGCGAAAATGCTCTCTATGCTGATTTGTCGGCTTATTATGACTTAATGTGCGCCGATATTGATTATCGAGAACAATGTGAAAGTGCTAAGCGAATTCATCAGTTGTTTGGTCAGGGTGGTAAAAACTACTTAGATTTGGCTTGCGGTACAGGTCCGCACATAAGTGCTTTTCTTGAGTACGGTTATTGTGCAACAGGTCTTGACTTAAATATTGCGATGCTGAATCTCGCTCGAAAACGTTGTCCTCAGGCGACTTTCTCGCAGCAAAATATGAACGATTTTCACTTCGACACTAAATTTGATTTGATTACATGTTTCTTATATTCGCTTCATTACTGCAGTCCCAAAACAAGCTTTACCCAGGCTTTATCTCAAGCATATGACGCGCTGAACCCTGGAGGGGTGTTATGTTTCGATTGTGTCGATAAGCATCATATTGCAAATGATGAAGGTTATAGACATTCATTAGGTTATAGAACAAAAGATGGCACGCTAGAGACGTTTGATTTCCAGTCACGTTGGTGTTATCAAGGGCTCGGTGAAACTCTTGACTTACATGTCTCAATAGTGCGTACGGTAAACGATGTGTCTGAGCAATGGAGTGATACACATATAATGACGGCAGTCTCGATCACAGAGATACGCGCGGTATTAGAAAGCATAGGTTTTGAAGTTCATTTTTTTGAACGAGATTTTTCGCGATTAGTTGAAGCAACAGAGAATTCTGGAAATATTTTGGCCGTATGTGTGAAGCCAGAGTTGAGGCAAAGCTGAGCCAGAATTAGTTGAGAGTTGAATAAGAGTCAAACCAAAACCTGATAATAATGTTCAAATTCGATCGTTTAGTAAACGTGTAATCGCCGTATCTTAGCCATAAAATTGTAGAGTTATAAATTAATGCAGCGTATATATTCATGAAGTTTATACATAGTTCTGATTGGCACATAGGTCGTCAACTTCACAATCAATCATTGCTGGATGATCAACGTCACGTGTTGATGCAATTGGTAGCGCTCGCCGATGAACATAAAGTCGATGCCGTCATTGTTGCTGGCGATATTTATGATCGTTCGGTGCCCCCGGCAAGTGCTGTAGCGCTATTGGATGAAGTTCTCCAGATTTTAGTTCGCGATAAGAAAATCGTTGTTGTTATGATCGCGGGTAATCATGATAGCCATGAACGTTTAGGTTTTGCGTCGAAGCAATTGGAGGCTAGCGGTCTATATATTATTGGTCCATTGAGTGCTGAGCTTAATCCAATCACCATCACTGGCCGCGAGGGTGGCGCTGTTGTCTATGGTATTCCCTATGCAGACCCTGCACTTGTGCGTCAAGTTTATGAATCTGAAGTAAGTAGTCATGAAGATGCGATGCGATGCATCCTTGACCCAATACGAAAACATGACAGCCAAGGCCGCCCAAAAATTGTTGTAGCGCATTGTTTCCTTGCGGGAGGCAGTGAATCCGATTCGGAGCGACCTTTGAGTTTGGGGGGAGCAGATAATATTTCGCCCCAAGTTTTTTCTGGGTTTAACTATGTTGCCCTGGGCCATTTACATGGGCCACAATATAAACTTGAGACAAATATTCGTTATTCAGGATCAATCTTAAAATATTCCTTTAGTGAGCAACACCAAAAAAAGTCGTTAACATTAGTGACTTTAAATGGGAGAGGTGAGGCTGAAATCGAATTAATACCGCTACGACCGTTACATGACCTTCGTATAATTGAGGGCGAGTTAGAATCGTTACTTGAGCAAGGAAAAACCGATCTTCAGCGCGAAGACTATCTAATGATTCGGCTTTTAGATAAACATGCGATTTTAGATGCTATGGCAAAATTACGTCGAGTGTATCCAAATGTATTACATCTTGAACGTACTGGATTAATGGCAAATAACAATATTTTAGAAGTTAATCGTGATCATTTTCAAAAAACAGAAATGGCCATGTTTAAAGATTTTTATCAGCAGGTTTCGGGTGAAGCCGTCACAGATAAACAATTGGTAGTTCTTGATTCTATGATGAATGATTTACGTCGATCAAATGTTGATGATGAGGGCGGTAAGTAATGAAACCCATTCAGCTTACTATGTCAGCATTTGGTCCCTTTGCAGAGTCTGTATCCATTGATTTTGAGGCCTTAGGTGAAAGCCCGCTTTTCTTGTTAAATGGTGCGACTGGAGCAGGAAAGACCAGTATTCTAGATGCTATTTGCTTTGCACTATATGGAAAAACTACGGGCGGTGAGCGTGAAGGCAGTCAAATGCGCTGTGATCTTGCCGCTGAAGATTTGTTGTGTGAAGTTGAATATACATTTAGTTTAGGTTCGATTCGTTATCGTGTTCGAAGGTTGCCAGAGCAGGCGCGAGCAAAAAAATCAGGAGAAGGCTTTACTCAGCGAAAACCTGAGGCTCAGGTTTACCGAATTGATGAAGGTGGAAGTGAGCAGCTATTAGTTGCAGCTAAAGTATCTGACGCTAATGCGTGCGTCGAGGGTTTGTTGGGGTTGGATGCTGAACAATTCCGCCAAGTAATGGTTTTGCCTCAAGGAAAGTTCCGGCAGTTATTAATGGCCGATTCGAAAGATCGGGAAAAAATATTTGGTCAATTGTTTCAAACACATATTTATAAAAAGATCGAAGAGCGGCTAAAGGATAGCGCCTCCGGGATACGTAGAGCGGTACATGACCAACGAAATGTTCGAGATGACATACTAAAGAACTCGCAATTAGAATCGAAAGAAGCTTTGAATGATGAATTAGGTAGTGTCCTATTAGAGTTGTCCGAAGCCGATACAAAACGCAAGAATGACGCGAAGTTAAAAGCATTGGCAGAAAAGTCATTGGAAGGGGCTGAGCGTTTAGTTCTTGTTTTTTTAAAGCTTGATAGCTTAACGCAAGAGCACTGTAGGTTAACATCACTGCAAAACGAAATTGAGCTTAAAACGTTACAGGTTCAAAGCGCCTCCAAGGCGAAAATGATTACTCCATTTTTAATCGGCTTTGAATTACGCAAAAAAGAATATGAGTCTGCGCAAAGTGTGGAGGACCTTAATCAAGGTAATGCTGATTTAGCCGCTAAAGAATTGTATGAAAGCCAATGCGAGCACGCAAAAATAGAGGAGTATGATGGTAAACTGATCGAGCTTCGGCGTGAGCAGGAACAGCTTGTTGAGCACAATAAAAACCTTGATGAGCTGCTTGCAATTAATCATAGTGTGGTTGAGGTCGAAGTTAAGACTACTAAGTTGAATGCTCAGGTAGGAACGATACAGAATGATTTGATTGACTTGTCGTCGAAACAGAATGGGCTGATGGGCGAACTACCAGCGTTAGAACACTTAGCTGAACAGCAATTACCGGCGCAGGCTGAGTTAAATTCATTGGGAAAAACTCTTGAAACGTTTCGCCAATGGCAGCAAGAAAACAACCATTTGCAGGATTCACGTAACAATCTAGATGAATTAAAAGCGCGAGGGCTTAAGCTTCGAGATAACTCTGAACGTAATCGACTGGCGACTAAAAGTTTACAATTACAGTGGCACAATGGCCAAGCCGCCGTATTGGCGGGTGAGCTAAAAGAGGGGCTGTCTTGCCCTGTATGCGGGAGTTCTGAGCACCCCAAGCCAGCACAAGTTGACATCAAAATCCCCAGTGATAAAGATATGGATCGTGCTCAGGCTTTGGAGAAAAAAAGTCAACACGAACACAGTGATGCTCAATCACAATGGAAAGCCTTAAACGATCAGTATGTACTGAATTATGAGCGGAATACGAAACTTGGTGAGAGCTTTAGTGAGAGCTTAGAGGGGAACTCAGGGGAAAGCCCTCTACTCAACGAAAATACACTATTAACACGAGTTAACGCTGCAGAAGTGAATTTCACGAAAGCCAGTCAAGCGAAAGAGAGGTTAAGTTCTACACGAAAGCAATTAGAGAGCCTACGTGCTCAGGAGGTAGAGCTTAGGCGTGCAGAGCAAGAATTTTCTAATGTTTTAGCGGCTACCGACGCTGAACATCGAGCTCTACGCTTAAAGCAAGGTGAGCTGGAAGGTAATCTTCCCGAAAGTTTTCGAGATAAAAATCTGATGGTTCAGCAGCGAAAAGAATTGCACAAAAAAGTAGAAGGTCAAGTCGCAGCGCTAGAATCTATACGCGAACGTTATAGTCATGCTAGGCAGTTTAACGCAGAAAAGGGTGCGGCGTTAAAAGCATCTAGCGAAGCCTTATTGCGTGCAGAAACTGCATGGTGTGAAGCGAAGCAACAGTTTTTTGAACGGCTAGATCATTCTGGTTTTGAAAGTAAATATGCTCTAAAAAAGGCGATTATTGATGACGATGTTCGCGAAGCGTTGGATGTCGAGATTGAATCCTATAAGCGCCAGTGCATAGAAAACACTTCGGCTATGGACGCCATTAAAGCGGAATTGAAAGAGCGCGTGCGTCCAGTTCTTGAGCCTTTGCGGCAGGTGATTGTTGATGCTAACGATGCTCTTGAATTAAGCGACCAGGCCTGTCAGACGGTTCAAGCCCGCAAAACAATCTTATCTGATGCGCAGAAGCGTCTTGAGGATATAGAAAAAAGTAACGCTAAGCTGGAAGCTGAATATGCCATTGTCGGAACCTTATCCGATGTCGCAAATGGCCAAACAGGTAATAAGGTTAGCTTGCAGCGATTTGTATTGAGTGTATTACTCGATGACGTTCTGTCCGAGGCAAGTATTCGATTGCGGGAGATGAGCCAAGGTCGCTATCAACTTTTACGAAAAGAGGAGCGCGCAAAAGGCAATAAAGCATCTGGTTTGGAGCTAGAAGTTGAGGATGCCTATACCTCAAAAGTTCGGCCAATATCCACGCTTAGTGGTGGGGAGAGTTTTATGGCTGCACTCGCTATGGCCTTGGGCTTGTCAAATGTCGTGCAAGCATACGCGGGCGGAATAAAGCTAGAAACACTTTTTATAGACGAAGGTTTTGGAAGTTTAGACCAACAATCGTTAGAGTTAGCTATTTCAACGTTGATAGATTTGCGCGCGAGTGGTCGCACGATTGGCGTTATTTCACATGTTACCGAGATGAAAGAACAAATACCCACTCGTATCGATGTGCATAAGAGTTCGTCCGGTAGTTATTGTCGTATTGTATTACCCTAAAATATAATTAATTTAAGGAAAAAGGCATGAAATTACAATCCTATATCAGCGCTGTCGTTGCTGTCTCATTAGTTTTAAGTTTAAGTTTAAGTTTTGTTCAAGCGGAAGACCATCACGCCAAATCAGCATCGTTTACAAAAACACGTATTACCGATTCCATTTCGATGTTGCAAGGGCGTGGCGGTAACATTGCTGTATTTAACGGTGAGCAAGGATTAGTTTTAGTTGATAATGGTTACTCATATATGAGTGAACTACTCGAGGCTGAACTAAAAAGTTTTGGCGGCGCAGACGCGATTCGCTACATTATCAATACTCATTGGCATGGTGATCATACGCAAGGGAATTTACATTTTGGACATCACGCTCCTATAGTAGCGCATGAGAATGTTAGGCGTCGCTTGCTTACACAACAAGAAATTAAATTATTTAAAGCTGTGTCTGAACCCTATCCCGAACACGCTTTGCCCTCTATTAGTTACGATAAAAAATTGCAATTAAATATCAACGACGAAGATATTCAACTGATTCATTTGCCGGGTGGACATACCGATGGTGATTCGATTGTGATGTTTACTAAAGCAAATGTTATTCATTTGGGCGATCACTTATTTAATGGTTTTTATCCCTTTGTTGATGTTGATAACGGCGGGAACGTTTTGACGATGGCTAAGAATCTTGAAGGGTTGTTAGGCGCGATTAATGATAAAACCATTTTGATTCCTGGGCATGGTCCGCTTGCTAACAAGGCCGATGTGCTGCGTTTTATCGCGATGTTGAAAGGAACGAATACGGAAGTGCAAGCTTTAAAAGATAAGGGTTTAAATCTTAATGAGATTCAAAAGAAGGGCTTGTCTGCGCAATGGGATAGCTGGGGTAATGGCTTTCTTAATGAAAATACATGGATCGGAATTGTGTATTCTAGTTTGAAATAGATCGCTCTATAAGCTAATTTTCAATAAGTGTTTAAAGTGTGCTCAATAAGCTAGTGACCTAGACCGTCATTTTCAAGGGTCTAATATTAAAAAATAGATGGCTCTAGGCTTGTTAGCTCTAGAGCGATAAGGTTTATATGACAGTTTTAAAGTAATCGATAGTTTTTAGCAGACCTTGCTCTAGCGTGATGGAAGGCTCCCAGTTTAGCTTTGACTGTGCAAGGGATATGTCAGGTTTTCGCTGCATTGGGTCATCGCTTGGCAGGTCTTCAAAAATCAATTTTGAGCTTGAGTTGGTCAATTTGATGACGAGCTCGGCTAACTGTTTGATTGTGAACTCACCAGGGTTTCCGATGTTCACTGGACCGGTAAAGTCTGCATCGCTATTCATCATTGATATGAATGCGTCGATCAAATCGTCTACATAGCAAAATGAACGCGTTTGTGAGCCGTCACCATAAATAGTGATGTCTTTTTCCTTTAGCGCTTGAACAATAAAGTTCGAAACGACTCGGCCATCGTTGGGGTGCATGCGCGGGCCGTAAGTGTTGAATATTCGAACGACTTTAACTTCGAGGTTGTGTTGGCGGTGATAATCAAAAAATAGTGTTTCTGCGCAGCGCTTACCTTCATCGTAACATGAGCGGATACCTATGGGGTTTACATTACCCCAATACGCTTCGACTTGGGGGTGGACTGCTGGATCACCATACACCTCGCTGGTAGATGCTTGAAAGATTCGAGCTTTTGTTCTTTTTGCCAGGCCAAGCATATTGATGGCGCCATGCACACTAGTTTTGGTTGTTTGCACTGGGTCATTTTGATAATGGATCGGTGAAGCCGGGCATGCGAGATTATATATCTCGTCGACTTCTACATAGAGTGGAAAGGTTACATCATGGCGAAGGACCTCAAAGTGAGGGTTACCAAAGAGGTGCGAGATATTATCTTTATTTCCCGTGTAGTAGTTGTCGACGCATAACACGTCATGCCCTTCGTTTAAGAGGCGTTCGCAAAGGTGAGACCCTAAGAATCCCGCGCCTCCAGTTACTAATATTCTTTTTTGTTGAACCTTTTCCAATCTGTCGCTCCTATGGCTGTAGGTTAGGGGTGTAAATCCCAATTTTTTGTCCGTTATAATTACCTATGAATACCTAATAATTTGTGCTTTTGTTAACATTCAAAGTTAGGTAGCAATTCTGCTATCAAGCTACATCGATAATGACGTATTACATGAGTATCTGCTGAGTTTATCATATTGAGCGGTTGACAGAGGTTTGGTTTTTCTCAAAGCTGTGGACTGTGATCACATTTATAGTGTTTGCGGGAGTGCTATGCATAGGAAGTGGTGGTACGGAGACGGTGTGATGATTGTTATCAACCGGACAATAATCATCACTCACCAACATGATTGGTGAGTGATGTAGACGTTGAGGAGCTTTGGTGCTTAGTCTTCGATGTTCAGTCTTCGATGTTCAGTCTTCGATGCTTAGTCTTAATGCGTTTTTAACGCCGTGGACCGCAAAACCGTTTTCTTCAATCTGTTTTAAAATATCGACTTGATCAAGATTGGCGTGTTCTTTGTCTGTCGATAGCTCCAAGCGAGTTCTTAGGGGTGATAAGCTTAATAATTCTGTGTCAAAATCTTTGGGTAATTCAATTTCTTCAATTTTCACGCCCTTCGATACTGAAAGGTATTTTTGTCCGTTGGTGCTACTTGTATAAATGTCGATTTTCATTGTGTGGCCTATGGTTTAATTGGGCTTAGCGGTTTAACGCTTTTTCTTAATTTTTTTCTTTTTGGCTTTAACTTTAACCTTGGGGCTAGCTTTTCCGGAGGTCAATTTTCCGTTGTATTTTCTTTCCCCACTTGCTTTATTAGCGCTATTTCCGGATCTTTTTCTTGATGCTTTTTCGGCACCGCTTTTCGCACTATTTTCAGCACTAATAGAGTCACGATTTATTCGTGTTTGACTGACTTTGTTGGTGCGTACTGAGCGTTTTTGATTTTCTACAGTTTTGATGAGTGAATCGCGATTACTAACGACATAACCTGAGTGGTGAATGCGTTTGATTTTATGCCCAATTAAACGCTGTATTGTGTCAAGTGTGCGTTCTTCTTCGCGACTAACAAATGAAATAGCGTGTCCTTTCGCTCCCGCTCGGCCTGTGCGGCCAATACGGTGAACATAATCTTCTGCTAGGTAAGGGAGGTTATAATTTACAACATATTCTAAGCCTTGAATATCTAAACCCCTAGCGGCAACTTCAGTTGATATTAATACTTGGATCTTGGCGGATTTAAAGTCGGCTAGAGCGCGTCTTCTCGAACCTTGGCTTTTATCACCGTGGCATATTGCGGCATCTATTTTACATTGTCTTAAGCTAATCATTAACTGATCGGCCTGGGCTTTCGTGCTTGTAAAAACGAGTACTTGAAACCAGTTGAATCCTTCGAGAAGTTCCAAAAACAACTCAATTTTTTTTCGTTCTTCTACGGGGTAGATGATCTCTTCAACATCGGCCGATATAGTATTTTGTTTTGCGACGCGAATCTCTAAATGTTTATGTAAAAGTTTGTGCGCGAGTTCATTAATGGAGCCCGATAACGTCGCGGAAAATAGTAGTGTTTGGCGACTCTTAGGCGCGAGCTGTAATATCGATTGCACGTCACTTACAAATCCCATGTCGAGCATGCGGTCAGCTTCGTCGAGTACAGCAAATTCAACAGATGCCATATTGACGTTGCATTGAACAATATGTTCAAGCAAGCGCCCAGGTGTTGCGATAAGTATGTCGACACCCGCTTTAAGTTTTGCTTCTTGCCCTGTCATTTTTACACCGCCATAAGCGGCTGTAATCGTTAACGGAAGAAACTGAGCGTAGTGCCCTATCGTAGAGGCTAGCTGTTCGGCCAGCTCACGTGTTGGCGTGAGGATAATGGCTCTCGGGCTACCAGGTTTAGTAGGTTTCGGGCTTAAAGCCATTTGTTGAAGCACAGGTATGGCAAATGCGGCGGTCTTGCCCGTACCGGTTTGGGCGTTGGCAAGTAAGTCTTTACCTGCACAAGCAGGCTTAATGGCTTGCGCCTGGATAGGTGTCATGCGCTGGTAGCCGCTAGCCCTAATGGCTTGCAGTAGCTCCGGCACCAAATTTAGTGATGAAAAACTCATAAAACTGTCCCTGCAGACGTTATTGCAGCGTAAAACGCGGATTATAAAGGAATTTGTCTATGTCGGTGAATAAATAGTCTCTGTTGTTGTAGGCAATGATCTTTCATTAAATTCTTGATTTGTTTTAGCCTTATGTGTACCCTTGGGTCTTAGGGTACAAGATGGCTCTGTATTTAAAGGAGGGGATTATGGAAATAGTTATCGATATCGATGCGCCGGCACCATTATTTACGCAGCTAATAGAACAAATTAAACGCGCTGTAGTGGATGATGTTTTAAAGCCCGGTGACGCTTTGCCATCAATTCGGCAACTGGCGAACGACTTAGAGTTAAACAATAAGACGGTTGCGAAGGCTTATAGTGTTTTGGAGCGTGATGCCATCATTCAACCTAAGGGTTACCGCGGAACATTTGTTCATCCAGAAGCAAAAGTTAATTGCTCTGTGGATATTGCCGCATTGGCAAGTGGGCGTTTTGATAATCTTATTTCAGAACTAAAAATTATTGGCGTAACGGACTCGGAAATGCGTATAGCCTTTGCCGAAGCCATGAAACATCGCCGTTAGAGGAGTAGTAATATGTTAGAAAATAGTTTCTTTTATTTTATATTTGTCGGACAGTTGCTGTTAATGTCATTTTTCTTACCGCGTGAAGTTATTCGTCGTGCAAATTTCGTTCTAGATAACTACCCTGCGCACGAGTATCCCAAGTTATATTTACAACCTGAGTCAGTGGAACGTCGACTGTTAAGTCGCTTTAAACTTGTAAATACATTAATTCTTGCTGTGGGCTTGATAGCGTTGGCGGCCATAGTTGTATGGGACGTAACTTCGACCGGGGCAATTAACGAGGGATTCCCTATTTTTTGTGCCATTGTCCAATGGCTCCCGTTATTTTATTTGGAGCTCCTTGCGTTTAAACGTCTAAAGGCTATGCGAAAAATGAACACGGAAGGTCAACGTAAAGCGAGCATTGTGCCACGGAATATTTCTAGCTTTATATCTCCATGGATTATCGTTCTCGCGGCATTCGCGTTAGCCGGTTATATCGTATTCGAAATACTCTTGGGAGAGCAGCAGCCCAATTTTGGTGGCTTTGTTAATATTTTTGCGGCTTTGGCATCCAACGTAGTTTACCTGGGGGTAATTCTGTGGAGTGTTTATGGGAAAAAGCTTAACCCTTTTCAGTCTACCGACGAGCGTCATCGTCAAATAGGACTTACCGTAAATGTGCTTGTATTTACCAGTATCGTTAGTAGTGCATATATGCTGACAAACGGGCTGTTGGAACACTTTCTGCTTCATCATTTTAGAGTGGTATTTAACAGTGTGTACGTTCAGGTTATAACACTAATGACACTGGGTTTGATGCTTAAATCAACACGTGTCGAAGATATTGATTTTAGTGTTTACAAAGAATCGAAATAGTGTTTTAGGCGTTTTTCCTCGGCGGGCGCTATGGTTTAAACTAGCGCATTTAAGCATTCTTTTTAAATGCTATCTAGGTGCTTTCTACGAATATCGATAAATGGATTGCTACAGCAACGGACTTGGTGGTGATCTACGGCATGTAACTGATTATTGCGACTGTCATATTTGTTATTGCAAAGTTGCCTGGGTCCCTAGTCGTCTATAACGTTATGATCCCAGCCTGAATACAGCTTGGAGTACAAACTGTATCCAGTATAACGACTATGGGTGGGCTTGGCTTTGCTCACAGTCGAATTTTATGGCTGGCGTCCTTGTATTGTAGGTGATTTTGTCGAGGTTTCCGGCGGCTCGGGCGTGGAGAAATAAGTTTAAATTATTTTTCATCGTCTTATTAACACCTTACAAAACCGTGATCATCTCCAATGCATATGTAATGCATCGGTAATGAGTGGAAACATCGTTAACAACTCTATGCAAGATACGCGTCGTGTTGATTTATTAGTGGGTGTTAGTTGCAGCTCTAATCTTGCTGAAGTAAAGCAAGCGCTAATGGAAATTGTAGAGTCTGAAGACCGCATCCTAAAAGACCCAGACTACACTATTGCGGTTTCCGAGCTTGCAGCATCGAGTGTTAATCTAGTTGTTCGTGTTGGGATAAATACTCCTGACTATTGGAGTGTCTATTTTCGTTTAACCGAAGAGGTCAAGTTACGCTTCGACGAGAAGGTATTGAAATTCCATTCAGCCAAATAGATGTAAATTTTAACTACCTGAATCAAAAACCAGCTTAACTTTCATTTTGGGGGTGCAAGTTCTGCCCCTAATTTTTTCATGTTCAGTTATATCCTCATTCCTTGTCTTTAAATTCCCCCAGCCCAGCTGTTCAACCTGAAGTTTTGTATTCTAGTTGTTACAAGCATCTTGTTACACTTAATCTGACGTAAACTTATGTCGTGTGTGCATGTTTTCTAGTCGTTATGAATTGAGAGGCCAGTATGGCTACGTTTCGATATATACCTCTAGTGGCGTTATTAACGTTGGTATCGCCGTTTGCACTTGCAGAGTTTCGAGTGGAGCACGCGGTCGGTGGCGCTATAACATCTAATTCTTCTTATGAGCCTGCTAATGCGTATTTGGATCTTACTGGAATTTATCAGCATAAAAATTGGTAATTGGAGTTTTCTTGTTGCTGATCAGGTTCACTACTTCGGAACGCTAGAAAATGTCGATGAAGCTGAGCAATATACGGGTTCATTATTGCGAAGTGAAGAAAACGACGCATTGGAGTCGGTCGTAACCATGCCACTTTCATTCGATATAACAAGTCCTGTAGCCGGTACTACGTTTAGCCTAATGAATGATGAGATCTCTATTGAGTGGAATGCGGCTGAAGATAATCTTACGGTAGAGGCGAGCGTTGAAACAAATTGTATCAACGGTAGGCAGGATACATACTCAGTAATCTTAAGTATTGATGATGGTGAATTGATTTTGGCCGTAGGTGATTTGGATTCACTTGAGCTTGCAGGGAGTTGCAGCTCAACATTAACAATACTAAAAACGCGTTTTGGTCGACTCGATACACGTTACGACGGTGGTTTTATATCGGCTAGTCAGGCCCGGTCTGTTTTTCTTAGAACTACAGAGTCAGAACTACAGAGTCAGAACTTGAGAATAAAAACTTTATTCTCAAGTTGGCTTGTCGTGTGTAGGGTGTATGGCCGTAACATAACGTTGCCGTACACCCTTAATTCTCTATGAAGTTACGGTTTTTCTCGTACTTTTAGTTAGGCGAATCGCCCATGCGATTAAGGAAATAACGCCTCCAATCACGATCCATGCAAATCCTAAGCTCGATAATAAAAACTTAATTACAGCAAAGCTTGAGTAGGGCAGTGCTAGCCAGTTAGCAAAGCTTTCAGGTTCAGCGAGCATAAAGAACGATACGATGTTCTCTAGTGCATCAAACATAGGGGCAAGAGGGCATAATATCGCTAGAGTCCACGCTATGTTCTTCAGCGTCTTTACATTCGGAAGCGAGCGATATACAGCGACACATAATCCGGCCAACCATGCGAACATACTCGTCATCAAAATATAGTCATAAATCTGTACCTGTACGTACTTCGTTAATGTTCCCTGTTCAATCATGCTGGCGTAGAAACCTTTAATGGCATCTCCGTTAAAGGTTGTTTGGCCTGCAATAATTGACGCCGGATGAAGAGTGGCCTCATAAAGCCCGCCCATCCAAGCCATAATATTCTGAAAGATAAAAAACGATGCGAGCCCCAAAATCCACCAAGACCAAGTCGGTAGTAGGGTGTCAATACGTTGTCTAAGTGTGAGCGCTTGTTGATTTTTCATCGTTTTCTCCAATATGTGTTTGTTTATATATTCCTTGGAATTTATAATTGCATTCTTTGGAATGTATGTCAAGAGTACCTATTCACTTTTTCGTTCAAATGGAATAATGTAGAGTGACTATTGGGGGTAGGTTATTGGCTGGCTAGTGTCCATGCATAAACCTCTCCGCAATAAAGCCCTGTTTATGGGTGGGCATTCGCTAGTGGAGGCTAAGAGTTACTGGACATACAGTCCCTTGGCCCATCAAAAGAGCTTGAACCCTAAAATATCGTTTAATTGATCTCCGTGGTTGAAAGTTGAGCAATTTTACTCGACTACTCACTCGCAAAGTCCTATAGTGCGCAGCAATTCAACCCCCCTAAAATTCACTCTGTTCAGGATCGTTTGCCTTGATTTCAACCGCTAATATCACCATGCAGTTCGGCGCTAAGCCTCTCTTCGAAAATATATCTGTTAAGTTTGGCGATGGTAATCGCTACGGACTCATTGGCGCCAATGGCTGCGGTAAGTCGACGTTCATGAAGATCCTTGACGGGAGCCTTTCACCGAGTGCAGGTACGGTTAACGTGTCGCCAAACGAGCGTTTGGGTAAACTACACCAAGACCAGTTTGCATTTGAAGAATTCAGTGTGGTTGATACCGTAATTATGGGGCATCGTCAGCTTTGGGATATAAAGCTAGAGCGTGATCGTATCTATGGCCTGCCTGAGATGTCTGAAGAAGACGGAATGAAGGTTGCGGAACTCGAAACGCTATTTGCTGAAATGGATGGCTATACAGCCGAAAGTCGAGCAGAAGAAATTTTGATGGGTGCGGGTATCGAGCAAAGTTTACATTACGGGCCTATGAGTGCAATTGCTCCTGGTTGGAAGCTACGCGTGTTGTTGGCTCAAGCACTTTTTTCTGATCCAGATGTGCTGTTGCTCGACGAGCCAACAAACAACTTGGATATTAATACTATCCGCTGGTTAGAAACGCTGCTGAATGAGCGCAAAAGTACCATGATTATTATTTCGCATGATCGTCATTTCTTGAACTCCGTGTGTACGCACATGGCGGATATTGATTATGGTGAGTTACGTGTTTACCCCGGTAATTACGACGACTTCATGACGGCCTCTACACAAGTTCAAGAGCGGCTTCAGTCCCAAAATGCCAAGAAAAAAGCTCAAAGAGCGGAGCTGCAGCAATTCGTAAGTCGGTTCTCAGCGAATGCTTCAAAGGCCAAGCAGGCTACATCTCGTGCTAAGCAGCTAGAAAAAATCACGCTTGATGACATTAAACCTTCCAGTCGCGTCAGCCCGTATATTCGATTTAGCCAAGAGAAAAAACTGCATCGACAGGCTTTCATTTTAGAAAACCTAGAGCACGGCTTTGATGGCGACTTGTTATTTGGCAATGGCAATATGATTGTTGAAGCTGGTTCTCGTATCGCTGTAATTGGTGAAAATGGGGTGGGTAAAACGACATTTTTGCGTTGTTTAATGAATGAGTTAAGCCCAAAGGGCGGGACAATTAAGTGGGCAGAAAATGCCAGCTTAGGGTATTGCCCTCAGGATAGCGGTGGTGAATTTTCGGAGAATATTAATCTATTTGATTGGATGAGCTTGTGGCGTAAACCCACTCATGATGATCAAATCGTTCGAGCTACCTTAGGTCGACTATTATTCTCGGCTGATGACTTTAAGAAGAATGTTCAAGTATGTTCAGGTGGTGAGAAAAACCGTTTACTCTTCGGTAAACTGATGATGCAAGATACTAATGTATTGTTGATGGACGAACCAACCAACCACTTGGATATGGAGTCTATCGAGGCGCTCAATATGGCGCTAGTGCATTACGAAGGTACCTTGGTTTTTGTGAGTCACGATCGTGAATTTGTTAGTTCGTTAGCAACTCGCGTTATTGAAATTAAAGGTAATGCTTTGGTGGATTACCAAGGAACGTACGAAGATTATCTTGCAAGCCAAGTTGACAGTGACGCGCCTTAATATAAGCGTTTGTCGAATCTATAAGAAATGAAAATTAAAGGCCGCAACCTGTTTGCGGCTTTTTTTTGTCTGATCTTTATTTCGTTGTTTGAATTAAACGGTCTAAGTTAAATGGCGTGTGCTGTGTTTTTTAACGTGAATCCACGCCATATTTTGAGAGCAATGTTTTTGAACTATATAGCTGGTACGTTATTGTGTGAGATGGGCGGCTACTTAAAACAAACCCAATTGCGCCGAAGTGATTTTGTCGAACGATAGATCAATAAAAGGCAGTATCCCTTCGGCAATAGGGCGAATTTGCCGCTCTACATAATGTTCGTAATCAAGGGGGCTTACTTGGTGTTCTACTGCTTCGGGTCCGTTTAAGGTAATGACATATTCAATGTGGCCCTTATGCTGATACTGTTGTGGGCGACCCAAGGCCTTATTCCTGCTGTCAGCTGCGCGCGCCGCTTTGACGTGCGGAGGGACATTTTTAATATAGTGATCAAGTGCTCGGCGCAGTCGCTTTCGATAAACTAAATCTGAATCGTGTTTTCCTGCATAGGTGTCTGCAATGAGTGTCTTAATGTATGTATTGACATCCTGCCCAGCAAAAACCATGCTGTAGAGTGTGTGTTGGAATATTTTTGCGAGTGGAGTCCAATCCGATCTAACTGTTTCCAGGCCTTTAAATATAAGCTCTTCGCCAGACTCTTTTTGTATTAAGCCGGCATAACGCTTTTTACTACCCACGCTCGAACCGCGAATTGTTGGCATTAGGAACTGAGAGAAATGCGTTTCGAATTCAATATCCAGATCGCTCTTTAAATTGAATTCTTTGTCTATTTTAGTATTCCATTTAATATTGATGTCGTTTTGCAATGTTTGACCGATTGATCTCGCTTCAGTAGCCGTGTAGTCACCATTAAGCCATACAAATGTCGAGTCAGTGTCGCCATAAATAACGGTAAAACCTGCGTTTTCTATCCATTTGGCGGTGGTTTTCATTATGTCGTGGCCTCGCATGGTAATAGAGCTTGCCAGTCGAGTATCATAAAAAGGGCAGCCGCCAGATCCTAAAACACCATAAAAGGAATTCATTAAAATTTTGATTGCTTGCGAGCGCGTTTGATCCGAATTCCTTTTGGCTTCGTCACGTTGCTGCCAAAGTGAGGTAATTATCTCGGGCAAAAAATGTTTGTCTCTTGAAAATACGGCGCCTTTATATCCTGGGATTGCATCTTCAGGATTTTGAAGTCCTTCTGTTAAACCTAAAGGATCGATTTTGAACGTTCGAATGATCGACGGGTACAGGCTCTTGAAGTCGAGAACTAAAACATTTTTATATAAGCCTGGCCTAGACTCCATAACGTAGCCACCAGGGCTTGCAAGACCTCCGTCTTCAGGGCGAACGGGGGACACGTAACCGGCACGATGTAATTTAGGTAAATATAGGTTTAAAAATGCGGCGACAGATCCTCCACTGCGATCAAGCTCTAAACCTGTTAACTGGCTGCGCAGTATGAGAAATTCAAGAACTTGGGTATGGTCAAATATGTCGAGCACCAGCTCGCAGTCTTGAAGGTTATATTTCGCGAGCTTGATTTTGTTATGTTTAAAATCATGGTTTATTTCATCCATGCGATTATGCACGTCGTCGCTTAGTTTTCCCTTCCCGAGCAATGCCTGTGATACATTCTCTAGGCTAAAACTATCAAAATGATAGGTAGCCGTTTTGAGCGCATCGATTCCGTCGATAACGACTCGTCCGGCCATGCTGACATAACCTTGGTTATGTTCATTTCGGGCATCGCGCCAATGTGCTTGCTCGTGGTTACGTCCGATTTTTAACTTTAGTCCATGGCGTTCTGCACGTTTGAAGAGTAAACGGAAGTCAAAATTAACGACGGCCCAGCCAATAAAAATATCGGGGTCGAAGTCTTGCACGTGCTGAATGAAGCTTTCTAATAAGGTCTTTTCGTTTGCGAGCCAAACTATCCAGTTGGGGCAATCGGTCTCTGTGTGTTTTTGTGCGTCGCCAATCATTAAAACTCTGCGGTAGCCTTTAGCCGCTAAACCTATGGAGTACAATTCACCGTGTTCGCTACACTCGATGTCTAATGACAAAGCTCTAAGCTTCGGGCTGTAATGAAAGGGTTTAACGTATGTTTGGTGGTAGCTGCGATAACGAGAGCGAGCATTTGAGCTAAGTTGCCCTATAAATGCCAAACTGCCATAAATAAATCGTTCCATTAAGAAGCGTTCACACACGTGAATATCATCTTCGTAGCAGGTGATCTCGTTGCTAGTGAGTAACTCTCGTGCTTGATAGAGTTCTTGGCTACGTTGAAAATAGAGTCCCGCAACAGGCGTTTGTTCGAAGGTTTTTAATGGGAGCTCTTTTATTGTATGCGGTATTTTTTGCGACTGTAAAAGCTTTTGGCTGACAGTGACGTTAGATTGCTGAATAAAAAACAGCTCTTGCTGTACGTCCGTCGTAATCTTCACGGGACCGTCATCGGTCGCTAGCCAATACTCGCAAGTGGTATTGCCGGCATGTTCTCGACGTTGACGGGTTAGGATAAAACCACACAATGTGGATTTTGGTGTTGTTGGTTCTATCATCTGGGCGTCGTATTAGGTATTAGGCAAGAGTGTTTTATAACATCGAAGGTGTTGATGGCAGTATACGGCATATATGACTGGGCGCTGTAGCCTAGCAGCTTAAAGGTATGGCAAATCATCTGTATATATCGACTTGATATATAGACCCTAAAGCAGTCTGCAAGAATTTAGTGTATACTCGTAGCCCCTAAATTTGAGTATAAGGCTTTATGTACTATGTCTGCTAAACCTAAGACGGCTGCGCCAAAAAAGAAACAACCTGCTGCAGTGACCTCTTCAGCATCAATAGCGGCTCAAACAGAAGCTTTTGTGAAAGCTGGCGGTAAGGTGAATCAGATAGATTCTGGTATTAGTGGCCAACAGAGCATGGCTGGGCCTAAGCACATATCTTTAGGCAATAAGTAAGCTTCAACGCTTCTTTTTAATTGTTCTAAGTTAAAGCATGCCCATGTGGAGTGCTTTAAATACCCTCGCGCCTGAGGTCTTAACTTGGGCGTAATATAAGACTTTCTTGTGGATATTGCCAAGTCTCCGCTTCCAGTAGCTATCTTTCCAAAATCTACCTTCTCTGCGACATTTTTTTTCGTATAGTGGTTCCGTTTTAGCTGTATTGTTCGGTATAAATACGTTTTCTATTTATACTAACGACAAACAAAAACATCGGAATACGCATAAACTTTTGGCCAGCATGTCGTTGAATGTGCGCTATTTTATGTTTCCATATTATTCTGTAGGATAAAATCGAAGAGTGTTTGTTTATACCTTGATTGAAGGCTTGTAGATAAATCGAGGTTGTCTGTAGATACGTTGTTTGTATCAAAGCTATTTTAAGTTACATGTATTCGAACTATTGTTTAATATTGTGTACGTTTTTTTTAAGTTATTTGCTTTTAAGCCATTAAATTGCCTGTTTAACGTGAGAATATATTATGAAAGTGCTCGCCTTTGCCGCTAGTAGCAGTAAAAACTCTATAAACCAAAAGTTGGTTAAGTATGCCGCATCACTTGTTGATGGTGCCGAAATAGAGCTGCTTGATTTGAATGATTTTGAAATGCCAATATTTAGCGTCGATAAAGAAGCCGAGATTGGTAAGCATCCTGTTGCTCAAAAATTCATTGCGGCTATTGCAGCTGCCGACGCTTTATTGATTTCTTTTGCGGAGCATAATGGTTCGTATTCGGCTGCTTACAAGAATCTTTTTGATTGGGCTTCACGGGTTGAGCAAAAAGTTTATCAGGGCAAGCCGGCAGTCTTTTTAGCCACGTCACCAGGACCGGGTGGGGCAAGGAATGTTTTGGCTGCAGCTGTGTCATCGGCACCACATTTTGGTGTTGATTTAAAAGCACAATTGTCGGTAGCTAAGTTTTTTGACGTGTTTGATGTCGAGCAATCTGTTATCAAGGATGATGGCGTCGCAAACGAGCTGAAAGCGGCGTTAAGTCAATTAATGGTGAGCTAGCAAAGAGGGTCCTGTATAGGTGCTTTTTGGATGCACCGGCTTAAGGATAACCGCTTAAGGATACGCCAGCTCAAGACAAGTGCTTCAGGTTAGAATCATCAGGTTAAAGTTGTGCCGTGGGAATGTGTCCTGTTTTGACAAAAATTACGGTTTCCTCATCCGTAAAAGGGTGGTGTTGACTCAAGTGAGGGCTGCGAATCCATGTTCCTGTAGGGTAACGGCCATGTTCGTCACAGAACTCACCCGACAGCACCAACACTTCTTCACCACCAAAATGCCTATGTGCTTGAAAACGCTCATTAGCAGGCCACTTTACAAGGGCTGCGTGCTCCGAGCCAAAACTGTGCAGAGGCATTACTTGTAACCCACCTATCCCCTGCTGCCACGCGTTTGTGTTTGTATCAATGCATAGCTGTGTGTTATCGCCTTGCGCAAATTGATGAAGCTTGACTAGTAGCGTGCACCCTTGCAGGCTGAACGGCGCGTGTTGAGTACCTGGAGGGTTACGTAGGTAGCTGCCTGCAGGGTAATCGCCATTCTCGTCAGAAAATATCCCGGCCAAAACAAAAATCTCTTCACCGCCAGGATGTTTATGTGCAGGGAATGCGCAGTCAGGGTCATAACGAACAATACTAGTAGCATGTCCACGCTCTTTGTCTTCACGGGCTAGGGCCTTTCGCCATACACCGGTAGCGGGGCTTTCAGTCCATTTTGTATCGCCACTCTTAATCACTATACGTTTATTGAAATTCATGTTGAGCATGGCTTTGACCTAATGGATTTGGTATTGGTGGCTTGTGGAGGAGATACATAGCTTGGCGATGAAGTTGATTGCGATTGTCAGTTCTAAATTTAGCCGCTCGATGTCTGACCGATTCCTGGCGCCTATTTAAGTGAGCCGTCTCGTATATTACACCTTCTAAGGTATGGACCATTATTCAAGACTGAATAATCTCAATTGGGCCATGTATAGCACTCTACGTGAGCGGTATCTGGGCCTTCAATTAACGGGCATTGCATGTGTGCGGGCTCTGTTAATACAGTATATCCGAGCACGTGGCCAGAGCGGTCTGACCCGCACAGCACCTTCAGACTATTGTATTTTTTGCTTAATCTCTCTTAAGCATGCGCCACATAGACAGGTTTTCCATTGTTTAGCGATGTTTTCTCGTTGAGTTTCTGTTAGTGCTTGTGTGCTGCAGTGGCAGCTTTTAATATTTTCGACATTGCACGCAAAGGTTTGATTACAGCGGGCGCAGGTCGTTTGATTCGTCATAGCTATTCCTGTTGAGGGGGCAGAACGGAAATTATACTTAGCGGCAATCTAGCTTTAAACAATAACCCATGATATTTACATGGGTTTCTTCGCTTGCAAGCCCTCTAATCTGATCTAAGTTTAGTATAACGGTTTTACGTCTGATATTAATTATCGCAATGATAGCTAATATTAAGATAGCTGTTCAATATTCTGACCTTTGACGCTTTTTTATGGCTTGTTTGAGGGTCATATTAACATTGGCCTTGTGAGTATATCGGATAGACATGAATCATCGCCTCAGGTATGCCTTTGCTGACTACATCCCCTGTAATATACATTCAGGTTTTTTGGGGTTTCAAACAGTGTGAAGATTAGCTATAAGGTAAACTTAAGTTTGGGTTTGATGGCTCTACTTCTGGTAGGCATGGGGGGGCAGTGGCTATTATTTTACGAATAAAGTTGGTTCGTTAGGGCGTGTGACCACCGAAGAGATAGCGCCTCATATTCACGCCATGCAGTCTATTTATATCAATGTTAGCGATGCAAAAACTACCTTAGATCGTCTAATTGTTGGCGACAAGCATGCTCGTATTGAGGATGTTCGTTATAAACTGTCTGAATCTCGCCAGTTAACGAAAGCCATGCTCTTTGGGGATGATATTGATAATTGGCATTATGTGCCAGAAAGTTCAGAAGTATTCCGAGAAAATATTGAAGCGCTAGATTTAGCTATGGAGGATTTTGCTAGCGCGGCCAACTCACGTTACGCCCGCCGCACTAAAAACCGTAAAACGATTGGTTCCCTGGCCGATCAAAAGTTCGATTTTAACTATCGTAATCTTTTATCCGAGCTTGAAAAGCTTGCTGGTGATAGTTCGGATAAGGTGATAGTGAACGAGCTCCGTTTCCGGCTAGCGCAATCGCATTTGATCTTAGAGGAGATTCTAGGAGGCGATATTGGCGAAGAATATCGTGAAGTTACAGAAAACTTTGAACAATCTAAAAACCTGTTACTTAAACTTCAAACTCGTGATAAAGCGCCCCTTGAACTAATGGATCATCTCGAAATATTAATTGATTTAGCGGATAATCGTTATAATCGTAATTTGCAGGTGAAAGAAAAAATTACACTTTTGGCTCGATCAAAAGAAGCGTACGAACGAAGCTTTGTTGACTTTCTAATGCGCGCTGAAACGGCCGATAAAAACTTAAATATTAAGTTGATTCAAGCACGAGAGAATCTCGCATCGAGTGAGCGCCGTCCACGGCAGGTGTTTATTCTTCTCATTACATTTAGTCTGCTCATGTCTGTCCTAATTGTTTGGCGAATTTCGCGTAGCGTATTATTGCCAACGAAATTAATGATTCAAGAAATTAATCGTGTCTCTGATAGTGAAGACGCCTCGTTACGGCTATCTCAGCAGGGTAGTGACGAACTGGGGCAAATAGCTGCAGCGTTTAATCGTTTCTTGGCCTTGCGTGTTCACATGGACAAGGAGCTACTCGAGGCAAGGAAGTACATTGACGGAATAACGGATGCGGCACCCCAGCTTTTATATTATGTCGATAAGGATTACATCTACCGCTTTGCGAATAAGGCCTTCGAGAAATGGTACGGTGAATCACTCAGTTTATTTATAAATAATCCGGTTAAATTTAGTTATAGTGAAGAAAGCTATATGGCGGTATTGCCTTATATGCGTTCGGCGTTATCCGGTGAATTTTGTAGCTATGAAATGGAAATTCACGATCGCCATGGTCAAAGCTTTTATGTTAGCGCGACCTATACGCCGGAATATAGTAGTGACGGTGAGGTGATGGGTTTCTTTGCTTCTGTGGAAGATTTAAGTTTGGCAAAATCTGCGGAGAAAGAACTTAAGGGTTTGAATGAAAGTTTTCGCTTAGCGACTGATTCATTGGGTATCGGTGTTTGGGAATATCGTCCTCTAGAGAATACTTTAATTTGGGACGAATGGATGTTCAAACTCTACGATAAAGACCCGAAAGAGTTTCGAGGCTTAACCGACGATTGGATTGATTCAATTCATCCTGATGATGTGACAGATACGTCCAACCAATTAGCTGCAGCTATGTCAGGGGGTGAAAAGTTTGATACTGAGTTTCGAATAATTACGCCTAGCAATGAAACTCGTTCATTAAAAGGTACTGCAACTGTTTTGTATGATGAATTGGGCGACCCTGAACGAATGATTGGTATTAACTACGACATAACTGAGCGAAAAGTATTTGAGAACGAGCTCATTCGGACGAAAGAGGCTGCGGAGCAAGGAGCTGAAGTTAAGGAACGTGCACGAAATATCATCCCGATTCCAATAGACTATGATTTGAAGTAAAATTCAATTTTTTGGTGAAAATGCTAA